>NZ_JADKYQ010000012.1:0-244307 GCF_015354395.1 Micromonospora sp. ANENR4
GACGGGGGTCGTCTTGTGGTTCGGCTCCGGGGGGGTCGAGCCGAACCGACTCAGCGGTTACGGGGGGTGCAACCGCCGAGGCCCATCGACGCCGGGTATGCGAACTCCCGTCGCGAGGACAAGCATGCCGCAGTCGACCCTTATACGTCGAGTGTTGTTCACTCCACGCAAAGCTAAATTCATCGATAGCTACCTGTGACCACCGTCACTCCGCCGGGTGCTCGTCGGCTTTCGCGACCCGGGCGGACGCCTCGATGCCTCCGGTCGGGCTAGACTTTCGCGCCGTGGGCCGTAGCGCCGCTTTCTTCGATCTCGACAAGACCGTCATCGCCAAGTCGAGCGCCCTGGCGTTCGGTCGGCCGTTCTACCGGGACGGGCTGATCACTCGGCGTGACGTGGTCAAGTCGGCGTACGCGCAGTTGATGTTCCGGCTGGGCGGCACCGACGAGCAGACCATGGCCCGCACCCGGGACTACCTCGCCACGCTCTGCAAGGGCTGGCCGGTGGAACAGGTCCGCCAGATCGTCGCGGAGACACTCCACGAACTGATCAACCCCTATGTGTACGCCGAGGCGGCCGCCCTCATCGAGGAGCACCAGGCCGCCGGGCGGGACGTGGTGCTGGTCTCCGCGTCCGGCGACGAGATGGTCCGGCCGATCGGTGAGCTGCTCGGGATCACCGACGTGATCGCCACCCGGATGGGCGTGGTGGACGGCCGCTACAGCGGAGAGGTCGAGTTCTACGCCGCCGGCCCGAGCAAGGTCGAGGCGGTCAGCGAACTGGCCCTGGAGCGCGACTACGACCTGGCCGACTCGTACGCGTACTCCGACTCGTACTCCGATCGGCCTCTGCTGGAGTGCGTGGGGCATCCGACGGTGGTCAACCCGGACCGGGCGCTGCGCAAGCTGGCGCTGGAGAACGCGTGGCCGGTGCTGGAGTTCCGGCACCCGATCCCGCTGGGCCGCCGGCTGCGCGAGCGGCCGGCGGTGCCGGTCGCGGCGGCGGCACTCGGCGTGGGCGTCGGCGTGGCCATCGGCATCGCCTGGTACGGCCGGCACCGCCGCACCCGCGCCGCCGCACCCACCGCCTGACGCCTCGCGCCCGTCAGGACGCGGCGAGGATCTCGTCTCCGATCAGCGTGATCTGCTCGGCGCCGACCTCCACCGCCGTCATGTAGTGCCGCAGCCAGGAGCGCAGGCCGTCGGGTGTGCCGGTGGCGAACGCGCCGGCCGCGCCCACGTACTCCGGTTCGCGCTCACGGTGACCGACGTCCACCGCGACCAGCCCGCGGGGGTCGAAACCGGTGGAAATCAGCACCAGCCGGGCGGCGGCGCGGGCCACCACCCCGGACGGGCCCGGGAACGGGCGCAGGTTCAGCAACTCGCCGTGTACGACGGCGGCCAGCACCAGCGGTGGCACCTTGGTGCCACCGGCCACCAGGGCGGCCAGGCCGTCGAGGCGGGCCGCGACCACCGGGTCGGCGACCGGCCGGCCCAGTTCCTCCTCGGTCACCACGTCGCGGGCGGCGAGTACGTGCAGCCGGGCCATCACCTGCCGGGGGGCCTTCGGCCAGAGGTCGCTGAGGCCGGGCAGCGCCCCGGCGACCCGCAGCGCACCCTGGAGCACCGGGTCGGTGACGGTGCCGGCGCGTACCTCCTCGCGGTCGTGGACGCGGCCCTCCAGCGCGGCGCTGGCCACGGCGGAGCGGAGGCTGACCTCGGCGGCGACCTGGCCGCCCTGGCGGCGCAGCGCGCGGTGCCGGTGGGCCAGATCGACCCGCTCGCGGGCCTGCTCGACGGCGGTGGCGACGTCGGCGAGCGCGAGCAGCGGGGCGAGCGGATCGGTGGTCACCCCGTCACGCTAGCGACCGCCCGGCTCCCCCCAGGCCCGGGGTTGTCAACAAGGGGCCCTTCCTCCACCGGAGGCGTTAATGAGGTGCCCTTCCTTACACCTCGGCGCGAGGGGAGGGCCACTGGGCGCGCGGTGAGGGGCCGGGCGCTCGCGGCCGGGGTACGCCGGGACTAACCTTCCCCGCATCAGGAGACGCAGGTCACGCGACGAAGGAGTCACCGCATGAGCGAGGCATTGGCCAACTTGCTGAACGAGACGCGCCAGTTCCCGCCGCCGGCTGAACTCGCCGCGAACGCCAACGTGACCGTCGAGGCGTACGAGGAGGCGGCCGGTGACCGGCTCGCCTTCTGGGAGCGCCAGGCCGGCCGGCTCGCCTGGGCCCAGCCGTGGGAGCAGGTGCTCGACTGGTCGAACGCCCCGTTCGCGAAGTGGTTCACCGGGGGCAGGCTCAACGTGGCGTACAACTGCCTGGACCGGCACGTCGAGGCGGGCCTCGGCGACAAGGTGGCGATCCACTGGGAGGGCGAGCCGGGCGACACCCGTACCGTCACCTACGCCGACCTGCACAAGCTCACCTGTCAGGCGGCGAACGCGCTGACCGAGCTGGGCGTGACCGCCGGTGACCGGGTGGCGATCTACCTGCCGATGATCCCGGAGGCGGCGGTGGCGATGCTCGCCTGCGCCCGGATCGGCGCCACGCACAGCGTGGTCTTCGGCGGCTTCTCCGCCGACGCGCTCACCAACCGGATCCAGGACGCCAGCGCCAAGGTGGTGATCACCGCGGACGGCGGTTTCCGCCGGGGCAAGCCGTCGGCGCTCAAGCCGACCGTGGACGAGGCGGTGGCGAACTGCCCGTCGGTGGAGCACGTGCTGGTGGTCCGGCGTACCGGTGAGGAGGTCGCCTGGTCGGCGAAGGACCACTGGTGGCACGAGACGGTGGAGACGGCGTCGCCGGAGCACGAGGCGCAGGCGTTCGACGCCGAGCACCCGCTGTTCATCCTCTACACCAGCGGCACGACCGCCCGGCCGAAGGGCATCCTGCACACCACCGGCGGCTACCTGACCCAGGCGTCGTACACCACGCACGCGGTGTTCGACCTGAAGCCGGAGACGGACGTCTACTGGTGCACCGCCGACATCGGCTGGGTGACCGGGCACTCCTACATCGTGTACGGCCCGCTCTCCAACGGCGCCACCCAGGTCATGTACGAGGGCACCCCGGACACCCCGCACAAGGGCCGGTTCTGGGAGGTCGTCGACAAGTACAAGGTGACCATCCTGTACACCGCGCCGACGCTGATCCGCACCATGATGAAGTGGGGCGAGGACATCCCGGCCGGGTACGACCTGTCGTCGCTGCGCCTGCTCGGCAGCGTCGGTGAGCCGATCAACCCGGAGGCGTGGATCTGGTACCGCCAGCACGTCGGCCGTGGCGAGCTGCCGGTGGTGGACACCTGGTGGCAGACCGAGACCGGCGCCATCATGATCTCACCGCTGCCCGGCGTGACCGAGGCGAAGCCCGGCTCGGCGATGAGCCCGCTGCCCGGCATCGTCGCCGACGTGGTCGACGACCAGGGTCAGTCGGTGCCCAACGGCGGCGGCGGATACCTGGTGCTGAAGGAGCCGTGGCCGTCGATGCTGCGGACCATCTGGGGCGACGACAACCGGTTCCTGGAGACGTACTGGTCCCGGTTCGGCGCGGGCGCGAACACCGGCGACGAGTGGGTCTACTTCGCCGGTGACGGCGCGAAGAAGGACGACGACGGGCACATCTGGCTGCTCGGCCGGGTGGACGACGTGATGCTGGTCTCCGGCCACAACATCTCCACCACCGAGGTGGAGTCGGCGCTGGTCAGCCACCCGTCGGTGGCGGAGGCGGCGGTGGTGGGCGCGACCGACCCGACCACCGGCCAGGCGATCGTCGCGTTCGCCATTCCGCGCGGCAGCGCGGAGATCTCCGGTGACGCGGGCGAGCAGCTCATCGCCGAGCTGCGTAACCACGTGGCGAAGACGCTCGGCCCGATCGCCAAGCCGCGGCAGATCATGCTGGTGCCGGAGCTGCCGAAGACCCGCTCCGGGAAGATCATGCGCCGGCTGCTGCGGGACGTGGCGGAGAACCGGTCGCTCGGCGACGTGACCACGCTCCAGGACTCCTCGGTGATGGAGTTGATCTCGTCGGGGATGAGCGGCGGGAAGTCCGACGAGGACTGACGTCGAGCGATGACGAGGGGGCGGGCCGCCGGGCGGTCCGCCCCCTCGTCGCATCCGGGATCCGCGCCGGTCGATCGGGGGAGCCGGGACTGACCTGATCGGCCAGAGGGCCTGATCAACTCTGTCGATGTCGCTCGTCGTCGGTTACGTTCAGCCAACCGGCGGATTTCGACGAGCGTCACTGAGACGGCCGGTCCCTCACCATTCCCTACGAACGGAGTGGCATGCTCCCCATGTCGCAGCACAGGGCACGGCGACGCTTACTCGTCGCACTGCCCGCCATCGCGCTCGCGGCCACGTCGCTGACCGTGACGGGCAGCGCGGCGGCTCAGCCGGCCCGGTCCGCACCGGTCACGATCGGGGCGGACGAGCACTACATCAACTACGCCGAGCCCGAGGTCCAGCCGGACACCGGCGGCAAGGAGGTCAAGGGCCGCGACGGCATCTTCTCCTCGCCGGCGGACGAGGCCCGCGCCTACGACCGCAAGTACGCCGGGGGCAACCCGATCGCGGCGCGCGAGCTGGCCAAGCTGGAGGCCAAGTCCATCCGGACCGGCCAGAGCCCTCGCAAGATCAAGAAGGCCAAGAGTACGCAGACCGCCAAGCTGCTGACGCTGCTCGTCGAGTTCAACGACAACGCAAACGACGACTTCACGAACGTGATGGTCCCGAAGACGGTGTTCGAGGACCGCACCTGCGTTCCCGGCACCGTGCAGAACGGGCCGCGGCACAACACCATCCCGAACCCGGCCACGCTGCCGCACAAGGACAACAACTCGATGTGGGTGCCGGACTTCTCCCCGGCCCACTACGACAAGATGCTCTACAGCAAGAAGGGCATCACCGAGCGGGTCCGCAAGGACCTGAAGGGGCCGGACGGCAAGCCGGGCATCAGCCTCGCCGGGCGGACCATGCACAACATGTACCTGGAGATGTCCAAGGGCGCGTACACCGTGGACGGGCAGGCCAGCCCGTGGATCACGGTGCCGCACTCGGAGGGCTGGTACGCCGCCTCGCGCTGCTTCCAGGACGAGAACGGCAACTGGGTCGCCGGGCGTGAGCAGTCGATGAACGGCCACCCGGACAACCCGCAGGGTGCCGGCCGGCTCGCCACCGACGCGATCGACGCGCTGGCCGCGGCCGACCCGGACTTCCCCTGGGCCGACTACGACATCGAGGACCAGAGCGACCGCGACGGCGACGGCAACTACCACGAACCGGACGGCGTGATCGACCACCTCGTGCTGGTGCACGCCAACCAGGGCAAGTCCCGTGGTGGCGGCGACGTCGGCATCTACTCGGTCTGGGCGCACTCCTCGACCGTGGCCGGTGGCTACACGATCCCGGGCACCAACCTGAAGGTGTCGAACTACATCGTGCAGCCGGAGGACGCCGGCGTCGGCGTCTTCGCCCACGAGTTCGGGCACGACCTCGGCCTGCCGGACCTCTACGACACGTCCGGCAACGCCGACTCCGACGTGGACTTCTGGGACCTGATGGCGTCCGGCTCGCACTCCGGTGAGATCTTCCAGGCGCTGCCCACGCACATGGGTCTCTGGGACAAGTGGGTGCTGGGCTGGGCCGAGCCGAAGACGTTCGGACCGGGTGACCGGTCCAAGCTGGTCAACCTCGGGCAGACGTCGCGTACGCCGGTCGGCACCGAGGACGGCATCAAGATCGACCTGCCGGACAAGGTGATCTCACTGGCGACGCCGCACAGCGGCGGGAACATGTGGTACTCCGGCGCCGACCAGAACTGGGCCGACGTCAAGCTCAGCCGTACGGTGACCGTCCCGAACGCCGCCGACGCGAAGTTCTGGATGTGGAACAACTACGTCATCGAGGCGGACTGGGACTTCGGCTTCGTCGAGGTCTCCACCGACGGCGGCACCACCTGGAACGAGCAGAAGGTGTACGCCGAGGGCGGCGCGCTGGTCTCCACCAACGACGGCTACGCCGACCCGAACGGCCGCATGGTCGACTTCGGCAACAAGAAGTACGGCCTGACCGGCAGCACGGGCGGCTGGCGGCACGACTACGTCGACCTGTCGTCGTACGCCGGGCAGACCGTGCAGGTGCGGCTGCGGTACGCCACCGACGAGGCGTTCGTGGAGCGCGGCTGGTTCGCCGACGACTTCTCGGTGACCGGCGGCGGCGCCACCACCTGGAGCGACGACGTGGAGAGCGGCGCGGCGGGCTGGACCCAGACCGGCGGCACCTTCACCGACACCAGCGGCGCGGGTTGGTACATCGACTCGGGCACCCAGGTGAAGTCGCACTACTACCTGGCCGAGTGGCGTAACTTCGACGGCTTCGACAAGGGCCTGAAGTACACCTACGACACCGTCTACTCGCACGAGGCCTGGAAGGTCGACCGGATCGCGTACAACGCGCCGGGCATGCTGGTCTGGTACCGGGACACCCAGCTCGGCGACGTCAACCACGTCACCGCGCAGATGACCGCGCTGCCCAGCTACGGCGCCAAGGGCGGTCTGCTGATCGTCGACTCGCACAACGACCCGCTGCGCCGCAAGGGCGTCGCGGCCGAGAAGGACCCGTCGGTGCTGAAGAACCTGCCCAGCCGGCCGCAGTCCTCCAACGCCGCGTTCGGCCTGAAGCCGACGTACCCGTTCAAGGAGTGCCTGGAGGCGGCGGACGAGCCGTACAGCGAGTACTGCACGAAGTTCGGCCCGCAGGCTCCGGTGCGCGGCTTCACCGACGCCAAGGGCTGGTACCCGGGCATCGAGATCCGTGACGGCGCCGCGTACTCGCGGGACAACGACGCCTCGGTGGTCATCCCGTCGCGGGGCAACCAGCAGTACACGACCCGGGTGGTGAACCCGGACGGCACTCCCGCGACGGACTACTACGGTTCGACGCTGGGTGGTGGGGCGATCGTGCTCGGCACCGGCAACCCGGGTGACGCGGGCGTGCAGTACGGCGTCTCGATCATCATCAAGCGGGCCGCCAAGGACAACTCGTACGCCCAGGTGTACGTGGTCCCGCCGCGTAGCTGAGCGGTACGGTCAAAGCGGAACCGGAATGACCGAAAAATGATCTGAACGGTGCCGATGAGGGAAGGGCCGGGAGCGTGAGCGCTCCCGGCCCTTCCGCGTAACCAATTGATCCATGACTGTCACTGCACTACATGATCCACGCATCACTGCTGGTCAACGCCTCGCAGACGGTGCGACGTGTGACGGTGAAAAGCATCCCCAACAAAAAGTTGCTACAAATCGACGCACACATCTTCCCACCAGTCGCAGCAGTGTCTATGTTCACCCTTGGTCCCACTAGTGGGACGTTCCACCGGCCCGTACCCCCAGTTGGGCCGGTTCCCTCACACCGGAGGTACCACGTGCGCAAAGTCGCAGTGGGTCTGCTCGGGCTTTCGCTGACCGCGACGGGGCTGGTGGCAGGCACGGCCGCCAGCGCCGCGCCGACGCCGAAGCTGCCGGCCGCCGCTCCGTCGGTGGCCGAGCCTGCGCAGGCTGAGCACGACCTGCCCAACCCGCTCGAGGAGAAGCGGCGCGCGCTGCGCCAGGAGGGCCTGAGCGAGGTCCTGTCCGGCAGGGCGAAGGCCCAGAAGATCAACGGCAGCACGGTCGTCAAGGTCGGCGAGCGCGCTGCCGAAGGCCCCTCGGCGGGCAGGTCCGCCAAGAGCACCAAGGCCGGCAAGGGTCCGACCAAGGACCAGTACGTCGAACTCTCCCGCGAACGGACCGACAAGATCTTCGTCATCCTCGCGGAGTTCGGCGACGAGCGGCACCCGAGCTACCCGGACCAGGACACCGACCCGGACACCCCGGGCCCGACCCGGTTCGACGGCCCGCTCCGCAACCAGATTCCGCAGCCCAACCGGGCGGTGGACAACTCCACGGTCTGGCAGGCCGACTACAGCGCCGACCACTACCGGCAGCTGTACTTCGGCACCAACCCGGGTGACGAGTCGCTGAAGCAGTACTACGAGGCCCAGTCCTCGGGTCGGTACAGCGTCGACGGCGAGGTCACCAACTGGGTGAAGGTGCGGTACAACGAGGCTCGCTACGGCCGTTCCGACGGCTACCCGTGCGCCTCGAACGTCTGCACCAACACCTGGGCGCTGGTCCGCGACGCCGCCAACCAGTGGGTCGCCGACCAGAAGGCGCAGGGCCGCTCCGACGCGGAGATCGCCGCGGACGTCAAGGCGATGGACGAGTGGGACCGGTACGACTTCGACGGCGACGGCAACTTCAACGAGCCGGACGGCTACATCGACCACTTCCAGATCGTCCACGCCGGCGGCGACCAGGCCGACGGTGACCCGTACCAGGGTGAGGACGCCATCTGGAGCCACCGGTGGTACGCCTTCGCCAGCGACCAGGGCAACACCGGCCCGGAGAACTTCCCGGCCGGCGGCACCCAGATCGGCAACACCGGCGTCTGGATCGGTGACTACACCATCCAGCCGGAGAACGGTGGCCGGAGCGTCTTCTACCACGAGTACGGCCACGACCTCGGTCTGCCGGACGACTACAACGTGGTAAGCGGTGGGGACAACAACAACGAGCACTGGACCCTGATGGCCCAGAGCCGGCTCGGCGCCAAGAACGACGGCGGCATCGGCGAGCGCGGTGGCGACCTCGGCGCCTGGAACAAGCTCCAGCTCGGCTGGCTCGACTACGAGGTCGTCGTGGCCGGCCAGAAGCGCACCCTGGAGCTGGGCCCGCAGGAGTACAACTCCAATAAGGCCCAGGGCGCCGTGGTGGTGCTGCCGCAGCGGGAGTACACGTTCCAGAACGGCAAGCCGTTCGAGGGTACGAAGCAGTTCTTCTCGGGCAACGACGACGACCTGAACACCACGATGACGCGCACTGTCGACCTCACCGGGAAGACCAGCGCCGCGCTGTCGATGAAGGGTCGCTACAGCATCGAGGCGGACTACGACTACCTGTTCTTCGAGGCGTCCACCGACGGTGGCCAGACCTGGACCTCGCTGCCCGGTACGGCCAACGGCACCCCGCTGAAGGAGATCTCCCCCGGGCGCTACGCCCTGGACGGCTCCAGCAACGACCAGTGGGTCGACGTCAACATCCCGATGGACGCGGTCGCCGGCAACGTCGTGCAGTTCCGGCTGCGCTACCAGACGGACGGCGGTGTCTCCGAGGGCGGCTTCTACGGTGACGCGATCACCGTGACCGCCGACGGTCAGACCCTCCTCACCGACGGCGCCGAGGCCGGTGCCAACGGCTGGACCCTCAGCGGCTTCAGCATCGTCGAGGAGACCTACACCCGTAAGTTCGACAACTACTACATCGCCGGCAACCGGTCGTACGTCTCGTACGACAAGTACCTCAAGACCGGCCCGTACTTCTTCGGCTACGCGAACACCCGCCCGGACTACGTGGACCACTACGCGTACCAGGAGGGTCTGCTGATCTCCTACTGGAACCTCCGGTTCGCGGACAACGACACGTTCGCGCACCCGGGTGAGGGTCGGAACATGATCATCGACGCGCACCCGCGGCCGATCTACAACCTGACCGGGGCGCCCTGGCGGGCCCGCGTCCAGGTCTACGACGCGCCGTTCAGCCTGAAGAAGGCCGACTCGTTCACGCTGCACCTCAACAGCCAGCCGCAGTACATCCGCGGCCAGGCGGCGCAGCCGCTGTTCGACGACACCAAGCAGTACTGGTACCCGGAGCTGCCGAACCACGGTGTCAAGCTCCCGGCCACCGGCACCAAGATCAAGGTTCTGGAGCAGAACGGCACCTCGCTGAAGGTCCGCTTCTCCTGATCCACTGATCGACGCACCACACGATGCCCGGGCGGTTCACCCGCCCGGGCATCGCCCTTTCCGGGAACCCGGCGTACCCCGCCCGCGTCCCATCCGTTCGACACCCGCACCACGCTGCCGGCCGCCCCGCGACGGGCTGATCGCCGGCGCGGCCGAGACGGAGGATCCGTGTCCGACGACCACCAGCCGGCCGCGAGCGGCCCCGCCTCGCCCGCCGATCACCCCACCCCGCTGTCCGCGACCGACCTGCCGACGCTTCGGCGGCCCACCGGGCCGCCGAAGACGCCGACCGACAACCGGCCGACGGGCGTCGTCGCCGGCTGGATCACCCGGGGCGGCTCCGGGCCGTGCTACGGCCTGATCGACGAGAACGGCACGGAGTACGCGGTGTACGGCCCGAACGCCGGTGAGCTGCGCAAGGGCGACCTGGTCACGCTGCGGCTCACCGCACGGGACCGCTCCGTCGACTGCGGACCGGGCATCCCCATGCGGATCATCGAGGAGTGACAGCCGGTGGCAGGCCGCGCACGACGCCGGGAGTCGGCCCGGGTGCGCGGTTCCAGGTGACCGCCCGGAGAAATCCCTGATCCTCGTCACCTGCGGGTCCGGTGGGTGACCGGCGGCCCTAGGCTGTGCCCCATGACCGACCAGCGCGGCGGACCCGTCGACGACTCCTGCGTCCTGCCCGAAGGGCCGTGGACGCACCGGTTCGTCGGCGCCAACGGCAGCCGGTTCCACGTCGTCGAGGCGGGCACCGGTCCGATGGTGCTCTTCCTGCACGGCTTCCCCGAATACTGGTACGCCTGGCACGAGATGCTGCCGGCGGTCGCCGACGCGGGCTTCCGGGCGGTCGCGGTCGACCTGCGCGGTTACGGCGCGAGCGACAAACCACCCAGGGGGTACGACGGCTACACGCTCGCCGCCGACGTCGCCGGCCTGATCCGGGCGCTCGGTGAGCGGTCGGCGACCGTTGTCGGCACCGGCGCGGGCGGGCTGATCGGCTGGACCGCCGCCTCCTTCCACCCGACCCTGGTCCGGCGGCTCGTGGTGCTCGGCGCGCCGCACCCGCTGCGGCTGCGGGCGGCCATCTTCGCCGACCCGCGCGGCCAGTTCACCTCGGCCACCGCGACGCTGAAGTTCCAGCTCCCCCGCTACGAGCACGTGCTGACCCGCGACGACGCCGCCGAGGTGGAGGAGATCCTGCGCCGGTGGGGCGGGCCGCGCTGGGTGTCCGGCCCCGACTTCGCCGACTACGCGCACTGCTGCCGGGTGGCGATGCAGATACCGCAGGCCGCGTTCTGCGCGATGGAGGGCTACCGCTGGGCATTCCGCTCGGTGCTGCGGCTGCACGGCTACCGCTTCGTGAAGCTGATGCAGAAGCCGCTGGTCACGCCGACCCTGCAACTGCACGGCGCCCTCGACCGGGCCTCACTTCCCCGTACCGCCCAGGGCTCCGGCCGCTACGTCACCGCACCGTACGAGTGGCGGCTGCTCGACGACGTGGGCCACTTCCCGCACGTGGAGGCGCGCGACCTGGTGCTCGGCGAGATTCTGCGCTGGGCGAAGTCCTGACTCAGACCCGCTGCTCGCCCAGGTCGGCCACCTCGGCCGCCGGCGCCCAGCCCTGGTAGACGCCGAAGTCGAACGCCTCCAGCCCCATCGCCTCGGCCACCGGCCAGCGCCCACCGGTGTACTCCAGCCGCAGCCACCCCTCGTGCTCGGCCAGCACGATGAACGGCTGCCCCTGCCAGGTGCAGGTGGTCCGCACGTACGCCAGATCGTCGACCTCGGCGGCCGGCACCACCCGGACGTACCGGCCGGGGCGTACCTCGGTGAATCCCTCGTCCGGGCCGGGCTGGTAGAGGCGGATGTCGTCGCCGTCGGGGCTGGCCTGGTACTCCCGGCCCCGCCAGCGGGCCACGTAGCCGTCGCGGCTCACGCCTCGCCCGCCTTCCGCCACAGCAGCTCGTCGGTGTCAAGGACCGCGACCAGCCTGCTGTCGCCGTCGGCGCCGACCCGCCACAGCTCGGCGCCGTGCGGGAGCCGGGCGCTGTCCACCTTGAACTCGGCGATCACGTCGCTGCTCTCCCCCGGCGCGAAGCCGTTGCCGCGGAACGGGGGCCGCTCGATCACCCAGCCCTCCATCGCCCGCATCGCCGCCTCGTTCGGGCCGCCGTACGGGATCCGGTAGAGGCTCGGCCGGTAGGCGGGCCAGCGCAGCAGGTAGATCTCCTCGTCGTCGGGGGAGAACGGCGAGCCCGGGTGGCCGAGCCCGAGCGCGCCGTACAGCTCCGCCGGGGTACGCAGATGCGCCAGCTCCCCGGCCCGGTGCACGAATCCGGAGACCCGGTCGTAGCCACGCTCCAGGTAGTACGCGAGCTGGCTCGCCGCGATCGCCTTCTGCATGGTCACCGGCCGGTTCGCGGCGATGGTGGGCGCCTCCGGGCGCTGTCGTTCCGCCGGCTGCGGCGCGGCGGCCGGCTCCGGGTCGTCGCCGAGACCCACCTCGGCCGCCCAGTTGGCGAGCGCCAGAACCTGCTCCCCCGGGTACGTCGCGCCGACCGGGCTGCCCGGGTTCACCCGGAACGACCAGGCCGCGTCCGGCCACCTGCGGATGAGCTGCACGAACTTGACCCGTACCGTCTCGATCTGGCCCTCGGTGTGCTCGGCCAGGCGTTCCGGCGAGGTGTAGACCGAGACGCACCGCTCGCCGTCGACGTGGTCGGCATGCCAGACGAAGCCGGCGTCGCCCGGCCGGCTGCCGGTGGCCGAGTCGGGCGCGACCGGCAGCAGCACCCGGGCCAGCAGCAGGGTGGTGAGGAAACCGTCGGTGCTGCCGCTGCCCGCGGCGGCCAGCAGGTCCTCCTCGACGTCGTTCGCCGGTACGAACTCGGCGGCCGGCGGATCGTCTGGCGTGGCGGGTGCCGCGGGCTCCGCCGTCGGCGGGGACAGCGCGACGGTGGCGTCGCTGGACGCGAACAGCGACGTGGTGACAGGTTCGTCGTCGCTGGCCGCCGGCTCGAAGAGGGAGACGGTCGGCTGCTCCGCCGGAGCGGGATCGGACAGCGGCGTGGTCGGTGCGGGGTCGAACAGCGAGACCGTCGGCTCAGCCGGCGATGACGCGAACAGCGACGTCGTGGCCTCGTCTGCCGAGGACGACGCCTCGAACAGCGACGTGGTCGGCTCGGGCGCCGACGTGAGCGACACCGTCGGCTCAGCCTCAGCCGGCGACGTGGACAGCGGCGCAGTCGGCTCGCCCTCAGCCGGACCGGTCAGCGGCGCGGTCGGCTCGGCGGGCGCCGGGTCGAACAGCGAGACGGTCGGCTCGGCCGATGACGACGTGAACAGCGGCGCCGTGACCTCGCCGGCCGAGGACGACGGCTCGAACAGCGACGTGGTGGGCTCGGACGCGGACGCGAGCGACACCGTCGACTCGTCGGGCTCCGAACTCCGGTCCGGTCCACCGAGGTGGGTCGGCGCCGGCTCGGCGAGGTTCACCGTGTCGTCGGCGACCGGACGGTCCACGGAGAGCGGCATCGTCGGGTCGGCGGTGCCGGCCCAGGGCCCGCCCTCGGCCGGTTCCGCACGCATCGGGCCGGTCGGCTGCGCGGACCGGACCGGCTCCGGCTCGGTCAGGTCGCGGGCCTCGATGACGGTGCCCTCGATGACGATGGGGGTGAAATCGCGGCGCGACACGGGCGGCGCGGACACCGGTTCGGCGATCGACGGCGGCAGTTCCTCCATCGGCTCGTCGAGCGTCTCCCACCGCGCGGTGTCACCATCCGTGCTGCCCGGCGCGGCCCCCCACCCGTCGGCAGTGGCCGGTCCGACGTGCGCGGCGGTAGCCGGTCCGGCCTGCGCCGCAGTGGCCGGGGCGGTCCGCGCGGCCGGGGCCGGGCCGGCGTGCCGCCGGGGCAGCGCCTCGGTCGCGTCCTCGGACGGGCGGGTCGGCCGGAACGCCTGGGTGGCCTCCTCCGATCGGGGCACGGTCGACGGCTCGTCCGTCCGTGTCGGGAAGGCCTCGGTCGGGCCCTCGCGTACCGGCTCGTTCAGCGGCCGCCGGCGCGGAAACGGCTGTCCGCCGGCGAACCGGGTCGGCGGGGCGGCACGCTCACCGGCCCGGCGCGACGGATCCAGCGGTGACGGGCGACGGGCCGAACGGCCACCGGACGAGGGCTCGAAGAAGGAGCGGGCCGGCGGCGGAGCGGCGGCGGCCGTCGGCGGCTCGTCGGCGGCTGCCTCCGGGGCGGCGGCGAACGGGTCCGGCTCGTCCGGGCGGCGGCGCAGGTCGGTGAGCCAGCCGTCGAGGGCGTCCGTGTCCGGCTCGGCACCGGGAGCGGTCCGGCTCGGGACGTCGCCGTCCGGCCCTCGGCGGCGGGGCGGCACCGTGGGCAGCCGTCGCCCCAGGACCGAGGCGGCCCGCATCGGTACCGTGGGCGGCTCACCGGCCTCCATCAGCCGCTCGTCCCGGCCGGGCGCACCGGCGACCGGCGGCACGGCCGGGGGCGGCATCGCGGGTGGCGGCACGGCCGGTGGCGGAACAGCGGCCGGCGGGACGGCGGCATGGGGCACGGTCGCGGGCGTGACGGCGGCCGGGGGGACGGGAACGGCAGGCGGCCGGGGCGCGGCCTCGGGCACCGTGTTCCGGGCCCCCCGGGTGGCGTTCTCCACCCGTTCCAGCCGGGCGCGGGCGCCCATGGTGCGGCCGGGCAGGCGGACGTCGCCCCGGGAGAGCTGAGCCACGTACCAGGCGGGCAGGTAGCCCTCGATCGGCAGGCCGGGATTGACCGCCAGCCACCATTCGGGGTTGGGCCAGCCGGCCGCCAGATCCGGGTAGGGGACGCGGCGGGTGGCACCCGCGTTCTCCCCCAGGCTCGCGCGCAGCGCGGCGACGGAGGTGAAGGCCAGGACGTGGGTGCGACCCCCGGCGGTCCAGGTGCCCCACCCGGCGGACGGCCCGCTCGCGATCGGAAGCAGGAGATCGACACGGGTCAGCACGCGGAAGTACTGCTGCTGGTCCTGCGCGCGCAGCGCATCCCGCATCGCCACCTCGGCCTCGGTGGCCGGCTCCCATCCGGTCACGGCCACCTCTCCTTCCGCGAACAGGCCACAGGCATCGCATACAACCTACAAGGTGGCGGCAAGATCAGGACTTCTGCCCATCGACGGGCGGCCCCGGAGTGAGAGAGGCGCTAACATCCCGTTCCGGAGCCGACACGCTACGGAGGTCGTCGATGTCTCGGCCAGTCGCGTACCCCGTCGTGGCCGCCCTGGCGACGCTCCTCGTCACCGGAGTTCCGGCCACCGCGTCGGCGGCTCGCGCGCCGGCCGGCTGCGCCTCGCCGCCCGCGCCGGCCCGCCCGGTCGCGGACCAGCCGTGGCCGCAGCAGCGGTACGCCCCGGACCGGCTCACCCCGCTCGCGACGGGCGCCGGAGTCGTCGTCGCGGTCGTCGACTCGGGTGTGGACCGGTCCCATCCGCAGCTCGCCGGTCGCGTACTCGACGGCGCCGACTTCCTCGACGGCGGCGGGGACGGCACCCGGGACTGCGCCGGGCACGGTACCGGGGTGGCAAGCATCATCGCCGCCGCCCCGCAGCCCGGCGTCGCGTTCCGCGGCCTCGCGCCGGACGCGCGCATCCTGCCGGTACGGGTCAGCGAGCAGCAGGTGGTCGAGGGACGGGAGTCGGGGCGTACTGTCGACGCGGCCGGGTTCGCCCGCGCCATCCGCTGGGCCGTGGACCACGACGCCGACGTGCTGAACCTCTCGGTCGTCCTGTACGCGGACGACCCGGCGGTACGCGCCGCCGTCGCCTACGCGGTGCGGCGGGACGTGGTGGTGGTGGCCGCCGCCGGGAACCTGCACGACAACGGTGATCCCCGGCCCTATCCGGCGGCGTACGACGGGGTGCTCGGCGTCGGCTCGATCGGGCGGGACGGGACACGTTCCGCGTTCTCCCAGACCGGCTCGTACGTGGACGTGGTCGCCCCGGGTAGCGAGGTGCTGATGGCGGCGCCCCGGTCGGGGCATCAACGGGCGGAGGGGACCAGCTACGCCACCCCGTTCGTGGCGGGTACGGCGGCGTTGCTGCGCCAGTACCGGCCACGGCTGAGCGCGGACGAGGTGGCCGGGCGGATCGTGGCCGCCGCCGACCCCGCGCCGGGGCGGGACGCGGGCTACGGCGCGGGGGTGCTGAACCCGTACCGGGCGGTGACCGAGTCGGCCGGCGCGACGGATTCCCGCACCCGGCCGGGTGCCACGCTTCCCGAGGACCGCCCGGATCCGGCCGCGCTGGCCCGTCAGTCCCGCCGGGACTCGGCCCGGGACCGGGCGCTGCTGGCCGCCGCCGTGGCGGGCGGGGCGGTGGTGCTCGTGGCGGCGCTCACTCTGGTGCTGCCGCGCGGCGCGCGGCGACGCTGGCGGGCCGCCGACCCGGCCGGCACTGTCACGCCGAGATGACAACAGGTCACGTGTGAAGCCGCGCGGCCCGGGTCACCTGCCCGGGCCGCGCGGCGTCGGTTCACTGGAACAGGTTGGCGTTGCGCTTCTCGGTGTCGAGGTAGTCGGCCGCGGAGTCCTCCACGGCGAGCTTGATGTCACGCAGCATCGCCTGGAGGTCCTGCGAGGCGGCCCGCCACCGGGACTGCCGCACCTCGTACGCCTCGCGGGCCTCGCCGTTCCAGCTCGCCACCAGCGGGGCGGCGTCGCGTTCGAGCTGACCGAGCTGGCTCTCCAGGGTGGACAGGGCCCGTTGGATGTCGGCGCCGGCCTGTTGCAGGGCGGCGAAGTTGACGACCAGCACACCGTGCTCCATGAATTCGATCCTTCCGGTTGTCAGAGAGGCAGCTGGATGCCGCGGTTGGTGCCCGCCACCCGGCCGGCGGCCTCGGTGTCGGAGACGTCGTAGTGGCGGCCGGCGCTACGGATCGCGGTGGCGGTCTCGCGCAGCGCCCGCTGAAGGGCGGCCTGATCCTGCGCCCACTGCTGCTTGACCTGCGCGAACGAGCGCCCACCGGCGCCCCGCCAGGCCTGCTGCAGCACCTCCAGCTCGGCCATCAGGCCGCTGAGCATGGTCTGGAGCGACTGGTCGACCTGCTCGAACTTCGCGGCGGTCTGCTGCATCACCGCGGCTTCTGCCTGGGTCTGGGACATCCCGGACGTCACCTCGTCTCCTCGGTCGTGGCTGGCCACCGTGTGACCACCGTGGACTCGTCGGCGGGGCCCGGGGCCGGTGGAGGGGGAAGCCCGGCGGCGGCGGACACGCAACTCGACGATTTCGTCGCTGACGGTAGCCGTCCGACTTCGGTTCTGCTACCCCTTCGGGCTCCCCTGTGGACAACTCGGCCACTACGATGAGCCACGGCAACGTCACGCGGAGGCCCGGCGAGGAGGTGCGGTGACCGTCAGTGCGCCGGAGCGGCCCGCGTCCGTCCCGGTTCGGACACCACAATGGACGAGCCGCCCGGCAGCGCGACTGCGCGCCGGTCAGATCGTGGCGACCCAGGTCGCGGTGGCGGTGCTGGTAGCGGCCGCCGGTCGAGGTGTCGTGCCGACGGCCGTCTCGCTGCTGGTCGCGGCCCTGCTGCTGCCGGGCGCCTGGGTGCGGGTGCGTGGCCGCTGGCTGCACGAGTGGCTCGTCACCGCCGCCGCGTACCTGACCCGGCGCCGCGCCCTGCCGGCGGCGGCCGGGCCGGCGGCGCTGCTGGAGTTGCTCCGGCCGGGCGCGGTGGTCGGCGCGACGGAGGCGCCCGGCGGCGCGGCAGTGGTGCACGACGCCGCCGGCCTGACCGCGCTGCTGGAGCTGGGCGACCCGGACGACCTGCTCGGCGACCACGCGCCCGAGCTGCCCACGCCGTTCGACCTACTTCCCCCGGCCGGCCCGGACGCCCCCGCGATCCGGTTGCAGCTGGTGTTCTCGGCGTCGCCCGCACCCGCGCCCGCCGTCGCGGAGGGCCCGGCGGGTACGTCGTACCGTCAGCTCACCGACGGCCGGGTGGCTGGGCGGACCCGGGTGGTGCTGGCCGTCCAGGTGCTGCGCGCCGATGGCTGGCCGGACAAGGATCTGCTGCGGGCGCTGTCCGGCACCCTGCGGCGGCTCGTCCGCCGGCTGGGCCCGCTCACCGCACGGCCGCTCGGCGGCGACGCGGCGCTGCGGGTGATCGCCGAACTGGCCCACCACGAGCCCGGCGCCCCGGTGCGGGAGACCTGGCCGCTGCTCGCCGTCGGTGGCTTGGCGCAGGCCACCTGGCGTCTGCGCCGGTGGCCGGATCCGCGCGGCGAGGCGGCCCGCGGGCTGGTGGGACGGCTGCTCGCGCTACCCGCCACCGCCACCACAGTCGCGCTCACGGCCGGTCCGCGCGTCGGCGCGACGCCGGTCCCGGCCGAGCTGGCGGTACGGGTGGCGGCCGGCAGCGCGGCCGAGCTGTCGACCGCGGAGCGCACGCTGCGCCGGGTCGCCGGTGACGTCGGCGGCGAGCTGCGCCGGCTCGACGGTGAGCACCTGGCCGGGCTGGCGGCTACGTTGCCGCTGGCGGTGACCGGCGGGGCCGCGCCTCCGGCCGGTTCGCCTCCGCCCGCGCTGGACCTGCCGCCTGCCACCGCCGGCCTGATGGTGGGCGCGAACCGGCACGGTGCCGCGCTCACCGTCCGCCTGTTCCGTCCGGCCACGACCCGGGTGCTGCTCGTCGGCGGCGTCGCAGCGGCGCAACTGCTCGTGCTGCGGGCACTGGCGCTCGGCGCGCGCGTGGTGGTGCAGACCGGCCGTCCCCGGTTCTGGGAGCCGTTCGTACGGGGTGTCGGGACGCTCGGTGGCGGCGTACCGCTGCTTCCGCCGGGTCGTCCGGTCGGCGGCGCGCCCGGTTCGCCGCTGCACCCGCTGCTGGTGGTGGTGGACGCCGGCCCGGTGCCGCCGGCGGCCGGCCCGGCCGCCGCCTGGCAGTCGGTCCTGCTGGTCCGCGACGAGCTGACCCCGGCCGACACGCAGGCGCTGGCCCGCGCGGACCTGGCGATCCTACAGCCGCTCGACCCGGACGAAGCCGCGCTGGCGGGCGCGGCGCTGGGCCTGGGCGGCTCCGCGGAGTGGCTGACCCGGATCCGGGACGACATGGTGGCGGTGGTCAACCGGCGGGCCCTGCGCTGGGCGCTGCTCTCGCCCACGCCCGTCGAGTCGCAACTGGTCGGTCGCCCGGCCCGGCACTGACGAGCCGCGCCGCCGCGTACCAGGTCGAGCCTTCCCCTGGTGGTACGGCCGTGGCACGATCCCGGCCATGGATTTCCTGAAGGGTCTTCTGATTCGCGTGGGTTCGACGGCGGTGGCGTTCTGGCTCGCCACCCTGCTCATCCCGGGCATCTCGCTCGACTCCGACTCGGCCACCGAGACGGTGATCACGCTGGTGCTCGTCGCGGTCATCTTCGGCGTGGTGAACGCGGTGCTCCAGCCGATCATCAAGACCGTGGGGTGCGGCTTCTACCTGCTGACCCTCGGCCTGATCGCGCTCGTGGTGAACGGCCTGCTCTTCCTGCTCACCAGCTGGATCGCCGGTGAGGCCGGGCTGCCCTTCCACGTGGACGGGTTCTGGCCGGAGGCGGTGCTGGGCGCGCTGTTCGTCGGCATCGTCACCTGGATCCTCGGCGCCGTCCTCGACCGCGACTGACGCCGGGCCCCGGCCGGTCGCCCCGGCGGCCGGCCGGGCTCACCAGGCCAGCAGGAGGGAATTGGCTGGCGAGAGGGCGGGGCGGCGGTACTAGCCTCGGCCGCGTGTTCACAGTGACCCGCGCGGACGGCTACGAGATCAGCACCGACCCGGCCCGGATCGACCTGGACCGGGTGCACGTCTGGCTCTCCACCGACGCGTACTGGGCACTGGGGCGCGAGCGGGAGACTGTCGCGCGCGCGTTCGCCGGCTCGATCGCCTTCGGCGTCTACCGGCCGGGTGACGGCCGGCAGGTCGCCGTCGCCCGGGTGGTCACCGACGGGGCCACGTTCGCCTGGCTCTGCGACGTGTACGTGGACCCGGCCGAGCGGGGTGGCGGGCTGGGCACCTGGCTGGCCGGGGCGGTTCGCGACCACCTGCACGAGCTGGGCGTACGCCGGATCCTGCTCGCCACGCTCGACGCGCACGGGGTCTACGCGAAGATCGGCTTCCGGCCGGTCGCGGCGGATCGGTGGATGGAGCTGGATCAGCGGGTGACGCCGGTCACCGATAAGGACCAAGACAAGGATCCACCACTTACGGTGGAGCGGTGAACCAGCTCCGGCTCGGCTACCTGTACGGCGTCGGCGCGTACCTGATCTGGGGTTTCTTCCCGATCTACCTGAAGCTGCTGCGCCCGGCCGGGCCGGTGGAGATCCTCGCGCACCGGATCCTCTGGTCGGTGGCGTTCGTGGCGTTGCTGCTGGCCGCCACGCGGCACGCCGGCTTCCTGCGCAAGCTGGCCCGGCGGCCGCGGGCGCTCGCCGGCATCGGGCTCGCCGCCGCGCTGATCGCCGTCAACTGGGGTACGTACATCTACGGCGTCAACTCCGACCGGGTGGTGGAGACGGCGCTCGGCTACTTCATCAACCCGCTGGTGTCCGTGCTGTTCGGCGTACTGGTGCTCCGGGAACGGCTGCGCCGGGCGCAGTGGGCGGCACTGGGCGTGGGCGCGCTCGCGGTGGCGGTGCTCACCGTCGACTACGGCCGCCTGCCCTGGCTGGCGCTCACCCTGGCGTTCAGCTTCGCCGGGTACGGACTGGTCAAGAAGCGGCTCGCGCTGCCCGCCACGGAAGGGCTGTTCGTCGAGTCGGCGGTGCTGGCACTGCCCGCGCTGGCGTACCTGGGGTGGCTGTCGGCGCGCGGCGACTCGACGTTCGGGCACGTGTCGGCCGGGCACACCGCGCTGCTGGTGCTGGCGGGGGCCGCCACCGCGATCCCGCTGCTGCTGTTCGCCGGGGCGGCGAACCGGCTGCCGCTGTCCACTGTCGGCATGCTGCAGTACCTCGCGCCGATCCTCCAGCTCGGCTGCGGCGTGCTGATCTTCCACGAGCCGATGCCGCCGGCCCGGCTGGCCGGTTTCGCCCTGGTCTGGCTCGCCCTGGTCGTCTTCACCGCCGACGCCCTGCGCCACTCCCACCGCACCCGCCGGGCCGCCCGCACCCCAGCCGTCCCCACCCCCACCCCGTCTCGCTGATCTTGCACTTTCCGCCCCGGCGAAAGGGGCGAACCGCCCGGAACGAGGGCCACAAGTGCAAGATCAACGGGAAGGGAAAGGGTCAGCGGAGGTCGTAGGCCAGGACGGGGGAGTTCGTTCCTCGGAGCAGCTCCAGGCGGACCAGCTCGCCCTTGGTGAAGCGGGTGACGCCGGAGAAGCGCAGGTCGTCACCGGGGGCGGCGAGCCACGAGCCGATCTGCTCCGTCGCGCCGTCCGGGCCGTGCGCCACCAGCCGGAACGTGTACGCCTCCCGGTGCCCGGCCCGCCTGTCGTACCCGCAGTGCATGGTGACCTCGGTGCCCCACGGCGTCTCGGTCAGCCCCACCTCGGCGTGCACCGGCACCGTCCCGGCCACCGGCCGCATCGAGGCCAGCGCCACCGGCGGCTTGGACGGTTCGGCCGGCGACTGCACGAGCCCCACGCCGACGCCCGCCAGCACCGCGAGCGCGGCGGCGGCGAGCGCCGTCAGCGCGTACCGTCGGCGGGAGCGGGACCGCTCGCGGCGCTTGCGCTCGCGCGCGGCGTCGAGCAGCGCCGGCACCCGTGACGTCTCCGGCCCGACCTCCAGGAACTGCTCCAGCCCGGCCGGGTCGAGCCGGCCCAGCAGGCCGGGCAGCACGGCGATCTCCGCCACCGCCTCCCGGCACTGCGCGCACCCGGCCAGGTGCCGCTCGTAGGCGACCCGGTCCGCCGGAGCGAGGGCACCGAGCACGTACGCCCCGTCGTCGTGCGCGAACTCGCAGCCTGTCACCCGGTCACCCCCATCTCGGCCAGCGCCAACCGTAGTGAGCGCAGCGCGTAGTGGGTACGCGACTTCACCGTCCCCGGTGGAACGCCCAGCCGCGCCGCCGCCTCCGCCACCGAACGCCCCTGGTAGAAGCACTCGACAAGCACTTCCCGATGAGTCGGGCTGAGCCGGTTGAGCGCCTCGGCGACGGTCCACGCCTCCACCGCACGCTCCGTCTCGTCGACCGTCTCCGCGGTCTCGGGCAGTTCGTCCGTGTAGACCTCGCCGACCCGGGCCGAGCGCCGCCGCCAGGCGTCGATCGCGAGGTTCCGCGCGGTGGTGAACAGCCAGGCGCGTACCGAGCCGCGCCGCGGGTCCAGCGACTCGGGGTGCCGCCAGGCGCGCAGAAGCGTCTCCTGCACCAGGTCCTCGGCCCGGGGCCGATCGCCGTTGACGAGCCGCAGGGCGTGCGCGTACAGCGCGTCGGCATGCTCGTCGTGCAGCGCGCGCAGCAGTTGGGCGTCGTGGTCGCTGATGGCGGTACCTCGCTTCCGGCGGCGGGGAAACCGGCGATGCGTTCGCCCTTCCATACGTGCCGTGACGCCGAACGGTTCATCCGCAGGTCAACGCGGAGCTGTTCACGTCCGGTTCAGGTCCGGGCCGATCCCCGCTCACCGCGCCCTGGCAGCGTCCGGCGGGTGAGCGCGCGAGCCGATCACCCGCGCGCCTTCCGACGTTGAGATCAGGAGGCTCCACCTCATGAGCGACCGGCCTCGCCTGCTTCCGCTGCTGGGCGGCACCCGCCACGGCAGCCGCGACGCGATGACCTGTCTGTACCGGTGCGGCAACGCGTGCGACCACCCGGTGCCGAACCCGACCGACAACCCGTACTTCGGGGATGTGGTCGGCACCGAGATCTCCCGGCGCGGCGTGGTCCGGGCCGGCGCGGTCGGCGCGCTGGTGCTCGGCTTCGCCAGCGCCGCCACGGGCGCACTCGCCGGCGCGGCACCGGCCGCCGCGGCACCCACCGCCCCGCCCGTGCCCGCCGGCGGCCCGGTGCCTCCCGCCGGGGCGGGCAACGGCAAGCTGACCTTCAAGCCGATCCCGCCGAACAAGCTCGACACCCTCGTCGTCCCCAACGGGTACGACCACTCCGTGGTGATCCGCTGGGGCGACGAGGTCGTGCCCGGTGCGCCCGCCTTCAGCCTGGATCGGCAGACCGCCGCCGCCCAGTCCAAGCAGTTCGGCTACAACAACGACTTCGTCGGGGTACTGCCGATCGACCGTCGGCGCGCGCTGCTCGTGGTGAACCACGAGTACACGAACGAGGATCTGATGTTCCCCGGCTTCACCAGCCAGGACGCGCTCACGGTGGAGCAGGTACGGGTGGCGATGGCCGCGCACGGCATGTCCGTGGTCGAGCTGGAGCGGGTGGAGAACACCGGGCAGTGGCGGCCGGTACGGCGCGGCCGGCGCGAGTACAACCGCCGGGTCACCGCGCTCGCCACCAAGTTCGAGCTGACCGGTCCGGCGGCCGGCTCGGCGTGGCTGCGTACCGCCGCCGACCCGAAGGGCCGGACCGTGATCGGCACGCTCAACAACTGCGCCGGTGGCGTCACCCCGTGGGGCACCGTGCTCTCCGGCGAGGAGAACTTCAACCAGTACTTCGTCGGCGGCGACGGCGTGCCGGACGAGCAGAAGCCGAAGCTGGCCCGGTACGGCATCCCGACCGACGTGCGTTACCCGAGCGGCAGCCGCAAGTGGGAGCGGGCGGACGAGCGCTTCGACCTGGCTGAGCACCCCAACGAGGCGAACCGGTTCGGCTGGGTCGTCGAGATCGACCCGTTCGACCCGCAGGCCAAGCCGCGCAAGCACACCGCGCTGGGCCGGTTCAAGCACGAGGGCGCGAACGTCATCGTGGCGCGCAACGGCCGGGTGGTCGCGTACATGGGCGACGACGAGCGTTTCGACTACCTCTACAAGTTCGTCTCGGACAAGAAGTTCATGCCGGGGAAGTCCTCGGTGGCCCGGCGGCACAACCTGACGCTGCTGGAGTCGGGCACGCTCTACGTGGCGAAGATCGAGGGCGGCAGCCCGGCCGCCGAGATCGACGGTTCCGGCAAGCTCCCGGCCGACGGCGGGTTCGGCGGCCGGGGCCGCTGGATCAAGCTGGTCAGCGGCAACCGCTCGTACGTCGACGGCATGACCGCCGCGGACGTGCTCACCTTCACCCGGCTGGCCGGGGACAAGGTCGGCGCCACCAAGATGGACCGCCCCGAGGACGTCGAGCCGAGCCTGCTCACCGGCAAGGTCTACGTGGCGCTGACGAACAACAGCGACCGGGGCAAGGCCGGCAAGGCGCCCGCCGACGAGGCGAACCCGCGCAACAGCAACCGGCACGGGCAGATCCTGGAGCTGGTCGAGGACCGCGGCGACAACACCGCGGAGACCTTCGCCTGGTCCCTGCCGATCGTCTGCGGCGACCCGGCCGACGCCTCCACCTACTTCGCCGGGTACGACAAGACCAAGGTCTCGCCGATCTCCTGCCCGGACAACGTCGCCTTCGACGCCACCGGCAACCTGTGGATCTCGACCGACGGCAACGCGTTGGGCAGCAACGACGGCCTGTTCGCCACCGCCGTCGAGGGCCCGGAGCGGGGCCACCTGAAGCAGTTCCTCACCGTGCCGCTCGGCGCGGAGACCTGCGGCCCGTTCATCACCGGCGACAACCGTTCGGTGTTCGTGGCGGTGCAGCACCCGGGCGAGGTCACCGGCGCGTCGGTGGAGAACCCCGCCTCCACCTGGCCGGACGGCGACTTCGCCAAGCCCGGCGTAGTGGTCACCTGGCGCCTCGACGGCGGCCCGGTCGGTAGCTGACCCACCCCGGGGGCGGTCCGGCGCTGGACCGCCCCGCGAGGGGCCGCCGACCCACCAGGTCGGCGGCCCCTCGTCAGTGCTCTGAGGCGATCCGCAGGCGATCGGCCCGCGCGGCGGGTCAGTTCTCGGTGGCGATGCCGTCGGCGATGGCGCGCGCGGCGGTGAGCAGCTTGGCGCGGACCACCCGGGCCGAGGTCATCATCTCGCCCGCGGGCAGCGCGCACGCCAGCACCACCCGGCGCTCGATGTCCTTGTCCGGGTTGACGAGCACCGCGGCGCACGCCACGCCCTGCCGGAACTGCCCCAGCTCCAGCTGCATGCCGCGCCGGTCACCGGCGGCCAGGTCCGCCTCGAACGCCTCGACCGTGGTGAGGGTGGCCGTGGTGAACGGGCGCATGCCGTACTCGCGCAGGTAGCGGAAGCGCTGTTCGGTGGTGAGCGTGGCGAGCAGGCTCTTGCCCAGCGCGGTGGCGTGCGCGCCCTCGTCGAAGCCCGGCACCAGGTCTTCCATGTAGGGCGAGCGCGGCCCCTCGGCGGACGCGGTCACCGCCACCTGCCCGCCGACGAAACGGCCGAGGTAGTGGCTCCAGCCGGTGTCCGACGCCGCGCGGCGCAGCGCCTCACCGACCGCCGGCGGCCCCCGGAACGCGGTGACCAGCTCGCGGTAGCGGTCGGCCACCTCCAACCCCACGATGTACGTCCCGTCCTCGCGCCGGATCACGTAGCCCTCGTACGCGAGCGTGCGCACCAGGTGGTACGTGGTGGCGACGGTCAGCTCGCAGCGCCGGGCGATCTGCTTCACGGTGAGCCCTCTCGGCGCACGGCCGACCGACTCGAGCACTCGAAGCGCGCGGGACACGCTGCGGATCAGGTCCGAAGGTTCCGCCAAGGGGTCGCGCACAACCACCTCCGCCGCCGGGGACTTACACCATATGAAAAACCGGCCGAGTGCGAAATGCCTGTTCGGATGGAGGATGCCAGAAGACCGGACACAGACAGTGTGTCGACGGACACGATGAGCAGCCAAAACGTCCGGGCGTAAGGTGTGCTCGCGATGACTGAAACAGTTTCGCGAGCCGCCCCTCCGGCGTCCCGGCACGCCGTCACGGTCGGCGCCGGCGCCACCCTCACCACGATCGTGTGCGTCCTGCCCGTCTTCCTGGTCGGTGGTCTCGCCGTCCAGCTCGCTGACGAACTCCGCTTCAGCCCGGCCGGGCTGGGCCTGGCCGTCTCGATCTACTTCGGGGTGAGCGCGCTCGCCTCGGTGCCCTCCGGCGCCCTGGTCGAGCGCTTCGGTTCGGCTCCGGTCGCCCGGGCCGCCATCCTGCTCTCCGCCGCCTCACTGCTGGCGGTGGCGGGGCTGGCCCGGTCGTACCCGGTCCTGGTGGCCCTGCTGGCCCTCAGCGCCGCCGCAAACGCCCTCGGGCAGCTCGCCAGCAACGCCGCGCTGGCCGAGCACGTACCCGCCCACCGGCAGGGCCTGTCGTTCGGCGTGAAGCAGGCCGCCGTACCGGCCGCCACGCTGCTGGCCGGTCTGGCGGTGCCCACTGTCGCGCTCACCGCCGGCTGGCGCTGGGCCTTCGTGGCCGCCGCGGTGGCCGCGCTCGCCGTGCTGCCGGCCGTACCCCGCGCCGGAGGGGATCGGCGGGCCCGCACCGCCTCCGGTCGCCGTCCGGGCGGCACCGGCCCGCTCGTGGTGATCGGGCTGGCCGCGACGCTGGCGGCCGCCGCGGCGAACGCCCTCGGCACGTTCCTGGTCGACTCGGCGGCGGCGCGGGGCCTCTCGCCCGGCCTGGCCGGCCTGACACTGACGCTGGGCAGCGTGGTGTGCGTGCTCGCCCGGGTCGGCGTCGGCTGGCTGGCCGACCGGCGAACCAGCGGGCACGTCGGGCTGATCGCCGGGATGCTGCTGACCGGCTCGGTCGGCCTGATCCTGCTCGCGGTGGCCGGCTCGGCGCCGCTGGTAGCGGGCGTGGTGCTCGGCTTCGGTCTCGGCTGGGCCTGGCCGGGGCTGATGAACTTCGCCGTGGTCCGGCTCCACCCGCAGGCCCCGGCCGCCGCCACCTCGATCACCCAGACCGGCGTGTACGCGGGCGGCTGCCTCGGTCCGCTCGGCCTGGGCGCGCTGGCAGGCGCGGCGGGCTACCCGGCGATGTGGCTGACGGCGGCCACGGCGATGCTCCTGGCCGCCGTCCTGATGCTGCTCGGCGCCCGCCTCCTGCGCCCCACCCCCACTCCCGCCTGACCCCCACCCCGCCCGGCCCGGCCCGGCCCAGTCGCGTCGATCATGAAGTTGGCGGCGCGACACGCCGCGTCCCCGAGCCCGTCAACTTCATGATCGACGGAGCGCACGGAGCGCGACGGAGCGCACGGGGCGCGACGGGGCGGTGGGCGGGTGCGGGGAGGGGTGGATCGGTCAGCTGGTGCGGTCGGCGATGTAGTCGCAGAGGGACTCCAGCGCGCGACGCGCCGGACCCTCGGGCAGCGGAGCCAGCCGGGCGCGTGCGTCCTCGGCGTAGCTGCGCACCGTCTCCCGGGCACGCTTGAGCGCCGGCGACTCCCGCAGCAGGCCCAGCGCCTCGGCGTGCAGCGCGTCGTCCACCAGCGGGCCGGTGGCCAGGATCTCGCGCAGCCGTACGCTCGCCGCGTCCGCGTCGTCGGAGGCCATCGCGTAGAGCACCGGCAGGGTGGGTACGCCCTCGCGCAGGTCGGTGCCGGGCGTCTTGCCGGACTGGACCGACTCGCTGGCGATGTCCAGCAGGTCGTCGGAGAGCTGGAACGCGACGCCGATGATCTCGCCGTACGCGGCCAGGGCCTCGACGTGCGCGGGCGCCGCGCCGCCGAACATGCCGCCGAAGCGCGCCGAGGTGGCGATCAGCGAGCCGGTCTTCTCGGCGATCACGTGTAGGTAGTGCGCGACCGGGTCGGTGTCGCGCGGGCCGACCGTCTCGGCGATCTGGCCGTGCACCAGCCGGGCGAACGTGCGCGCCTGCAGGCGTACCGCCTCGGGGCCCAGGTCGGCGGCGATGTCCGCGGCCCGGGCGAAGAGGTAGTCGCCGACCAGGATGGCGACCGAGTTGGTCCAGCGGGAGTTGGCGCTCGGGGCGCCACGCCGAACGGCGGCCTCGTCCATCACGTCGTCGTGGTAGAGCGTCGCCAGGTGGGTGAGCTCCATCACCACGGCGGCGGGGACGACCTGGTCGGCCTCCGGGGCGCCGAACTGCGCACCAAGCGCCACCAGCAGCGGACGGAACCGCTTGCCGCCGGCCTCGACCAGGTGCCGGGACGCCTCGGTCACCAGCGGATCGGCGCTCGCCACGCTCGCCCGCAGGCTCGTCTCGACCCGGTCGAGCACACCCAGCACGGAGGCTTCGACGCGCGGGTCGGCGAGGTGCAGGCCGAGCGCGCCGAACTGACCTGAACGCTCGCCAGCCGGGTTCGCCACGTCCTCAACCATGCCACACCCGTTCGACCTGCTCGTCGACGGGGATACGGGCCGCGGGCCGGTACGCCACGGCGTACCGGCCCCCGGTGGGAACACCTCTGTCATCTGACGAATTCGGCGGCGCCGGTGGTCAGGTCGAGCAGCGGACCGGGCACCACGCCGAGGACCAGCGTGGCGAGCACGCCGATGACCAGCGCGGCCGAGGTGAGCGCCCCCGGCACGGTCACCGTCGGGGTGGACTCGCCCGGCTCGGAGAGCCACATCATCACCACGACCCGCAGGTACGGGAAGGCCAGCACCATGCTGGTCAGCACGCCCGCGATCACCAGCCACGCCTGGTTCGCCTCCAGGGCCGGGCCGAAGACCGCGAACTTGCTGGTGAAGCCGCTGGTCAGCGGGATACCGGCGAAGGCCAGCAGGATGAACGTGAAGATCGCCGCGAAGAACGGCGAGCGGCGGCCCAGCCCGGCCCAGCGGGACAGGTGGGTGGCCTCCCCGTCGGCGTCGCGCACCAGCGTCACCACGGCGAACGCGGCGAGCACCGAGAAGCCGTACGCGGCCAGGTAGAACATGGTGCCGGAGAGCCCTTCACGGCTCGGTGCCAGCACACCGACGAGCAGGTAACCGGCGTTCGCGATCGACGAGTACGCCAGCAGGCGCTTGATGTCGGTCTGGGTGACCGCCAGTACCGCGCCGACCAGCATGGTCAGCACCGCGATCGCGCCGAGCACCGGGGTGAAGTCCCAGGAGGCCCCGGCGAACGCCACGTGGAAGACGCGCAGCAGCGCACCGAACGCGGCGACCTTGGTGCAGGCCGCCATGAAGCCGGTGACCGGGGTCGGCGCGCCCTGGTAGACATCCGGCGTCCAGACGTGGAACGGCGCGGCGGCGGCCTTGAACAGCAGGCCGATGGCGAGCAGCGCCATGCCGGCGAACAACAGCACCGGGCTGGACGGGGAGTCGGTGACCGCGGCGTGCACGGTGGCGAAGTCGACGCCGGCCGCGCGGCCCGGGATCCCGGAGGTGAAGCCGTAGATCAGGGCGACACCGAACAGGAAGAACGCCGAGGCGTACGCGCCGAGCATGAAGTACTTCAGCGCCGCCTCCTGGCTCAGCAGACGCCGGCGGCGGGCCAGCGCGCAGAGCAGGTAGAGCGGCAGCGAGAAGACCTCCAGCGCGACGAACATGGTCAGCAGGTCGTTCGCCGCCACGAAGATCAGCATGCCGCCGATCGCGAACGACATCAGCGGGTAGACCTCGGTGGCACCGCCGACGCCCTCGGCCTGTCGCCGGTCCTCGGCCGACTCGGCGGTGACTGCGGCGTGCGCCACGAACGCGCCGCCCCGCTCCACCGTGCGCTCGCCGACGAGCAGCAGCGCCATCACCGCGAGCACCAGGATGGCGCCCTGCAGGAACAGCGTCGGGCCGTCGATCGCGATGGCGCCGCCGATGGTGATCAGCCGGTCGTCGGCGTTCAGGATCACCATGACGATCGCGGCGAGCATCGCCACCAGGGCGAGCCCGAGTTGCACCGCGTTACGCAGGCGGCGCGGCACGAACGCCTCGACCAGGACCCCGAGCAGCGCCGCGCCCAGCATGATCAGGATCGGAGCGAGCGCCGCGTAGTCGATCGACGGCAGCTTGAGCTCGGTCATTTTGCGGCCTCCTGGACGCTGCCGACCTCAGGGGCGGGGTCGGACTTGCCGACGTCCTGCATGGTCGCCTGGACGGCGGGGTTGATGACGTCGGTGACCGGCTTCGGATAGAAGCCGAGCAGCACGATCAGCGCGATCAGCGGCGCGACGACCACCTTCTCGCGCAGGGTGAGGTCACGGCGCATGCCCTCGACCTCGGTCAGCGCCGGGTTCAGCGTGCCCTGCGTGGTGCGCTGCACCATCCACAGCACGTACGCCGCCGCCAGGATGATGCCGAGCGTGGCGATCACCGCGACCGGCTTGTTGACGGTGAACGTGCCGATCAGCACCAGGAACTCGGAGACGAACGGCGCGGTACCGGGTAGCGCCAGCGAGGCCAGACCGGCGAAGAAGAGCACACCGGCGAGTACCGGCACCAGCTTGCCCGCGCCGCCGAAGTCGCTGATCAGCGCCGAGCCGCGCCGGGCGATCAGCATGCCGACCACGAGGAACAGCAGGCCAGTGGCCAGGCCGTGGTTGAGCATGTAGAGCACCGCACCGGTGCCGGCCTGGGTGGTGAACGCGAAGATGCCGACGCCGATGAACCCGAAGTGCGCGATCGAGGTGTACGACACCAGCCGCTTCAGGTCGTTCTGGCCGACCGCCAGCAGCGCGGCGTAGATGATGCCGATGACGCCGAGCGCCAGCGCCCACGGCGCGAACCAGCGCGACGCCTCCGGGAACAGCGGAAGGCAGTAGCGGAGGATGCCGAACGTGCCGACCTTGTCCAGCACGCCGACGAGCAGCGCGGCGGCGCCGGCCGGGGCCGCGCCACCGGCGTCCGGCAGCCAGGTGTGGAACGGGAAGAACGGCGCCTTGATCGCGAAGGCCACGAAGAAGCCGAGGAACAGCCAGCGGGCCGTGTCGGTGGCGAACTCGGCCTGGCTCAGCGCCTGCCAGTCGAAGGTCTTCCCGCCGACCACCCAGAGGCCGATCACCGCGGCCAGCATGAACAGACCGCCGACCAGCGAGTAGAGGAAGAACTTCACCGCCGCGTACTGCCGCTGGTGGCCGCCGTAGCTGCCGATCAGGAAGTACATCGGCACCAGCATGACCTCGAAGAACACGTAGAACAGGAAGACGTCGGCGGCGGCGAAGACGCCGATCATCGTGCACTCGAGGACGAGGAGCAGCGCGAAGTACGCGGGCACCGAGCGCTTGGACGCCTCGGCGTCGTGCCAGGACGCCAGGATCACCAGCGGCACCAGGATCGCGATCAGCATCAGCATGACCAGCGCGATGCCGTCCACCTCGAAGGTGAAGTTCACGCCCCAGTTCGGGATCCACGGGTACGACTCGCGGAACTGGAACCGGTCACCACCGGCGGAGAAGGCGAACCACATCACCACCGACAGCACCAGCACCAGCAGCGACCAGCCGAACGCGACCAGCTTGGCCAGGTCCGGGCGGCTGCGGGGCAGCAGTGCCACCACCAGGGCGCCGACCAGCGGCGCCACGGTCAGCACCGAGAGGAACGGGAAGTTGGACATTATTCGGCCTTACCTCCGTCGTGACTGCGTGGCCCGCCGGCGGGGGCGGCCGCGTTGAGGTCGATCACGCCAGCCACCCCGCCTGCACCGCCAGGAACGCCGCGACCACGAGCAGCGCGCCGGTCAGGATCGAGGTCGCGTACGACCGCACGAAGCCGGTCTGGAGCCGCCGGAGCCGGCCCGAGCCCCCGCCCACGGCGGCGGCCAGGCCGTTGACCAGCCCGTCCACGCCCCGGTTGTCGAGGAACACCAGCGCCCGGGTGAGGAAGATGCCCGGCTTCTCGAAGACCGCCTCGTTGAAGGCGTCCGTGTAGAGGTTCCGGCGGGCGGCGGTGACCACCACGCCGGCCGGCTGCGGCTCGGTGGCCGTACCGGAGCGGAACAGGAACCAGGCCAGCCCGGCGCCCAGCACGGTGAGCAGCAGCGACAGCGCGGTGAGCAGCCAGTGCGCCAGCACCGGCGCGTGCTCCCCGCTCTCGGCGGCGAGCCCGTTTGTGGCGGTGAGCCAGTCCGGCACGGAGGTGGCGAGCAGGAAGCCCGCGCCGACCGAGCCGACCGCCAGCAGGATCAGCGGGATGGTCATCAGCTTCGGCGACTCGTGCGGGTGCTCGATGTCCTCGGTCCAGCGCTTCGGGCCGTGGAACGTCAGCACGAACAGCCGCGTCATGTAGAACGCGGTGAGCCCGGCGCCGAGCAGCGCGGCCATGCCGAACAGCCAGGCCGTCCAGCCCTCCCGCTCGAACGCGGCCACGATGATCGGCTCCTTGGAGAAGTAGCCGGAGAACGGGAACATGCCGATGATGGCGAGCCAGCCCATCATGAACGTCAGCCAGGTGACCTTCATGTACTTGGACAGCCCGCCGAAGCGGCGGATGTCCACCTGGTCGCTCATGCCGTGCATGACCGAGCCGGCGCCGAGGAACATGTTGGCCTTGAAGAAGCCGTGTGCCAGCAGGTGCACGATGGCCAGCGCGTACGCGCCGCCGCCGAGACCGACGCCGAGGAACATGTAGCCGATCTGGCTCACCGTCGACCAGGCCAGCACGCGCTTGATGTCGTCCTTGGCCGCGCCGATGATGCAGCCCATCAGCAGTGTGAGCGCGCCGACGCTGACCACCACGAGCTGGAGCGTCTCGTTGGCCGAGAAGATCGCGTTGGAGCGGGCGATCAGGTAGACGCCTGCGGTGACCATGGTGGCCGCGTGGATGAGCGCGGACACCGGGGTCGGGCCCTCCATCGCGTCCGGCAACCACGCCTGGAGCGGGAACTGACCGGACTTGCCGGCCGCGCCGAGCAGGAGCAGCAGGCCGAGCACCAGCACGGTGGTCGAGGTCATCGAGCCGACCCCGTTGAACACCTCGTCGTACTGGGTGGTGCCGAGCACGGCGAACATGATGAAGATGCCGATGGCCAGTCCGGCGTCGCCGACCCGGTTCATCAGGAACGCCTTCTTGCCGGCGGTGGCCGCGCTGGGCCGGCCGTACCAGAAGGAGATCAGCAGGTACGACGCCAGACCGACGCCCTCCCAGCCGAAGTAGAGCATCACGTAGTTGTTGCCGAGCACCAGCAGGAGCATGGCGGCGACGAACAGGTTGAAGTACGCGAAGAACAGCCGCCGGCCCGCGTCGTGCGCCATGTACTCCACGGCGTAGAGGTGGATCAGGAAGCCCACCCCGGTGATCAGCAGGACGAAGACCGCGGCCAGCGGGTCGAAGAGCAGACCGAAGTCCACCTTCAGGTTGCCGACCGCCATGAAGTCCCAGAGGCTCAGCTCGACCTGCTTGTTCTCCAGACCGCGAAGCTGGAGGAAGTAGGTGAGCCCGAGCACGAACGCGGCGCCGATGGCGCCCACGCCCAGCCAGTGGCCCCAGCGGTCGGCCCGCTTGCCGAGCAGCAGCAGGATCGCCGCGCTGACCAGCGGGATCGCCACCAGCAGCCAGACACTGCCCAGCATCCCGTCCGCCGTGGCGAAGGTGACGGCTTCGGCTGGCTCAGACTGGGCGATCGTCAGAATCTGTTCCACCACGAGCCCCTCAGTACTTCAGCAGGTTGGCGTCGTCGACGCTGGCCGAGCGCCGGGTCCGGAAGATCGCCATGATGATCGCGAGCCCGACCACGACCTCGGCCGCCGCGACCACCATCACGAAGAACGCCATGATCTGGCCGTTCAGGTCGCCGTTGATCCGGCTGAACGTGACCAGGGTCAGGTTGGCCGCGTTGAGCATCAGCTCGATGCACATGAACAGCACGATCGCGTTGCGCCGGACCAGCACGCCCACGGCGCCGATGGTGAACAGCACCGCCGCGAGGATGAGGTAGTAGTCCGGGGTCACCGTGCCAGCCTTTCGTTCGCGACTGCGGGGCTCCGCTTCGCTGCACTCCTCGCGCTCACCGATCAGTCCCCTTCGGTGCGGTCTCCTCGGCCGTCAGCTCACGCACCGGCATGATCTCCGGGATGCTGCGGTCGGTCAGCCGGCCGTCGGGCAGACGGGCCGGGGTGGCCACCGAGGAGGACGTGGCGTAGACACCCGGGCCGGGCTTCGGTCCGGGGTAGTTGCCGGGGCGGAACCGCGCCTTCATGGTGGCGATCTGGTCCATCCGGTCCGCCTTGCGCCGCTCCACGTGTGCCAGCACCATCGCGCCGACGGCGGCGGTGATCAGCAGCGCCGAGGTCAGCTCGAAGGCGAAGACGTACTTGGTGAACAGCAGCCGGGCGATGCCCTGCACGTTGCCCTCACCGTTGGCCTCGTCGAGCCCGACCGCCTGGACTCCGTCGAGCGCCCGGTAGAGGCCGGTGCCCACCAGACCGGCGAAGCCGAGCCCGAGGACCACGGCGGCGACCCGCTGGCCGCGCAGCGTCTCGATGAGCGAGTCGGACGCGTCCCGGCCGACGAGCATCAGCACGAACAGGAACAGCATCATGATCGCGCCGGTGTAGACGATGATCTGCACCATGCCGATGAACGGCCCGGCCTGGAGCACGTAGAACACGCCCAGGCAGAGCATGGTCAGCACCAGCCAGAGCGCGGAGTGGACCGCGTTGCGGGCCCACACCATGCCGACCGCGCCGAGCAGGGCCAGCGGGGCGAGGATCCAGAAGGTGACCTCCTCACCCCCGGACACCTGGCCGGCTGCGGCGAGCACCGTTGCCGAGGTCATGCCTTGCCTCCCTTGCCCGCCGCGGCGGCGGACCGCTGCTCCGCCTGCTCGGCGCCGGGGAAGGTCACGCCCGGGTGCTCCTCCACCTGGTACCGGCCGGGGCCCATCGGCGAGCGCTCGGCGCCGGCCGAGGTGCCCGGGTTGGTGAGCGCGCCGACGTAGTAGTCCTTCTCGCTGTCGCCCAGCCGCATCGGGTGCGGCGGCTGCTCCATGCCTTCGAGCAGCGGCGCGAGCAGCTGCTCCTTGGTGAAGATCAGGTCCTGCCGGTTGTCCCGGGCCAGCTCGTACTCGTTGCTCATGGTGAGCGAACGGGTCGGGCAGGCCTCGATGCAGAGCCCGCAGAAGATGCACCGGGCGTAGTTGATCTGGTAGGTGCTGGCGTACCGCTCACCCGGGGAGAAGCGCTGCTCCTCGGTGTTGTCGCCGCCCTCCACGTAGATCGCGTCGGCCGGGCAGGCCCAGGCGCACAGCTCGCAGCCGATGCACTTCTCCAGCCCGTCCGGGTGCCGGTTGAGGATGTGCCGCCCGTGGTAGCGCGGCGCCGAGACCGGCGGCTTGAACGGGTAGTCGGTGGTGACGACCTTCTTGAACATGTGCGAGAAGGTGACACCGAAGCCCTTGAACGTTCCGGTGATCGCGCCCACGTCACACCTCCCTGGAGTCCGGGCCGGCGACCACGTTGGCCGGCTCCCGCTCGGCGAGCACGCGCTTGGTACGCGGGCTCGGCGGAACCTGAAGATCCATCGGCGGCAGCGGGAAGCTGCCGTACGGCCGGGTGTCCGCCTGCTCCTGCAGCGACGGCTTCGGCTCCTTCTTCCGCGACGGCCAGAAGAGCGTGGCCAGCAGCAGCACGCCCGCGCCGACGGCGGTGACGAGCAGCCGGTCCCGGGTCTGCCAGTCCTCGATCGAGCGCAGCCCGGCGAGCACCATGATCCAGACCAGGTTCAGCGGCAGCAGCACCTTCCAGCCGAACCGCATGAACTGGTCGTACCGGAGCCGGGGCAGCGTGCCGCGGAGCCAGACGAAGACGAACACCAGCAGGATGACCTTGCCGAAGAACCACAGCATCGGCCACCAGCCGTCGTTGGCGCCCGACCAGATGGTGATCGGCCACGGGGCGTGCCAGCCGCCGAGGAACAGCGTCACGGTGAACGCCGACATGGTCACCATCGCGACGTACTCGCTGAGCATGAACAGCGCGAACTTCAGCGAGCTGTACTCGGTCTGGAAGCCGGCCACCAGCTCCGACTCCGCCTCGGGCAGGTCGAACGGTGCCCGGTTCGTCTCACCGACGATGGCGATGAAGAACATGATGAAGCTGGGCAGCAGCAGGATCGCGTACCAGCCGGGCGCGGCGAGGTCGAAGCCGCCGATGCTCAGCCGGGTGCCGTCGCCCTGCGCGGCGACGATCCCGCTCGTCGACATGGTGCCCGCGGTCATGAACACCGCGACCACGCTCAGGCCCATGGTGACCTCGTACGAGACCAGCTGGGCCGCCGAGCGCAGACCGCCGAGCAGCGGGTAGGTGGAGCCGCTGGCCCAGCCGCCGAGCACGATGCCGTACACGGCGAGCGAGGAGAAGGCCAGCACCACCAGCACCGCCACCGACACGTCGGTGACCTGCAGCGGCGTCCGGTGCCCGAAGATGCTCACCATCGGCCCGAACGGGATCACCGACAGCGCGGTGACCGCGCAGACCACGGAGATCACCGGGGCGAAGAAGTAGACGACCTTGTCGGCCTTGCGCGGGAGGATGTCCTCCTTGAAGGCCAGCTTCACGCCGTCGGCGAGCGTCTGGAGCAGACCGAACGGGCCGGCCTGGTTGGGGCCGGGCCGCACCGCCATGCGGCCGACGACCCGGCGCTCGAACCAGACGCCGAGCAGCGTGGCCGCCACGGCGACGACGAACGCGAACAGGATCTTGCCGAGGACCAGCCACCACGGGTCCTTGCCGAAGTCGGCAAGCGTCGGGTCCTGCGCCGCGAGGATGACGGGGTTCACTGCACCCACCTTTCGTTCCCGACTGCGGAGACGCTCACCACGTCGCCGGACGTCGCGCCGAGGCCGCGCCGCACGGTGGAGCCGGGTGAGTTGGTCGGCAGCCAGACGACGCCGTCGGGCATCTCGGTGATCGCCGCCGGCAGCGTGATCGCGCCGCGGTCGGTGCCCACCGTGACCGGGTCACCGTCGGCGACACCCAGCGCCTCGGCGGTGCCCTTGCCGAGCCGGACCACCGGCGGGCGGGCGGTGCCGGCGAGGTGCTCGTCGCCGTCGGTGAGGCTGCCCAGGTCGATCAGCTGGTGCCAGGTGGCGAGCACCGCCTCGCCCGGTCCGGGCTGCCGAACGGCGGCCGGCTCGACCGAGGGTGCCGACGGACGCTCGACCCGGGTGCGCGGCAGCGCGCCCAGCTCGCGCCGGATGCTCGGCACGTCACCGGTACCCAGCCGCACGTCGAGCTGCGCGGCGAGCGCGTCGAGGATGCGGGCGTCGGTCATCGCGCCGGTGTCCAGCACCTTCTCGAACGTGCGCAGCCGGCCCTCCCAGTCCAGGAAGCTGCCGGCCTTCTCGACCACCGGCGCGACCGGCAGGACCACGTCGGCGCGGCGGGACACCGCGCTCATCCGCAGTTCCAGGCTGACCAGGAACGGCACCGCGTCCAGTGCGGACTCGGCCAGGCGCGGGTCGGCCAGGTCGGCCGGGTCGACGCCGGCCACCACCAGGGCGCCGATCTGGCCGTTCGCCGCGGCGGTGAGGATGCCGTCGGTGTCGCGGCCGGCCTGGCTGGGGATCACCCCGGCCGGGATGTCCCACGCCTCGCCCAGCTCCGCACGCGCGGCCGGCTCGGTGACGACCCGGCCGCCGGGGAGCAGGTTGGGCAGGCAGCCCGCGTCGACAGCGCCGCGGTCACCCGCGCGCCGCGGCACCCAGACCAGCCGGGCACCGGTACGCCGGGCGACGTCCGCCGCCGCCGACAGGCCGCCCGGCACCTCGGCCAGGCGCTCGCCGACGATGAGGATCGCGCCGGGCTGACCCAGCGCCTCGGCCACCGTGGCGTGCTCGGCCAGCACGCCGGCCTCCTCGCCGGGCACCACCCGAGCCAGCTTGGCCCCGAGCTTCTCCAGGCCGCGCGTGGCGAACGGCGCGAGCGCGTACACAGTGAGCTTCTTCTTCAGGTACGCCTTACGCAGCCGCAGGAAGAGGATCGGGCACTCCTCCTCCGGCTCCAGGCCGACGAGCACCACGGCGGGCGCGTTCTCCACGTCCGTGTAGGTCACGTCGGTGACCCCGGCGACGCTGCTGGCCAGGAAGTCGGCCTCCTCGCGGGAGACCGGGCGGGCCCGGAAGTCGATGTCGTTCGTGTGCAGCGCGATGCGGGCGAACTTCGCGTACGCGTAGGCGTCCTCGACCGTCAGCCGGCCGCCGGTCAGCACCGCCGTGCCGGTCGCGCCGTCGCGGGCCGCGCGCAGCCCCTCGGCGGCCCGGGTGAGCGCCTCGCTCCAGGACGCCTCGCGCAGCTCACCGGTCTTCTCGTCGCGCACCATCGGGGTGCTGATCCGGTCGAACGCGCGGGTGTACTGGAAGCCCCAGCGGCCCTTGTCGCAGTTCCACTCCTCGTTCACCGCCGGGTCGTCGCCGGCCAGCCGGCGCAGCACCTTGCCGCGCCGCCAGTCGGTGCGCTGGGCGCAGCCGGCCGAGCAGTGCTCGCAGACGCTGGGCGTGGAGACCAGGTCGAACGGGCGGGCCCGGAACCGGTACTGGGCGCCGGTCAGCGCGCCCACCGGGCAGATCTGCACGGTGTTGCCGGAGAAGTACGAGTTGAAGGGAACGTCCCCCTCGTCGCCCTCCTCGCCGTACGCGTCGTCCCGGTAGATGTTGATCTCCTCGTGCGAGGAGCGTCCCATCAGGTCGATGAACTTGTCCCCGGCGATCTCCTCGGAGAACCGGGTGCACCGCTGGCAGAGCACGCAGCGCTCACGGTCGAGCAGCACCTGGGTGCTGATCGGCAGCGGCTTCGGGTACTCCCGCTTGTGCTCGTGGAACCGCGAGTCCGTCCGGCCGGTGGACATCGCCTGGTTCTGCAGCGGGCACTCGCCGCCCTTGTCGCACATCGGGCAGTCCAGCGGGTGGTTGAGGAGCAGCAGCTCCATCACCCCCTCCTGGGCCTTCTTGGCGACCGGGGAGGTGAGCTGCGTCCGCACCACCATGCCGTCGGCGACGGTCTGGGTGCAGGAGGCGACCGGCTTGCGCTGGCCCTCCACCTCCACCAGGCACTGCCGGCAGGCACCGGCCGGGGCCAGCAGCGGGTGGTCGCAGAAGCGCGGGATCTCGGTGCCGAGCTGCTCGGCGACGCGGATCAGCAGCGCGCCCTTGGGCGCGGTGACCTCGACGCCGTCGATGGTCAGCGTGACGGTCTCGGTCTGCTTGGCTACGTCGGTCATTAGTGGGCTCCCACCAGCTGCTTGTCGGAGAGCTTCGGCGCGGTACGTCCCTCGATGTAGTCGAGGTAGTCCTGCTTGAAGTACTTCAGCGACGAGGTCACCGAGCTGGTCGCGCCGTCACCCAGACCGCAGAACGAACGGCCGAGGATGTTGTCACAGGTGTCGAGCAGGGTGTCCAGGTCCTCGTGGGTGCCCTGGCCGGACAGGATGCGCCGGTAGACCCGGACCATCCAGTAGTTGCCCTCCCGGCAGGGGGTGCACTTGCCGCACGACTCGTGGTGGTAGAACTCCAGCCACCGGTAGGTCGCGTACACCGGGCAGTCCTGGTCGGAGAAGATCTGCGTGGCGGTGGTGCCCAGGATCGAGCCGGCCCCCGCCACCCCCTCGAAGTCCAGCGGCACGTCCAGGTGCTCGGCGGTCAGCAGCGGCGTCGACGAGCCACCCGGGGTCCAGAACTTCAGGTTGTGCCCGGGCTTCATGCCGCCGGCCAGCTCAATCAGCTCGCGCAGCGTGATCCCCATCGAGCACTCGTACTGGCCCGGTTCGGCGATCCGGCCGGACAGCGAGTAGATCATCGGGCCGGACGACTTCTCCGTGCCCATCGTCTTCCACCAGTCCGCGCCACCGAGCACGATGTACGGCACGCTGGCGATGGTGCCGACGTTGTTGACGACGGTCGGGCTGGCGTACAGGCCGTGGGTCGCCGGGAACGGCGGACGCAGCCGGGGCTGGCCGCGGAAGCCCTCCAGCGAGTCCAGCAACGCGGTCTCCTCACCGCAGATGTACGCCCCGGCGCCGGAGTGCACCACCAGGTCCAGGTCGAAGCCCGAGCCGAGGATGTTCCGGCCGAGGTAACCCTTGGCGTACGCCTCGTCGACGGCGCTGCGCAGCCGGCGGGCGGCGTGCACCGCCTCACCGCGGATGTAGATGTACGCCCGGTTGGCCCGGATCGCGTACGAGGCGATGATGACGCCCTCGACCAGCGAGTGCGGGTCGTGGGTCATCAGCGGCAGGTCCTTGCAGGTGCCCGGCTCGCCCTCGTCGGCGTTCACCACCAGGTAGTGCGGCTTCCCGTCGCCCTGCGGGATGAAGCCCCACTTGAGACCGGTCGGGAAGCCTGCGCCGCCCCGGCCACGCAGTCCGGAGTCCTTGACCAGCTGGATCAGGTCGTCCGGGTGCGCGTTGAGCGCCTTGCGCAGGGCGGCGTAGCCGTCCAGCTTCTCGTAGGTGCCGAGCCGCCACGCGTCCGGCGAGAGCCAGCGCTTGGTGAGCACCGGCGTGAGCTTGGCCAGCGTCTCCGGCCGAGGAGTGGTCACTTGCGGACCCCCGATCCGTTCGCGTCCGCCGGGTCGGCGCCGTCCGCGCCCGTACCGGACTCCGCTTCCTTGAGGTTGCGCTCCTGCGCGCCGGCCGCGTCGCCGGCGGGCTTGCCGTCACCGGCCGGCGGGTTCGCCGCCACGCCGGCCGCCTCCGCCGCCCGCGCGTCGCGCGGCGCCGGTGCCGGTCCGTCCACCGGGACCTTGGTGCCGGGGGCGTCCGGCACCGGAGTGCTCGCGTCCGGCTGCCGGGTCTCGGCGGTACGCACCTGCGGCGACTTGGCGTCCGGTGCCTTCACGTCCGGCGCGGTGCTGCCGGAGGCCGTCTTCGGCTCGGCCGGCTCGGGCGCGGGGGCCGGCTTGGCGGCCTCGGCCTTCGCCTTCGCCTCGGCGGCGGCCCGGTCGGCCTCGGCCTTGCTGCGGATCGGGGTCTTCGGGTCGAAGCCCGGTACCGAGACGCCGTGCTGCTCGGCCAGGCGCAGACCGCGCAGGCTCGGCTCGCCCGGCCCGCCGTCGGCCACCGCGCCGTCGCGCTCGTCGGCGAAACCGGCGAGCTGGACCGCCATCTCCTTGAGCGTGCACAGCCGCGCCCCACGGGTCGGCATCGGCCGGCCACCGGCGCGCAGCTCCTCGACCACGTCGACCGCGCCCTGCGGCTCCACGTTGTCGAAGAAGTCGTAGTTGACTGTCATCACCGGGCCGTAGTCGCACGCCGCCAGGCACTCGGCGTGCTCCAGAGTGATCTTCCCGTCGGCGGTGGTCTCCTCGTGCCCGACGCCGAGGTGCTCGGCCAGGGTGTCGTAGACCTTCTGCCCGCCGAGCACGTCGCACATGGTGTTTGTGCAGACGCTGACCAAGTAGTCACCGGTGGGCTTGCGCTTGTACATGGTGTAGAAGGTGGCGACGGCGCCGACCTGGGCCTTGTTGAGCCCGAGCACCTCGGCGCAGAACTCGACACCGGCCGGGGAGACGTAGCCCTCCTCGGACTGGACCAGGTGCAGCAGCGGCAGCAGCGCCGAGCGGGACCGGTCCGCCGGGTACCGGGCGATGATCTCCCGGGCCCGGGCGCGAGTCGTTTCGGTAAAGCTCATCGGTCACAACCACCCATCACGGGGTCCAGCGAGGCGCCGCCGGCGATCACGTCGGCGATCAGGCCGCCCTCGGCCATCGCCGGCAGGGCCTGGAGGTTGACGAAGCTCGGCTCCCGGTAGTGCACCCGGTAGGGCCGGGTGCCGCCGTCGGACACCGCGTGCACGCCCAGCTCGCCGCGGGGCGACTCGATGCCGACGTACACCTGGCCCGGCGGAACCCGGAAGCCCTCGGTGACGAGCTTGAAGTGGTGGATCAGCGACTCCATCGACTGACCCATGATCTTGGCGACGTGCTCCAGCGAGTTGCCCATGCCGTCCACGCCGATGGCCAGCTGCGCCGGCCAGGCGATCTTCTTGTCGGACACCATCACCGGGCCGGGCTTCAGGCGGTCCAGTGCCTGCTCGATCAGCTTCAGCGACTCGCGGATCTCCGCCACCCGCACCAGGTAGCGGCCCCACACGTCACCGTCGGTGTGCGTCGGCACGTCGAACTCGTACGTCTCGTACCCGCAGTACGGCATCGTCTTGCGCAGGTCCCAGGCGAGACCCGCGGACCGCAGCACCGGGCCGGTGACGCCGAGCGCCATGCAGGCGGTCACGTCGAGCACCGCGACGTGTTGCGTACGCTCCAGCCAGATCGGCTGGCCGGAGAGCAGGTTCTCGTACTCCTTGAGCCGCTTCGGCATGAGCTGGAGGAAGTCGCGGATCTTGCGGATCGCGTCGTCCGGCACGTCCTGCGCCACACCGCCCGGCCGCACGTACGCGTGGTTCATCCGCAGGCCGGTGATGGTCTCGAAGATGTCGAGGACGTACTCCCGCTCGCGGAAGCCGTACAGCATCATGTTGATCGCGCCCAGCTCCATGGCGGTGGTCGCCAGCCAGACCAGGTGCGACGAGACGCGGTTGAGCTCCATCATCAGCACGCGGATGGTGGTGGCCCGCTCGGTGATGTCGTCGGTGATGCCGAGCAGCTTCTCCACCGCGAGCGCGTACGCCGTCTCGTTGAACAGCGGCGAGAGGTAGTCCATCCGGGTCACGAACGTCGAACCCTGGACCCAGTTGCGGTACTCCAGGTTCTTCTCGATGCCGGTGTGCAGGTAGCCGATGACCGAGCGGGCCTCGCGGACCGTCTCGCCCTCCAGCTCCAGGACCAGCCGGAGCACGCCGTGGGTGGACGGGTGCTGCGGACCCATGTTGACGACGATCCGCTCGTCGTTGATCGGGTCCGTGCCGGAGACGACCTCGTCCCAGTCCCCGCCGGTGACGGTGAAGACCTTGCCCTCGGTCGTCTCGCGCTCGGTCGCGTAGTTCGACGTGGTCATTGGTACGACCTCCTACGGTCCGGCGGCGGGATCTCCGCACCCTTGTACTCGACGGGGACGCCGCCCAGCGGGTAGTCCTTGCGCTGCGGGTGCCCCTCCCAGTCGTCCGGCATGAGGATCCGGGTCAGGGCGGGGTGGCCGTCGAAGACGACGCCGAACATGTCGTACGTCTCCCGCTCCTGCCAGTCGGCGGTCGGGTAGACGGCGGTGACGCTCGGGACGTGCGGCTCCTCGACGGAGACCGCCACCTCCAGCCGGACGCTGCGGCGGTAGGTCATCGAGGTCAGCTGGTAGACCACGTGCAGGCGGCGCTCCTGCGCGCCCAGGTAGTCCACACCGGACACCGACGAGAGCAGCTCGAAGCGCAGCGCGAGGTCGTCGCGCATCACCTGGCAGACCTCGGCGATCCGCTCCGGGCGGACGTGCAGGGTCAGCTCGCCTCGGTCGACCACGACCTTCTCGATCGCGTCGCCGAAGTCCGGATACGCCTCCTCCAGCGCGTCCCGCACCTCGTCGAAGTAGCTCCCGTACGGCCGGGCCGCCTCCTCGATGGGCTTACGCGGGCGGACCAGGCCGCCGTAACCGGAGACGTCACCGGTGCCCTGATTGCCGAACATGCCCCGGCCGGCCGGGCTGGCCGGCGGGTACTCCGCCGGGGCGGTGGAGCTGGCACCGACCGGGGTGGTGGGTACCGGCACCCCGCCGTCGTTGTTCTTGTCGTCACTCATTTCGGGCCCCTATGCGACGCCTGAAGGTGGTTCTGCGCCTTCATCCAGTTCTCGATCCGCAGCTGCTCCTCACGCCCCTCGCGGACCGCCTTCGTCCACTCGGCACGGCGAGCCTTGTCGCTGCGGTACGACGAGGGCATCGAGCCGTACGGCACCACCGGCACGTCGCCGCGCGCCTGGCGGGCCTCCAGCATCTTGCGGCCGTTCGGGCCCAGCGGCTCGTGCATGATCTTCTCGCGCAGCTTGAGCACCGCGTCGATGAGCATCTCCGGCCGGGGCGGGCAGCCGGGGAGGTACATGTCGACCGGGACGACGTGGTCGACGCCCTGCACGATGGCGTAGTTGTTGAACATGCCACCGCTGCTGGCGCAGACGCCCATCGAGATGACCCAGCGGGGCTCGGCCATCTGGTCGTAGATCTGGCGCAGGACCGGTGCCATCTTCTGGCTCACCCGGCCGGCCACGATCATCAGGTCCGCCTGGCGGGGCGAGGCGCGGAAGACCTCCATGCCCCAGCGGCCCATGTCGTAGTGCGGGCCGCCCGCCGCCATCATCTCGATGGCGCAGCAGGCCAGACCGAACGTGGCGCCCCAGACCGAGGTCTTCCGCGTCCAGTTGACCAGCTTCTCGACGCTGGTGAGCAGGACGCCGGAGGGGAGCTTCTCCTCGATGCCCATCTGCTACCTCCTCAGTCCCAGTCCAGGCCGCCGCGACGCCACACATAGGCGTACGCGACGAAGACCGCGACGATGAACAGGACCATCTCCACGAAGCCGAAGATCGGCAGGGCGTCGAAGGAGACCGCCCAGGGGTAGAGGAAGATGATCTCGATGTCGAAGACGATGAAGAGCATCGCCGTCAGGTAGAACTTGATCGGGAACCGGCCGCCGCCGACCGGCTGCGGGCTCGGCTCGATGCCACACTCGTACGCCTCGAGCTTGGCCTTGTTCAGACGCCGCGGGCCGGCGAGTCGGGCAGCGGCCACGGAGAACAGCGCGAACGCCGCAGCGAGGGCGAACAGCCCGATGATGGGTGCGTAAGGAGAGAGCGTCATCGTTGTCCCCTGCTCGTCCTTCCCTGACCTCGGTGGTTGGCCAAAATCACACTATTCACGTCCCTCACGACCTCGGTCGGCGGGGTCGATCTCTGTCCGGCCCGTGGGCGTTCCGCCCCGGGCCGGTCGTCTTCTACACGGCCGGAGCCACCTTCGTCATCGCGTTGATGACCCGGTCCATCGCGTCCCCGCCGCGCGGGTCGGTCAGGTTGGCCAGCAGCTTGAGCACGAAGCGCATGAGCATCGGGTGCGGCATGCCGTGCTTGGTCGCCATCCGCATGATCTCGGGGCGGCCGATGAGCTTCACGAAGACGCCGCCGAGCCGGTAGTAGCCGCCGAAGCGGGCCTTCAGCTCCTGCGGGTACGCCATCAGCGCCCGCTCCCGCTCCGCGCCGGCCGGGCGGGCCAGCGCCTGCACGACGACCTCTGCGGCCATCTCGCCCGACTCCATCGCGTACGCGATGCCCTCGCCGTTGAACGGGTTGACCATGCCGCCGGAGTCACCGACGAGCAGCACGCCGCGGGTGTAGTGCGGGACGCGGTTGAAGCCCATCGGCAGCGCGGCGCCGAGGATCGGACCCTCCGCGTTGGACTCGTCGGTCATCCCCCAGTCCTCGGGGGTGTTCGCGAGCCAGTCGGTGAGCAGCTTGCGGTAGTTCGTCTTGCCGAACGCCGAGGAGGAGTTCAGCACGCCCAGGCCGACGTTCACCCGGCCGTCGCCGAGGCCGAAGATCCAGCCGTAGCCGGGCAGCAGCGCGTCGCTGCCCTTGGCCCGCAGTTCCAGCCAGGACTCCAGGTAGTCGTCGTCGTGCTTCGCGGGCGAGCGGTAGTAGCGGCGGACGGCCACGCCGATCGGGCGGTCCTCCCGCTTGGCGAGCCCGAGGGCGAGCGGGAAGCGGCCGGAGACGCCGTCGGCGGCGACCACGAGCGGCGCGTGGAACGTGGCGGGTTCCTTGTCCGGGCCGACCTCGGCCTGCACGCCGATCACCCGGTCGTCTGCGCCGAGCACCGGCCCGAGGACGTTGACGCTGGTCTGCAGCTTCGCCCCGGCGGCGACCGCACGCTGGGCGAGCAGGTCGTCGAAGTCGAGCCGGGTGCGCACCAGGCCGTAGTTGGGGAAGCTGGCCAGGTCGGGCCAGTCCAGTTCCAGGCGTATGCCGCCGCCGATCACCCGGAGGCCCTTGTTGTGCAGCCAGCCCGCCTCGGGCGAGGTGTCCACGCCCATCCGGATCAGCTGCCGCACGGCGCGGGGCGTGAGCCCGTCGCCGCAGACCTTCTCCCGGGGAAACTCCGTCTTCTCCAGCAGCAGCACGCGTACGCCGTGCCGCGCCAGGTGGTACGCCGTGGCCGATCCTCCGGGACCGGCGCCCACGACGATGACGTCGGCGTCGTTCTCCACCGCGGTCATCCGCGCCTCCTCCCGCATGCTCGTGAAATGCTTCACAAGCCGATCCGGTTGGAGTCTATGACCGGCGTTACACCAGTACGCGCTGAGGGGGGCCTAACTTCGCGGAAACGCGCCGGTAAGAGCGTCGAGACCGGTCAGGGGCGCGCCTGCGCGGCCGGTCCGAGCCCGGCGTCGAGGCGGATCGCCTCGGGCAGATGGTCGCGCAACGCCCCACCGGCGGCCCGGTCCAGCGCGGCCAGCACCTCGGCGACGACCTGCCGGACATCGGCGGGATCCGCGCCGGCCAGCTCGCGGAGCTGCGCGATCAGCTCGGCGGCGTCGTCGTCGGTGGCGGCCTGGTCTGGTCCCGTCATGGGGGCGAGCCTACGGAACAAAGTAGACCAAAACCGGATATTCACGAAATGACCAGCGTCAGCTGGTCGGACGGTCAGTTTCGGACGGCCCGGTGCAGCGCCACGACGCCGCCGGTCAGGTTGCGCCACGCCACCCGGCCCCAGCCGGCCGCGCCGATCCGCGCGGCCAGCGCCGCCTGGTCCGGCCAGGCCCGGATCGACTCCGCCAGGTAGACGTAGGCGTCCGGATTGCTCGACACCGCGCGGGCCACCGCCGGCAACGACCGCATCAGGTACGACAGGTAGACAGTGCGGAACGCCGGGTTCACCGGAGTGCTGAACTCGCACACCACCAGCCGCCCGCCCGGCCGGGTCACCCGGGCCAGTTCGGTCAGCGCCGCGTCGGTGTCGTTGACGTTGCGCAGCGCGAAGGAGATGGTCACCGCGTCGAAGCTGGCGTCGGCGAACGGCAACCGCAGCGCGTCCCCGGCCAGCAGCGGAACGGCCGGTCGGGTGCGCTTGCCCGCGTACAGCATGCCCAGCGACAGGTCCGCGCCGACCGCGTACGCCCCGGAGTGGGCCAGTTCCTCGGTCGACACACCGGTGCCGGCGCCCACGTCCAGCACCCGCTCGCCCGGCCGCAACCCGAGCGCCGCCCGGGTGGCCCGCCGCCACGACCGGTCCTGCCCGAACGACAGGACGGTGTTCGTCAGGTCGTAGCGGGCCGCGACACCGTCGAACATCGCGGCGACCTCGTGCGGCTGCTTGTCCAGGCTGGCGCGCTGGCCCTGCGGGGTACGGCTCACCCCTCCACTCTGCCAGCCGCGCCGCCCCCGGCTCCCCCCCGGGTACGCGACAGGGCGGGATGGTCACCCACCCCGCCCTGGTCGCGTATCGGTCCCCGGTCAGTCGCCGGTGCGCTCCTCGCCCGGAGCGACGAGGACCACCTTGCGGCGGCGGGACAGCATCATCAGCACCGCGCCGGCGGCGAGCACCGCCGCGCCGATGCCGCCGATCAGGCCGACCTGCATGCCGGTCACCGGCAGGCCACCGTCGCCGGTGCCGCCACCCGTGCCACCACCGGCGGTCGGGGTCGGCACCGCCGTAGCGCCACCGGTCGGCGTCGGCTGGGCGGTCGGCGACGAGGTCGGGCCGGCGGTCGGCGTCGGACTCGGGGTCGACTGCGGGCTCTGGTCGACGAAGACGTCGAACTGGGCGGTGTTGTCACCGTCGTCGGCCTCGGAGAACGCGCGGCGCTGCGCCGATGTGGCGACCTTCGGCTTCTCCTCCGGCGTGCCGGCGGCCGAGTCCAGCCCGGCGGCCCAGACGAAGCCCGGGCGGAGCAGCTTCTCGGTCACGTCCGCGCCGACAGTCACCCGGACGTCGGCGGTGTAGTACTGGCCGGGCTTGAGCACCGCGCCCAGGTCCTCGCAGTACGCGTTGGCGAAGCCGCCCAGGTTCTGCTCGACGCAGCCGTCGGGCAGCTTCGCGAAGGTGACACCGGCCGGCAGCGCGATGCCGTACTTGATGCCGGTGGCGCGCTCGCTGCCGTCGTTGAACACGGCCCAGTCCAGCGGCGCGGTCTCGCCCGGCCGGACCGGGCGCAGGCCCGCCTCGTCGGCGTCGTCGCCGTCGACGGCCACGCCGGCGTACACGTCCTGGACCCAGGTCGTGAGGTCGTAGCCGGGGTCGGTGACGGTGATGTCGTGGTCGACCGAGTCGAGCACGCCGGTGCCGTTCGCCGCGCTGATCGAGACCGTGAGCGTGCCGGCCGCGCCCTTGCCGCCGGTGGAGAACAGCGGGAGGCCGAAGTCCTCAGTGGTGCCGGCGGGCAGGTCGCCGAGCAGGCAGGAGAAGGTGGTGCCACGGATGTCGCAGCCGGCCGGGACCAGCACGCCGACCTTGGCGGTCTTGAGGCCCTTCGTCTCGACGGTGACCCGGACGTCCTTCGCGTCGACGGTTCCCAGGGTGTTGTTCACCTGGAACTTGAACGGCTTGGCCTTCGCCTCGGTGACGCCCTTGGCGAGCTGGTAGCTGAGCGGGATGAGCTGGAGGTCGGCCTTGCCAGCGGCCTGTGCCGGGCCGGCGGCGGCGCCGAGACCGGCGGTGGAGAGCAGGGCCACGACGCCGGCGCGGGCCAGCGTGGACCGGTAGCGGAAGGTCATTGTTCCCCCGGGGGTAGGGACTCGTGATCACGTGCCGAACGAACGGACGGTACCGGAGCGACGCATCGTCACACCACCGTCCTGCGGTGGGAATTCCATCGATCCCGGCAGACGGCAGGGGCGGGATGGATGACCCATCCCGCCCCTGCCGCGGTGCGTTATGTGAACGGCCCTCATGGGCCGATGGAGGACGACGGTCCGACGGACGCCGCAAGCGTAATGGCGTCGTCGGCTCACCGGGCCGTGCTCGACCGGGTCGCCGCCGACCTGTTACCTGCCTGCTCGCGGCCCGGATCGGTGGTGTCGCGCGGGCAGGCTAGCCGTCGGTGATCACGCAGGTGAAGACCCCTGGCCGAAGCTTCACCGGAAACGGGCGGAGCTCCGGCCGCACGACGGAGGCCGACCGGCCGAACGGCGGAACCGGGTCAGTTGACCTCGACCAGCGGCAGCGACCTCCCGGCGCCGCCGCCCGGCAGGGCGATCGACGAGAAGTGCGAGACGACGCGGTCGTCGCTCGGGTCGTCCGCGGGCGTGTGGTGCACCGCGAGCCGGTTGTAGAGCGTGTCCCGCTGGGCCGGGATCCGGTCGGCCGACCGGATCATGCCGATCAGCTCGTGCAGGTTCGACCGGTGCCGGGCACCGGCCGAGGAGATGACGTTCTCCTCCAGCATGATCGAGCCGAGGTCGTCCACGCCCATGTGCAACGCGAGCTGCCCGACGTCCTTGCCGGTGGTCAGCCAGGACGCCTGCAGGTGCGGGACCGTCTCGAAGAACAGGCGGGCCACCGCGACCAGGCGCAGGTATTCCAGCGTGGTCGCCTGGGTGCGGCCCTTCAGGTGGTTGTTCTCCGGCTGGTACGTCCACGGGATGAAGGCCCGGAAACCGCCGGTGCGGTCCTGCACGTCGCGAATCATTCGCAGGTGCTCGATGCGCTCGGCGTTGGTCTCGCCGGTGCCCATCATCATGGTGGCCGTCGACTCCAGGCCCTGCCGGTGCGCCAGCTCCATGACCTCCAGCCAGCGCGCGCCGGACTCCTTCAGCGGCGCGATCGCCTTACGCGGCCGGTCCGGCAGCATCTCGGCGCCGGCGCCGGCGATCGAGTCCAGGCCGGCGGCCTTGATCCGGGCGATGGCCTCGTCCAGGCTCACGCCGGAGACCTTCGCCATGTGCAGGATCTCGCTCGGGCCGATCGAGTGGATGGCGAGCTGCGGGTACGCCTTCTTGACCGAGGAGAACAGCTCCTCGTAGTACTCGACGCCGTAGTCCGGGTGGTGCCCGCCCTGGAGCATGACTTGGGTGGCACCCAGCTCGACCGCCTCGCCGCAACGGCGCAGGATCTCCTCGGTCGGGTGGGTCCAGCCCTCCTTGTGCTTGGGGGCCCGGTAGAACGCGCAGAACTTGCACGCCGTCACGCAGACGTTCGTGTAGTTGATGTTGCGGTCGATGAGGTACGTGACGATGTTGTCCGGGTAGCGGCGTCGCCGTACCGCGTCGGCCGCCTCGCCCAGCGCGTGGAAGGGCGCGTCGGTGTAGAGCAGCAGCGCCTCCTCGGGCGTGATCCGCCCGCCGTCCGCGCCGCGTTGCAGGATGTCGTCGATCTCCCGGTTCGCCGTCACATCCCCGAGCGTACGTCGCGGGCCCGACGGCGGGAAACGCCACTCCTCACCCGGTGACGAGAGACCCACCCGGTCAAGGCATGCCCGGACTGGCCACTGGCAGCCCGATCGCCTTGGCCGCCTCCAGCAGCCGCTTGTCGTACGTGACGAATGCGACGAACTCGGCCGCCGCCTGCCGGGCCAGGATCTCGGCGGTGGCGAGGTGAACGGCGTCCAGGCTGCGCAGCATCGGCTCCGGATACGCGCCCGCCGTCGCCCGGACCGTGGCATCGATCTCGACCCGGTAGAGACGTCCCAGCAGCGAGGGGACACCCACCAGCGCCTGTGGAGCGGCTCGACGCAACGCCCGTGGCACCTCCACCTCGACGAGGGCTGACGACACCAAGGCGGTGCCGGCGCGCTCGTTCAGCCAGCCGAGCAGATCCGCCGTCTCCGCCTCCCGCCGCAGCATCTTGATGACCGCCGCCGAGTCGAGGTAGATCACCAGCGCTCCTCGTCGCGCGCCTCGACCAGCGCGGCCGCCGCGTCCACCGCGGGATCCCCGAGCACCGGCGGCATCGGGACCGGGCCGGTCGTGGTCGGGGCCATGGCCCGGCCCTCGGCCACCAACCGGCCGAGAAGCGCGTCACCGGCCAGCACCGGCACGAGGCGGGCGATCGGCTCACCCCGATCGGTCACCTCGACCGTCTCACCGGCGCGCACCCGCGCCAGCACCCGGCTGGTGTGCTGATTCAACTCCCGGACGGCGATCTGCTCCATGAGGCAAGTGTAGGACGTAACGTTCTACGCGTCACGGATGGCGGTCGACCCGAAACGCCACTGCGGGAAGCGGAGCGCTGGCGCCGCCCGCCTACGCTCCTGGCGTGTCAGTCGTATCGCCCCCGCCCACCCCCGTACACGTGGCCGGCGCCCGCTCCGCCCTCTGGTCCCTCACCATGACCGCCGTGCTCGTCGGCTTCGGCCTCGCCGTGATCGCGGTCAGCGCGGTGGTCGGCCACCTCACCGTGGGACTGCCGATCGCGGTGCCGATCTCCGTCGCCCTGGCCGGCTGCCTCGCCTTCGCGGTCGGCCTGCGCCTGCTGCACCGGGGCTGGTGGCTGACCCTCCTGTCGGTGCTGCCGGCCATGTTCGTGCTGGTGGGCACCGTGCAGCTCGCGCCGGAGTCGGTCCTTCGGGAACGCGGCGTCGCCCAGCAGGTGACCATCACCGACGTGGAGACCGTCGGCAAGCGGCACGAGTTCGTCCTCCAGGGCGACTCCGGCCGGCTCGACGAGCCGCTGGTCTACCGGGGCAGCTCCCCCGGCTACCGGGTCGGCCAGCGGCTGACGGTGCTCGTCGACCCGCGGGGCGAGGTGGAACTGGCCGACGCGCGGGACGTGGACCCGGACGGGAAGCGGGGCATGCTCGTGCTCGGCGCGGCGGGATGGACCCTGTTCGCGCTGGTCGGCGGATGGCGCGGCCATGTCAGCCGGGCCCGTGGCCGCGCCGCCACGGCACCGCCCGTGATGCTCTGACCCGGCGACGCCCCTACGCGTCGTAGTCGACTGTGAGCTCGTCGGTGACGGGGCTGGACTGGCAGGTCAGCACGTAACCGGCGGCGACCTCGTCGGGCTCCAGCGCGTAGTTGCGCGCCATCGTCACCTCACCGGACGTCACCTTGGCCCGGCAGGTCGAGCACACCCCGCCCTTGCAGGCGTACGGCAACTCGCCACGCACCCGCAGCGCCGCGTCGAGCACCCGCTCGTCCCGGCCCATCGTGAAACTGGACGAGCGCCCGTCCAGCAGGATCGTCACCTCGGTGCCGGTCCCGGGCCGGTCGGTCCCCCGCCGCACCGGCTCCGGCGGGGCGTCGACGTGGAACAGCTCGGTGTGCACCGCCGCGTCCGGCACGCCGCGACCCGCCAGCACCGCCTTGGCGTCCACCACCATGCCGTACGGGCCGCAGAGGAACCACTCCTCGATCTCGTCACCGGGTACGACGGTGTCGAGCAGCCGGGTCAGCCGGTCGGCGTCGATCCGCCCGGACAGCAGCGCCGACTCGCCCATCTCGCGGGACAGCACGTGCACCAGGTGCAGCCGGGTCGGATAGCGGTCCTTCAGGTCGGCCAGCTCCTCGGCGAACATCACCGAGTTCGCCGTGCGGTTGCCGTACACGAGCGTGAACGTGCTGCGCGGCTCGGTGGCCAGCGCGGTCGCGGCCAGCCCGAGGACCGGGGTGATGCCGGAACCGGCGACCACCGCGCCGTACCGGCGGGCCCGGTCCGGGGTGAACGCGGAGGTGAAGTGGCCCAGCGGCGGCAGCACCTCGACGGTGTCGCCGCCGCGCAGCGCGCCGCAGGCGTACGCGGAGAACGCCCCACCCGGGACCTCACGCACCCCGACCCGCAACCGGCCGTGCCGGGCCAGCTCGTCGGGGGTGGAGCAGATCGAGTACGACCGCCGCACCTCCTCGCCGTCGGAGCCTGCCGGACGGCGGACGGTGAGGTGCTGCCCGGCGGAGAACGCGAACGTCTCGCGCAGCTCCTCCGGCACCGCGAACGTGATCGACACCGAGTCGTCGGTGAGCCGGTCCACGGCGGCGACGGGCAGCGGGTGGAAGACCGGCCGGCGGCGCACCGGCCGGGTGATGGTGACAGTCACAGCGCCTTCAGGTGGTCGAAGGGTTCGGAACAGGACCGGCAGCGCCACAGCGCCTTGCACGCGGTGGAGCCGAAGCGGCTGATCTGGGTGGTCTCCGGCGACCCGCAGCGCGGACAGCGTACGGCGAGGGTCAGCGGCACCACCGTGTCGTCGCCGCGCGGCGCGGGCGGGGCGATGCCGGCGGCGGCGAGCTTGGCCCGGCCGGTGTCGGAGATCCAGTCGGTGCTCCACGCCGGGTGGTAGACGGTGCGGACCTCGGCGTCCGGATGCCCGGCGGCGGCCAGCGCCCGGCGGATGTCCTCCCGGATCACGTCCATCGCGGGGCAGCCGGTGTAGGTGGGGGTGATGGTGACGACGACCCGGCCGGTGCCGGGCTCCTCGTCGACAGCGCGCAGGATGCCCAGCTCGTCGATGGTGATGACCCGGATCTCCGGGTCCACCACCGCCGCCGCGGCCGCCCTCGCGCTGCTCACCAGCGGGCTCCGGGGTGGGCGCGGTGCAGCACCTGCATCTCGGCGAGCAGGTAGGACAGGTGCTCGGTGTGCAGGCCGTCCCGACCGCCACCGGGTGCCCAGCCGGTCTCCGGCCGGGTCAGCGTGGCCTCGTCCAGCACCGCGGACACGGTGGCGTCGAAGTCGGCCCGAAGGGTGGACGGGTCGACCGGCGCCGCCGGGTCCGGGGCGAACAGCTCGTGGACGTACGGCCACACCTGGTCGACCGCGTCCTGCATCCGCCGGTGCGACTCCTCGGTGCCGTCGCCGAGCCGCTTCACCCACAGCGCGGCGTGGTCCAGGTGGTACGCCGACTCCTTGCGCGCCTTCGCCCCGACCGCCGCGAGCCGTTCGTCGGCACAGCCGGCCAGCGCCGTGTAGAGCGGCGACTGGTACGCGGCCAGGAAGAACAGCTTCGTCATGGTCACGCCGAAGTCGCCGTTGGGCAGCTCGACCAGCAGGCAGTTGCGGAACTCGCGGTCGTCGCGCAGGTAGGCCAGGTCGTCCTCGTCGCGGCCCGCGCCCTCCAGCTCGCCCGCGTACGTGAGCAGCAGCCGCGCCGCGCCGAGCTGGTCCAGGGCGATGTTGGCGAGCGCGATGTCCTCCTCCATCTCGGGCGCGCGGGAGGTCCACTCACCGAGGCGCTGCGCGGCGATCAGCGCGTCGTCGCCGACGGCGAGCGTGAAGTCGAACAACGGCACAGAGCCACCTTCCGTTCGCGACTGCGGGGCTCGCAAAATCGGCTCACTCCTCGCGCTCATAGGTGCGCAGCCCCTTCGGGGACCTCGTAGAAGGTGGGGTGCCGGTAGACCTTGTCGGCGGCCGGGTCGAAGAACGCGTCCTTCTCGTCCGGGCTGGACGCGGTGATCGCGCTCGCCGGCACCACCCAGATGGAGACGCCCTCCTGGCGGCGGGTGTAGAGGTCCCGGGCGTTGCGCAGGGCCATCTCGGCGTCGGGCGCGTGCAGGCTGCCGACGTGGGTGTGCGACAGGCCACGACGGGCCCGCACGAAGACCTCCCATAGGGGAGAGGATGGGCCGCTCATGCCGCTACTGCCTTTCGCTCCGCCCGCTTCGCGGCGTACGCCGCGGCGGCCTCCCGTACCCACGCGCCGTCGGCGTGCGCCTTGCGCCGGTGCGCCATGCGCTCCCTGTTGCACGGGCCGTCGCCCTTGATCACCCGCATCAGCTCGTCGTAGTCGGGCTGGGTGTAGTCGTACGCCTGCCGCTCGTCGTTCCAGCGCAGGTCCGGGTCGGGGAGGGTGAGGCCGAGCACCTCGGCCTGGCCGACGCACATGTCGACGAAGCGCTGGCGCAGCTCGTCGTTGGAGAAGCGCTTGATCTTCCAGGCCATGGACTGGGCGCTGTGCGTCGAGTCGCCGTCCGGCGGGCCGAACATGGCAAGTGACGGGTACCACCAGCGGTCCACCGCGTCCTGCGCCATCGCCTTCTGCGCCGGGGTGCCGTGCGCCAGCGTGTGCAGGATCTCGTAGCCCTGCCGCTGGTGGAACGACTCCTCCTTGCAGACCCGGATCATCGCCCGGGCGTACGGGCCGTAGGAGCAGCGGCACAGGGGCACCTGGTTGACGATCGCCGCGCCGTCCACGAGCCAGCCGATCGCGCCCACGTCGGCCCAGGTCAGCGTCGGGTAGTTGAAGATCGAGCTGTACTTCTGCCGCCCCTCGAGCAGCAGCTCCACCAGCTCGTCGCGGCTGATGCCGAGCGTCTCGGCGGCCGCGTAGAGGTAGAGGCCGTGACCGGCCTCGTCCTGCACCTTCGCGAGCAGGATCGCCTTGCGCTTGAGCGACGGCGCCCGGCTGATCCAGTTGCCCTCCGGCTGCATGCCGATGATCTCGGAGTGCGCGTGCTGGGCGATCTGCCGGATCAGCGTCCGGCGGTACGCCTCGGGCATCCAGTCGCGGGGCTCGATCTTCTGGTCGGCGCCGATGACGTCGGCGAAGTACGCCTCGACGTCCTCGTCCGGGGCCGCGCCACCGCGCCGGGCGCGTGCCGCCGCCTCGCGCAGCGCCGCCTCCGCCGCCTCCACCTCGCCGAGCAGGCCGCCGCCCGGAGCGTCCTCCGGCGGGGCGAAGTCATTGCCATACATGCAGCCAGTGTTACAGCTCGGCACGAATGACACCAGAGGGTGTAACAGGTTTCCGGACCACCTGGCGTCACCGGCCGTGCGCGCGCCGCCATCGGCGCTGGTAGCTGTGATGTCGATCACTCTGAATGGAAGAAATCCCCCAAGGGCGGCAAAGTGCCTCAATATCCCGCCCAACCGGCAAAGTCACGGGTGTCGAGACCTGGCATCAGGGCTGTCCGGAAGTAGACTTCCCCCCGGCAAACCGTTCGGCTTCATGATCGTCACCGTTCAGGCCATCGTCCCCCGGCCTGCCGGCGACCGGGCCGGACCCATGCGGAAGTGCCGGTCCCCCCGGCCAGACATCTGGAGCTCACCACTCATGCGACCTCGCGTGACCATGGCGGTCGCCATCGTGGCGATCATCATCGGTGGCGTCATGCTGGTGCCGGCCGCGTACGCGAAGCTCGCCGGCGGCGACGACGCGGGCGGCCTCGGCGGCGGTGCGCAGGTCCCGGCGCCGACGCCGACCGCGCCCGCGCCCCCGACGCTCGCCGACGCCCCGGTGTCGGTGAACTTCAAGGGCGAGTTCTTCTCCTGGGCCCTGATGGACCGCGAGACCGGCACCGTCACCGGCGCGAAGAACATGAACCAGACCAGCTCCACCGAGTCGATGCTCAAGGCCTGGATCGTCGCGGACTACCTTCGTCAGCTCGGCGACAAGAAGCCGGCCGCCGACCTCGAGAAGGCGGCGATCCTGGCGATCCGGAACAGCGACGACGACGGCGCCAACCGGGTCTACCGGGCGGCCGGCGGCTCCTACAGGCCCCAGCCGGGCGGCAAACCGGACCCGGTCATCGCGCGCGCGATCCGGATCTGCGGTCTGACCGACACCAAGCCCGGCGACGTACCCCAGTACAAGGGCTGGTGGAGCTTCACCGAGATGTCCCCGCGTGACGCGGTCCGCCTCGGCGACTGCATCGCCGACGGCCGCGCCGCCGGGCCCAAGTGGACCAAGTGGCTGCTCACCGAGATGACCAAGGTGGCCGGCAGCGTCAACAAGCAGGGGGAACGCTCCGGCGGCGGCCGGTGGGGCATCATCGACGGCCTGCCCGCGACGATCAAGGCGCAGGGCCCGGTGCACATGAAGAACGGCTGGACCCAGCTCGCCTACGACGGCAACTGGCACGTCAGCTGCCTGGCGTTCACCGACAAGTGGAGTCTCTCCGTGATGATGCGGTACCCGGGCCGCGCCGGCCTGCCGTACGGTGCGAAGATGTGCGCCGCCGTCGCCACCCAGCTCGTGACGCCGCAGCCCGGCGCCGCACTCAAGGTGCCGCAGCAGCCGGTCGGGAAGCTCTGATGGCCGGTGCCCGGCGTCGGCCCGGCAGCTATCGGCGTCCACTCGCCTTCAGCGCCCTGGCTGCGGTCCTCGTCGGCCTGCTCGGCCTCTCCCTGCGCGTGATCCCCGGCTCGCCGCTGGAGGCGACCGCGAACTCACGTCCCGAACCGACGAACGAGCGGTCCACTCAGCAGTCCGTCGACCGCAACGCGCCACGCGTCGCCCCCTCACCGTCGATCGCCCCGCTGCCGTTCCAGGCGAAGAACCTGGACAGCCTCAAGATCAAGGGCTGGTACGCCTGGTCCGTGCTGGACAAGCGCACCGGGAAGATCATCGGCTCGGCGAACATGGGCGAGACCAGCACGACCGCGTCGCTGATCAAGTCCTGGGTGGTGGCCGACTACCTGCGCCTGAGCGCCGAGGACGGCAAGACGCCGAGCGATGCAAAGCTCGCCGATGCCACGAAGATCATCCGGGACAGCGACAACACCCGCGCCCAGGAGTTCTACGAGAACGTCGGCGGCTCGGACTCGATCGAGCGGCTGATCTCGATCTGCAAGCTGACCGACAGCGAGGTCGCCTCCGACGGCGGCTGGAGCCGCACCGAACTGTCCCCTCGGGACACCGCCCGGCTCGGTCTCTGCATCGACGACGGCCGCGCGGCCGGGCCGAAGTGGACCAAGTGGCTGCTCAACGAGATGCGCCAGGTCCGCGCTCCCGGCGACTTCGGCATCCGCAAGGCGTTCCCGGCGGCCCAGCAGAAGAAGATCGCCATCAAGAACGGGTGGATCGACCGGGACAAGGAAGAGGAGTACCACGTCAACTGCCTGGCCATCGGCGACACCTGGACGATGGGCGTGATGCTGCGCACCCCGTTCGGCGTCGAGGGCGGCTGGGAGTACGGCATGGACGCCTGCGAACGGATCACCAAGGCGCTGCTGCGCCCCGCGACCTGAGCCCCGGGCGGCGGCGCGGTCAGCCCTGAAAGAACTCCGGGCCGCCGGCCGGCAGCGCCGGCACCTCCCCGTACGCGGCCGCCCGGCGGGCGAACTCACGCAGCCCGGCCACCTGCCGCTCACCGAGCGAGAAGTCGAGCGCCCGGAAGTACGTGGCGAGCGTCGCCGCGTCGAACGTCTCCCAGCGGGCCGCCGCCTCCGCTACCTGGTCCAGCTCGGCCAGGCACAGGTCACGCGAGCGCAGGAACGCCTCGTGCACCTCCTTGACCAGGCCCGGGTGGGCTGCGGCGAACTCGCGACGTACCGCCCAGACGGCGAACACCATCGGCAGGCCGGTCCAGTCGTGCCACGCCTGTCCCAGGTCGGTCACCTCGAGGCCCTTGGCCGGCGCCTCGTAGAGGGCGCGCAGCGCCACGTCACCGATCAGCACCCCGGCGTCGGCCTCCAGCAGCATCTGGGTCAGGTCCGGCGGGCAGCGGAAGTACTCCGGGCGCACCCCGTGCCGCTCGGCGAGCAGCAGCTGGGCCAGCAGCACCCCGGTACGCGACGTGGAGCCGAGCGCCACCCGGGCGCCGTCCAGCTCGCCCAGCGGGCGGGTGGACACCACGTTCACCGAGAGCACCGGCCCGTCGCTGCCGACCGCCAGGTCCGGCAGGAGCAGCAGGTCGTCGGCGTGCTTGAGGAACTCAACCAGCGTGATCGGGCCGATGTCCAGGTCACCGGCGACCAGGTCGGCGCTCAACCGATCCGGCGAGTCCTTGTGCAGGTCGACGTCGATCAGCGCGCCGGACCGCATCAGCCCCCAGTAGATCGGCAGGCAGTTGAGGAACTGGATGTGCCCCACGCGGGGGCGGGCGATGCGGTCGGCCATGACCCGACCGTATCGCCGTGGCTCCGACCTCGCCGCCGGGGGATCCGATCGAGTGGTGAACTCCGCACCTCCGCGCCTAACCGCCTGCCACGGCGGCGGCAGGCGTGGCCGCGCGGGCGACGGCGGCTCGCTCGGCGCGTGCCGCGCGTCGGACCGGCCCGAGCAGCGCCACCACGACCAGCAGGCCGGCCGCGCCGCAGCCGGCGATCAGGACGCGCGGGCCGGCCACCTCCAGCAGCAGGCCGCCGACCAGGTAGCCGCCCATCGCCGCGCCCTGCGCGGCCGCTCCGAAGACGGCGAACGCCCGGCCCCGGGAGGCCTCGGGCACCCGCCGGGCCAGCAGCAACTGGTCGAAGACGTTGTTGCCGCCGTTTGCCACGCCGCCGGCCAGCCAGATGGGCACGAGCAGCCAGGCCGAGGGCACCGCGGCCGAGACGAGCACCGCCAGGCAGCAGCCGCCGAGCAGCACCAGCCCGGCGCCGAGCAGCGCGCCGTCGTCGGCGAGCCGGCGGGCGACCCGGGCGAACAGCCACGCGCCGAGCACGATGCCGAGCGTCCAGGAGCCGGTGACCAGGCCGTACACGGTGGTGCTGCTGCCGAGCGTCTCCCGGATGAAGAAGACCTCGATCACGTTCACCGCGCCGACCGCGCCGATCACCGCGGCCACGCTGCCGACCATCACCGTCAGCAGCGGGTCACGGCGCAGCCGCCAGGCGGGCGCGACCGCCGCGGCGACTGCGGCCGGCGTCCGGCGCCCTCCCCGGCGGGTACGGATGAGCAGCCCGGCCGCCACCAGCGCGAGGTAGCTGAACGCGTCGACGAGCAGCGGCACCCGGGTGCCGAACTGCCCGACGAGCAGCCCGGCCAGCGCCGGACCGGCGAGCGCGCCGAGCGTCCCGGCGGTCTGGTTGAGCGCGCCCGCCCGGGGCAGGTCCTCGGGCCGCACCATCACCGGAACCAGCGCGGCGATCGCCGGCTGGGTGACCGCGAGCCCGGTCGCCAGCAGCGCCACCAGCGCGATCACCAGCACCGGATCCCGCGCGTACGCGAGGGCCAGGCAGACCGCGGCCTGCGCGAGACCGGCGGCGACGAGCAGCACCCGGCTGTCCACGCGGTCGGCGAGCCGGCCGGTCAGCGGCGCGAGCACCACGAGCGGCAGCGTCGCGGCGAGCAGCAGCCCGGAGACGGCGAGTCCGCCGGCACCGGCGGACTGGAGGGCGAGCGTGAGCGTGGCGGCGGCGAGGAAGTCCCCGCAACTGGAGATGCCGCGCGCGGTGGCCGCGAGCCAGACGTCCGGCCAGCGCGACTCGTCAGTTGTGAAGGACATACTTCGAAAGTAATCCTTCACAACTGACGCGCGCAACCCCTCAGTCGACGGGCATCGCCCGGTACTGCGTCGCCACCGGCCGAGCGCCTGCCGGCGGATCGGTCCGGGTCCGCCGCCGGTACGGCTCCATCAGCGCCTGGACCGCCTGGTTCAGCTCGGTCAGCTCCTCGGCGGTCATGAGCAGCATGCTGTCGCTGAACCAGGTGGCCGCGTACCACTCCGGCGACTCGTCCGGCGCGCGGCGCAACCAGTCCCGGACCCGCTGGGCGTCACGGACCATGTGCGCCTCGACCAGGGCCGCCTCGGCGGCACGCGCCTCCGGGTCGGCGTCCGGCCCCACCTCGACATGGAACGACGGATTCACCGCCTGCCAGACCCGCTCCCGGGCGTCACCCCGGCCCGGCGCCTGCCGGACCAGCCCGAACTTCGCCAGCTCGCGCAGGTGGTAGCTGGTGGCGCTCGGCGACAGGCCGGCGATCTCGGCGCACTCGGTGGCCGTCGCACCGCCCTCCAGCGTGCCGAGATGTTCCATGATCGCCATGCGGGCCGGGTGAGCGAGCGCCCGCATCACCTGCGGATCACTGATCGTCACCCGGCTCCGGCCGGGAAGCGCCTCGGTCATGCCTCAATGATTGCCGCCAGGCCGGACCGGCCGACACACACCCCGCGGCCGACACCCGAAAATCGTTGGCGCGACCTGCCGGTGCTCCCGTAAAGTCGATGGCCGCCCGACGGCCGCGGTGAGCATGCACCGCAGCGGACGTCCCCGCGCCGGGAGCAGGCCAACCGCCCCGGACACGCGAGCGAGCCTCAGTTGAGCCATCGGAGTTCACAGTGCCCGCAACCGATCTTGACGCCACACCCGGTCTCGACGCCGAACTGACCGCCGAACGTGCCCACCTCGGCGCCTCCCGCGCCGCGCTTAAACGGATGCGGGAACGCGCCGAGGCGCTCTTCGCCACCGGTGACAAGGTGGCCGGTGACTCGTACACCGCCGAGCAGCTCGGCCGGCACATGGCCCGGCGGGTCAAGGAACTGGCCGACGACCCGACCACCCCGCTGTTCTTCGGCCGCCTGGACTTCGGCGGCGACGACCCGGACCACGCCGGACGGGAGTACCACGTCGGGCGCCGGCACGTCACCGACGAGCTGGGCGAGCCGCTGGTGCTGGACTGGCGTGCCCCGGTCTCCCGGTCGTTCTACCGGGCCAGCGCACGTGACCCGCAGGGTGTCGCCGTACGCCGCCGGTTCGGGTTCAGCGCCGGGACGCTGACCAGTTTCGAGGACGAGCACCTGGACCGGGGCGAGGAACTCGGCACCGCCAGCCGCATCCTCACCGCCGAGATCGAGCGTCCCCGCGTCGGCCCGATGCGCGACATCGTCGCCACCATCCAGCCGGAGCAGGACGAGCTGGTCCGGGCCGACCTGGCCGACTCGATCTGCGTCCAGGGCGCGCCCGGCACCGGGAAGACGGCGGTCGGGCTGCACCGCGCTGCGTACCTGCTCTACCTGCACCGGGAACGGCTGCGCCGCTCGGGCGTGCTGATCGTCGGGCCGAACCGGGCGTTCCTGTCGTACATCGCGGCGGTGCTGCCGGCGCTCGGTGAGGTCGAGGTCGAGCAGGCCACAGTGGAGGACCTGGTCGCGCGGGTGCCGGTCCGCGCGGTCGACGACCCGGCCGCCGCCGCGCTCAAGCACGACGTCCGGATGGCCGAGGTGCTGCGCCGGGCCGTCGACGCCCACATCGGTACGCCGACCGAGCCGATCATGGTGTCGGACGGCTCGTACCGGTGGCGGATCGGGCTGGACCCGCTGCACCGGCTGGTCACCGAGACGCGGCAGGAGGGTCTGCCCTACGCCACCGGCCGGGAGCGGGTCCGGGCCCGGGTGGTGGGGCTGCTGCAACGCCAGGCCGAGGCGCGCCGGGCGGAGTCACCGAACGACGCCTGGCTACGCCGGATGAGCCGGATCAAGCCGGTCACCGACCTGCTCGACACGGTCTGGCCGGCACTCACGCCGGACGGACTGCTGCACCGGCTGCGTACCGACGCGGACGCGCTGGCCGCCGCCGCGGAGGGCCTGCTCACGCCCGAGGAGCAGGAGCTGTTCCGGTCCGGCAAGGTCGCACGCACCGCGAAGGCGACCCGGTGGACCGCCGCCGACGCGGTACTCATCGACGAGGTGGCCGGGCTGCTGGAACGGCCCGCCGGCTTCGGGCACGTGGTGGTCGACGAGGCGCAGGACCTCTCCCCGATGCAGTGCCGCGCCATCGCCCGGCGCAGCGAGCACGGCTCGATCACGCTGCTCGGCGACCTGGCCCAGGGCACCGCGCCCTGGGCGGCGACCGACTGGCGGGAGTCCCTGGCCCACCTGGGCAAGCCGGACGCCGCTGTGGTGCCGCTGAGCGTAGGCTTCCGGGTGCCCGCCGCGGTGGTGGCGTTCGCGAACCGGCTGCTGCCGGCGCTCGCCGTCGACGTACCCCCGGCCCGGTCGCTCCGCAACGACGGCGCGCTCGATGTGCGTACCGCCGAGGACCTGACGGCCGCGACGGTGGCCGAGGTGCGGGCGGCGCTCGCGCACGACGGCTCGGTCGGTGTGATCGCCGCCGACGACGCGGTGGACCGGCTCCGCGCGGCGCTCGCCGACGCGGGCGTCGAGACCGCTACGGCCGACGACGTCGAGGCCGCGACGCGGGTCACGGTGGTCCCGGCGACGCTGGTCAAGGGCCTGGAGTACGACCACGTGGTGGTCGTCGAGCCGGCCGCGATCGTGGCCGCCGAGCCGCGCGGGCTGCACCGCCTCTACGTGGTGCTGACCCGGGCGGTCTCCCGCCTGGCCGTGCTGCACCGCGAGCCGCTGCCCGGGCCGCTGACCGCCTGACGCGGGGCCCGGCCGCGCTGACGTGGCCGGCCGACAGCGGTCCCGGACGGCCCGTCGCGGGCCCGGCAGGGCGGTCCGGTCAGGCGGACAGTGCGGCGGCGACCTCGCGCAGCGGGCGGCCGGACTCGGCGATCGGCACGGTGAACGACAGCCAGGAGCCGTCGGTGAAGTCGATCCGCAGCCGCTTCGGGTTGAGCCGGTGCCAGCCCACCCGCGCGGAGGCGACCTCGCCGCGCGCGGCCGACCAGGCCACGGCGGTCTCGGCCAGCGCGCGTTCCTCGGCCTCGCGCCCGGCCAGCAGCTTGACCCCGCCGGTACGGCAGACCACCAGCCGCCGGTCGGTGACCGCGAGCAGCGTCTCCCGGACCTGGAGGTCGGGCCGGGGCGGGCGGAGCGCGCGGTGCAGCCGGGAGGCGGCCGAACCGGGGGCGCCGCGTCCGGCGATCCCCCAACCGATCGCGTCGACCAGGCGGTCGCCGCGGTCCCAGGTGGCCAGGGGCAGCAGGATGTTGAGCAGCACCGAGCCGACAGTCCGCCGGCTCGGCTCGGCGGTGGACTCCGGCTCGGGCGGCGGTGCCGGAGCGAGCCCCTGGCCGACGTCGGCCTTGGCGTGGGCCAGGACGCGCTCGCCCGGCTCGACGAGCAGGCCGATCCGGTCGCGGTATCTGGTCTCGTCCATCGAATCAGTATCGGTCGTGGCCGTAGCCGTCGTCGGCGGGGCGCTCCGCGCCCGGCGCGTTGCCCATCACCTCGCCGACGATCTCGCGTACCCGGGCGGCGGCGGCCTCCTGCGCCCGGTTCGCCGCCGAGGTGATCTCCTCGGCGAGCGTGTAGGAGTCGAAGCGCATGGCCCGCGCGTTGATGTCGGTGGAGAGGATCTTGCCGTCGGCGGCGGCCACGACGGTGACCAGACCGGAGTCGCTGACCCCCTCGGCGCTGCTCTGCTCCAGCTCGGCCATCCGCGCGCCGAGTTCGCGCTGCCACCCGTCCAGGTTGCGGGCCAGCGCCTCGATCCGGTCCAGGGCCGGGAACGTCATTGCTGCCTCTCAGTTCACGATCGAGTCGAACACGTTCTGCACGCCCTTTGTGTACGGGCCGAGGTCGTCGCGGTACGTGCCGTCCACCAGGTAGTTGCGGTCCTTGCGCCCGTCGGAGACGTCGTGCAGGCCCATCCCGGTGTCGAGCAGGGCGCCGCCGATGCCGGGGATGTTCACCGGGGACGCCTGGTTGATGGCGAACTTGCCCGGGAAGAGCACGGCGGCGCGTTCGACCTTGAAGGCGAGCGCCGCCTTCGTGTAGCCGGACTTGTTGAACGCGCTGTACGCCTTCTTGGCCCGGCGCAGCTCCATCACCACCTTGGCGTAGTGGTCGAGCAGGTTGGCGACCTTCTGGAGCTTGGTGGCGAGCTTCGTGAGGATCTCCGCGAACCGCGCCACGATCTTGACCATACGGCCGACGGTGGTGGCGAGCCGGGCCAGCACCCGCACCACAGTGGCGGCCAGGCTCACGCCGGCGCTCAGCGCCGCCGCCACCGCGGCGATGATGATCTCGGTCAGGAACCAGAGCAGGAACTCCAGGATCAGCTCGACCAGCAGGTTGAACGCGTCCACCGACGCGTTCGCGGAGTCGACGAGCACCTCCTTGGTGCCGTCCAGCCCCTTTGCCAGATCGTCCATCGCCTCCTCGATGGACTGCATCGAGGCGTGGAACTTCTCCGCCGCGTCGCCGTCCCAGGCGCCGCGCAGCCGCGCCCGGTCGGCGATCTGGTCACCGGCGATCTGCCGGACCGCCTCCCCGGTGGTCATCGCGAGCTGGGCCGCCCGCATCAGGTCGTCCGGCTCACCGGCGACCAGTTCCAGGAGCTGCTCGAACGGCCACAGCACCGCGTTCGACAGCGGCTTGAACGGGTCGGGCGTGCCCGACACGATCTGCTCGAAGTAGGTCTTGTTGCGCTGGAGCGCCTCGGTGCTCATGCCGTTCCCCCTCAGCCGCCGGCGGTGAACATCGTGTCGTTCGCCGAGTCCGTGTCGTCGTAGGCGGCGGCGGTCTCGGCGAGCCCCGTGGCGACGGTCAGCATGGTCTCGGCACCGTCCGCCAGCCCCTGCAGGCACGCCTCGAACTGCTGCTCGTACGCGGCGGCGAGGCTGAACGACGCGGGCATCACACCGAAGGAGTGCCGGGCCACGTGGCCGTCGCGGAACACCCGTTCCAGCTCGCGGAACCGGCCGGCCCGGTCCCGGGAGGCGGCGGCGAACGCCCTCAGCGCCTCCGGCTGGACGTCGAGATTCCTGCTCGGACTGGTCACGGACCCTCCCCAGTGTCCGGTCGGAACTTCCACCGTCGTCGACGGCGCCACCAGACTAGGGGATGTGAGCACCCGGTCAGGGGACAGCGGGGCTGGCGCACGCACGGTAGACAAGGGAGGCACAGCACTTACCTGCGAGGAGATCGCCGATGATCCTGGCCCGCGCCGAACAGGTCAGCCGCCGCTACGGCGACGTGCTGGCGCTGGACCGGGTCGACCTGACCGTCCGGTCCGGGGAGCTGGTCGGCCTGCTCGGCCCGAACGGCGCCGGCAAGAGCACGCTGATCAACCTGCTGGTCGGGCTGCGCCGCCCGACCACCGGCCGGGTCGAGCTGTGCGGCGGCGACCCGCGCGACCCGGCGAGCCGGCGGCAACTCGGTGTCACCCCGCAGGAGACCGGCCTGCCCGGCACGCTGCGGGTCGGCGAGGTGGTCGACTTCGTCTCCGCGCACTTCCCCGACCCGGTGCCGCGGGGCGAACTGCTCGACCGGTTCGGCCTCGCCGACCAGGTACGCCGGCAGACCGGCGGCCTCTCCGGCGGCCAGCGTCGCCGGCTCGCCGTGGCTCTGGCGTTCGTCGGCCGTCCCCGGCTGGTGGTGCTCGACGAGCCGACCACCGGCCTCGACGTGGAGGCGCGGCACGCGCTCTGGGACGCGATCCGCGGCTTCCACGCCGGCGGCGGCACCGTGCTGCTGAGCAGCCACTACCTGGAGGAGGTGGAGGCGCTCGCGCAGCGGGTGGTGGTGATCGGCCACGGGCGGGTGCTGGCCGACGACTCGGTGGCCGCGATCCGCGGCATCGTCGGCGTACGCCGGGTCAGCCTGGTCGCCGACGACCTGCCGGCGCTGCCGGGCGTGGTCACCACCGAACGCGCCGACGGGCGGGTGCACCTGCTCACCACCGACGCCGACCAGCTCGTCCGCGACCTGGTCACCTCCGGGGTGCCGTTCCACGATCTGGAGGTCCGGCCCACCTCGCTGGAGGAGGCGTTCCTCGCCATCACGGCCGACGACCGGCCCGCGCCCACCCCCGCCTAGGAGACCGCCGTGCCGCTCGCCCTGGTCCACGCCCGCTACCACCTGTTGGAGATCGTCCGGGTGCCGGTGGCGGTGGTGGGCAGCGCGTTCTTCCCCGCCGCCTCGATGCTCTTCTTCGTGGTGCCGTTCGCCGGCGACGATCCGGTCGGCGCCACCTACGCCACCGCCGCCATGGTGACCTTCGCGGTGATGACCGCCAACATCTTCCAGTACGGAGTGGGCGTCTCCGAGGACCGCGACCAGCCCTGGAACCCGTACACCCGGACCCTGCCGACCGGGCCGGCGCCGCGGCTGGCCGGGCGGATCCTGGCCGGGGTGGTCCTGACCTACGTCTCGATGATTCCGGTGGTGGTGATCGCGGCGGTCGCCACGGACGCCCGGGTCAGCGCAGTGCGGTTCCTGCTCGGCCTGGGCGCGGTGGCCGTGGTCTCGGTTCCGTTCACGCTGCTCGGCCTGGCGATCGGCTACTCGCTGCCGAGCAAGGCCGCGATCGTGGTGGCGCAGGTGATCTTCTTCCCGCTCGCGTTCGGCGGTGGCCTGCTCTCCGGGCCGGACGACGCGCCCGGCTTCATCAAGGCGATCGCGCCCTACCTCCCGACCAGGGGCGCCGTGGAACTGATCTGGGCGGCGGTCACCGACTTCCGGCCGGACACCCGGGCGCTGGTGATGCTCGTGGTCTGGGTGCTGGTGCTCGCCGCGCTCGCCGGCTGGGCGTACCGGCGGGACGAGGGACGCCGCTTCAGCTGACCTTTTGTCCGGTTCCGGCCCGGTGGCCGACCCGGCGGTGCCACGATGCCGACAGGGCGGGCGAGCGGAGCCGCCCCCGGCGAGAGGGGTCACCGTGAACGGCGTCGAGCCCGGCACGCCCTGCTGGACCGACCTGGCCACGCCCGGTCTGGACGACGCACGACGGTTCTACCCCGAGCTGTTCGGCTGGACCGGAGAGATCTCCCCCGAACCGGAAGCCGGCGGCTACACCGTCTTCCGCAAGGACGGCAAGGCGGTCGCCGGGGCCGGCCCACCCGGTACGCCGGACCAGGTGCCGGTCTGGTCCACGTACGTGGCGACCGACGACGCCGACCTGGTCGCCACAAGGGCCGAGGCGGCCGGCGGGCAGGTCGTCGTCTCCCCGTTCGACGTCGCCCAGCAGGGCCGGATGGCGGTCCTCGCCGACCCGGCCGGCGCGGTGTTCAGCGTGTGGCAGCCGATGGCGATGCGCGGGGCCGAGCTGTACAACGCGCCCGGCGCGATGTGCTGGAACGAGCTGGTCACCCCCGACCCGGAGGGCGCGAAGGAGTTCTACGCGCTTGTCTTCGGCTGGCATCCGGAGGAACGCCCGGCCGGGCCGGTCGCGTACACCGGGTGGCGCTGCGGCGCCCGGATCGTCGCCGGCATGCTCCCGCGGGCCGAGCCGATGCCGGGGGACCTGCCCGCGTACTGGGCGGTGTACTTCGCGGTGGAGGACGCCGACGCGACCGCTGCCCGGGCCGCCGAGCTGGGCGGCACGATCCTGGTCCCGCCGCGCGACAACCCGGCCGGCCGCAGCGCCGCCCTACGAGACCCGGCCGGCGCCCTCTTCTCCATCTCCACCCTCCGCTGACCCCACCCCACCCCACCCAAACCCCACCCCGCCGATCTTGCAGTTGCGGCCCCCGCGGTGGGGCATACGCACCTTTCGCCGGGACCGGAAGTGCAAGATCGAGAGGGCGAAACGGGAGCCTCGGAGATCTTGGTACGGGACGGCCCCCAGGAGGGCCGATTCGTACCAAGATCTATCCGCCCTCCCCGTAAGGCGGAACGCCGTGGCGGGCAGGGCCACCCGCCTCCGTCGATCTTGCGGTTATGGCCCTCGCCGCGCGACATTCGCACCTTTTTCCGGAGCCGGAAGTGCAAGATCGACGGCGCGAAGAGCGGGGTGGGCGGGGTCAGGTGGGGCGGACGGGGACCACCAAGGGGCCGTGGTCGCCGGGGATCACCCGAATGTGGGCTCGGTAGTGGCGGGCCAACAGGTCCTCGGTGAGCACCTCCTCCGGCGGGCCGGCGGCTGCCACCCGGCCGTCGGCGAGCAGGACCAGGCGGTCGGCGTACTCGCCGGCGATGGAGAGGTCGTGCATGGTGGCGAGCACGGTCAGGCCGTGCTCGCGGCGGAGCTGGTCGACCAGTTCCAGCACCTCCTGCTGGTGCCCGATGTCCAGCGCGCTGGTCGGCTCGTCGAGCAGCAGCAGGGTGGCGCCCTGGGCCAGCGCCCGGGCCAGGAAGACGCGCTGCCGCTCGCCGCCGGAGAGCGTGGCCAGCTCGCGGTGGGCGAACGGGCCCAGGTCGAGCCGGTCCAGCACCTCGTGCACGGCGGCCAGGTCGGCGGCGGACTCGCGGCCCAGCGCCGGGATGTACGGGGTGCGCCCGAGCAGCGCGTAGTCGAACACCGACATGCCGAACGGTACTACCGGGGACTGCGCCACCGTGGCCACGATCCGGGCGCGGTCGCGCCGGCGGAGCGCGCCGATCGGCGTACCGAAGAGGGCCACCTCGCCCGGTGCGGTCAGCAGGCCGCCGACGGCGCGCAACAGGGTCGACTTGCCGGCGCCGTTGGGGCCGATCACGGTGACCCACTCGCCCGCGGCGACGGTCAGGTCGACGCCGGTCAGGATCGGGTTGCCGCCGAGGTCGACCCGCAGGTCGTGGACGCGCACGGCGGGGGCGTTCACATCGCCACCCGGCGGGCGGTACGCAGGACGAGGACGAAGAACGGGCCGCCGAGCAGCGCGGTGACCACGCCGATCGGGATCTCGGCGGGTGCGGCGGCGGTACGGGCGACCACGTCGGTGAGCGCGAGGAACGCGCCGCCGAACAGCATCGACAGCGGCAGGATCACCCGGTGGCTGGAACCGGCGAGCAGCCGCATGGTGTGCGGCACGATGATGCCGACGAAGCCGATCAGCCCGGACGCGGAGACGGCGGCGGCGGTGCCGAGCGACGCGGCGGCGATCAGCAGGTAGCGGGAGCGCTGCGGGTGCAGGCCGAGACCGGCGGCCTCGTCGTCGCCGACGGAGAGCACGTCCAGCTCACGCCGGTGCAGCAGCACCACCACGGAGGTGAGCACGAAGTACGGCAGGACCAGCCACACGTCGTGCCAGCCGGCGGTGGCGAGCCGCCCGAGCAGCCAGGAGTAGACCTGCTGGATGTTGTCGGAGTGCTGTTGCAGCAGGTACGTCTGCCCGGCGGCGAAGAACGCGGACACCGCCACGCCGGCCAGGATCAGCGTGGCCGGGGACCGGTCCCGGCCGCCGGCCGCGCCGAGGAGGTACGTCAGCACGACCGCGCCGAGCGATCCGACGAACGCGGCGAGCGGAATGGTGATCGGCAGCCCGGTCAGCGCGCCGCCCGCACCGGCGCCGAGCACGATCGCCGCGGTGACCGCGAATCCGGCGCCGGCCGCCACGCCGAGCAGGTACGGGTCGGCCAGCGGGTTACGGAAGACGCCCTGGTAGCAGCCGCCGGCCAGGGCGAGGAGCGCGCCGACGAGCAGGCCGAGCACGACCCGGGGCAGCCGCAGCTCGGTGATGATCGCGACTTCCCGCTCGGTGAGCCCGCTGTCCAGGTGCACGCCGGGCAGCAGGTTGAGCAGTTCGGCCGCGACGCTGCCGGGCGGCAGGCTGACCGGGCCGAGGGAGACGCCCGCCACCAGCGCGACGAGCACCGCCACGACTCCGGCGAACAGCCAGCGCTTACGCAGCCCGGCGGGCCGGACCGGGGCGCCGGTGCCGCGCGACCCACGCCGCAGGGGCCGGGGTAGCCGGGCACCCGGCCGGGACGTCTCGGACATCCCGGCCGGGCGAGGGGCGGAGTCCGCCTGTCGGAGGGCCACGGTCAGGCCGGGACCTTGGCGGTGGCGTCGACGATCACCCTGAGCAGGTCGACCACGCGCGGGCCCCAGCGCGAGGCGATGTCGTCGTCCAGCTCCACGATCTGGTTGTTCTTCACGGCGGTGATGCCGGACCAGCCGCTGCGCGCCTTCACCGTGTCGGCGTTCTGCTTGCAGCACTTGGTGTCGGAGAGGAAGACGAAGTCGGGGTTCGCCTTGACGATGACCTCCTGGGAGAGCTGCGGGTAGCCGCCGTTCTTCCCGTCGGCGTCGGACGCGTCGGCGATGTTCTCCAGGCCGGCGAGCGCGTAGATGGTGCCGATGAAGGTCTTGCTGGTCGCGCTGTACAGCTCCGGGCCCAGCTCGTGGAAGTAGGTCGGCTTCTCCGTACGCTTCGGCAGGTCCTTGGTCAGCGCGGTGATGTCGTCCTTCATCTTCTGCACCACGGCGTCCGCCTCGGCCCGGTGGCCGGTGAGCGTGCCCAGGTCGGTGAGCTGCCGGTACGTGTCGTCGAGCGTGGCCGCGGCGGGGATCTGCAGGACCGGGATCTTCAGCGCGACGAGCTGGTCGGCGATCTTGTTGAGGTTGTCCGAGATCACCACGAGGTCGGGGTTGCGGGAGGCGACCGCCTCGGCGTTCGGCTGGTAGCCGGACAGGTCGGTGCGGGGCGCCTCGGCCGGGTAGTTCGACTGGTCGTCGACGGCGGTGACCTGCTTCCCGGCGCCGATGGCGAAGAGCATCTCGGTGGAGGTCGGCGAGAGCGAGACGATCTTCTCGGGCCGCTTCTCCAGCGTCAGCTTGCCGACGGTGGCCGGGAACGCGCCGCCGGAGCCGCCGGCGGCGGGGGTGTCGGTCGAGGTCTTCTCGGCGCAGCCGCCGAGGAGCAGCACGCCGGCCGCGAGCGCGGTGGCGAAGAGCCGGGGGGTACGTCTGGACATGGAACCTCCTGTCGGTCGAGGAGTGTGGTGCTTCGCCGACAGGAAGAAAGGCCCGTCCGCGAGGCGCCCTTCCTCGAGAGCGCGTGTCGCGACCGGGCCGCAGGCGACCTGGCTCGTCCCACGTCCGTCGGCGCCGGCGGAAGGCCGGCGCCGCGCGTACGGGGCATCACAGTTGCGGGACAGCGCCGGTTTCGCACCGGCTTCGCTGTGGCACGGTCGGTGCCACGGTAGCGCACGACCAGCGGAGATCGTCCGGACGGGCGGGGTGGGCGGGAACCCCGGCGGGGGTGGAACCGGGGTTCCCGCCCGGTGGTGAGGTCAGCAGTACTGGCTCTGCTTGCCGATCGCCCGGTACGGGCAGTCGGCGTACTCGGACAGGATCAGCACGGCCTCCCGGTTGCGTGAGGTCTGCGCCGGGATCACCTCGTCCGGCGGGTAGAAGCCGCCGCCGGAGGCCGAGCCGGGGTACATCTCGAAGGTGTACGCCCAGATCTTGTGAGCGCCCCACATCCAGTCGATGCTGGTGCCGTCGGCGATGTAGAGGTCACTCGACTGTTCCGGGGTGTAGTTGTTCGTCGCCGCCATCTGCCGTCCGATGGTGGCGAAGGTGTTGTACTGGTCGGTGTTCATCCCGGTGGCGGTGTTGTTGTACGTGTATCCGTACGGCCAGAGCACCAGCTGCGAATAGGTGTGGAAGTCGATGTTCGCCTTGATCTGCTGCACGCCGCCGACGACCCGGCTGTTGACGAAGTTGCGCAGCGCCGCGGTCTCCGGGGCGGAGAAGGCGGACGGGCCCCGATAGGTGTCCGACGACTTGGTGCCGGACGAGCCGCCGCAGCAGCCCCACTGGTAGGCCCAGTTGCGGTTCAGGTCGGTGCCGATGGCTGTGGAACCGCTGTTGGGCTGCCGGTTCTTGCGCCAGGAGCGGTACGAGCCGGTGGCGATGTCGTACTCGCTGCCGTCCGGGTTGACGGTGGGGACGATCCAGATCTCCCGGGAGTTGACGATGCTTGTGATCCGGGAGTCGCTGCCGTAGTTGTCGGTGAAGAGGTTGAGCAGGTAGATCGCCATCTCGACGGTCAGGTGCTCCCGGGCGTGCTGCTGGGCGTTGAACAGGATCTCCGGCTCGGCCTCGTCGGTGGCGACGTTGTCGGAGATCTTCACCGCCATCAGGTCCCGGCCCTGGTACGACGTGCCGATGCTCAGCTTGCGGGCGATGGTCGGGTGGTCGGCGACCACCTTGTTCACCACCGCTGTCAACTCGGCGTAGTCGTGGTAGTTCGAGTCGGCGGGCGGGAACGCGTTGGCGGTCATGCCCCCGTCGGCGTGGTCGTGCTCCGGCACGGCGTCCTTCTCGAGCCGGAATCCGAGCCGGGTGATCGCGTTGGCCTCGGCCTTGGTCGCCGTGACGTGCAGCACGCCGTGCTCGGAGTAGTCGATCGCGGCACCGGTGGAGGCGACCGCGGTGCGGTCGGCCGCCGTACGCGGGCCGAGGACCCGGTAGGCGACTGTGGTCGGCTCGCCGGAGCCTTCCGGTGCGGGTCGGGCGACGGCGGGGGCTGCGGCCGCGGCGACGATGGTGAGGCCGACGGCGGCGGCGAGCGCCAGCCGGCGGCGGAGCGGAGAGGCGCGGAAGGCCATGGACAACCTCCTGGGGGTACGGGAGATCCCGTTGTCCGCACACTCCACCAGGAGACACATGGTCATATCAATATCTGTCTTTGCCTTCGGCCATCCCGACCTGATCGTCACTTCGGCAATGATTTTCTATGCCTGAACATCTGGCGAAACTTCCCGCCAAGCGCGACAGTGAACGGCAACGATGCCGTCTCCCTGTGGAGCTGCCATGTTCGGACGACCCATGCGCGCGGCCGCCCTCGCCGGCCTCACCGCGCTCACCCTCCTCGGCACCAGCACTCCGGTCCAGGCACAAGCGCCGCGACCGGGCGTCACGCACGACGAACAGATCACCTTCCAGGAGTTCTCCCGCTTCCCCGACTGGCGTACCGGCACCCACCAGGGCACCCGCGCCGTACCGGGGCGCCACCCGGCGCTGACCATCGACCGCCCGGCGGGCACCACCGAGTTCACCGACGAGCACACCGGCACGACACGCACCTGGGAGTACGCCACCTGGACCTCGCCGGAGCGGCGGATCGGCTTCGACGCCACCGAGATGGTCGCGTCGTGGAACGCCGCCACCCCGGCCGGCACCTGGATCCAGGTCGAACTGCACGGCACGTACAACACCGGGGCACAGACCCCCTGGTACGTCATGGGCCGCTGGGCCTCCGGCGACCAGGACATCAAGCGCTCCACGCTGGACGGCCAGGGCGACCCGTGGTCGAGCATCTGGACCGACACGTTCTCGGTCGACGACGCCGACGCCGGGGTGCTGCTGCGCTCGTACCAGTTGCGGCTGACGCTCTACCGCGCGCCCGGCCAGGCAGCCGCGCCGCAGGTCCGGATGCTCGGCGCGATGGCGTCGAACGTGCCGGACCGGTTCACCGTCACGCCGAGCCGGGGCGGTATCGCCTGGGGCACCGAACTGGCCGTGCCGCGCTACTCGCAGAACATCCACATCGGCGAGTACCCCGAGTACGACGGCGGCGGTGAGGCGTGGTGCTCACCCACCTCGACGGAGATGGTGGTCGAGTACTGGGGTCGCAAGCCCTCGGCCGAGGACACCTCCTGGGTCGACCCCTCCTACCCCGACCCGACCGTCGACCACGCCGCCCGGATGACCTACGACTACGAATACGAGGGCGCCGGCAACTGGCCGTTCAACACCGCGTACGCGGCGAGCTTCCCCGGCCTGGAGGCGCGGGTCACCCGGCTGCACTCGCTGGACGAGGCGGAACGGTTCATCAAGGCGGGCATCCCGGTGGTCACCTCGCAGTCGTTCCTCGCCAGCGAACTGGACGGGGCCAACTACGGCACCTCCGGGCACCTGTTCGTGATCGTCGGCTTCACCGCCGACGGCGACGTGATCGTCAACGACCCGGCGTCCTCGTCCAACGACGCGGTCCGCAACGTCTACAAGCGGGAGCAGTTCGAGCAGATCTGGCTGCGCACCAAGCGCTACCGGGCCAACGGCACCGTGGCCTCCGGCTCCGGCGGCATCGCGTACCTGATCAAGCCGGCCGACCGGCCGTGGCCGGTCGTCCCGGGCTCGACCAACTGGTGAATCGCCCGGCCGGCCGGTGAACGGTTCGGCCGGCCGATGACGACGAGGGGCCCGGTGCCGTGTCCGGCGCCGGGCCCCTCGTTCGTCCGCTCAGCCGTCGCGGCGTTCGGCGTCCGGCTCGGTGGCCGGCGCGGTGCCCGGCTCGTCGTCACCGGCGAGCGCCGAGCGCAGCCGGTCCTTCTCCGCGCGACGCCGCTCCGACGCCTCCGCCATCTCGCCGGCCATCTCGTCCCGCCAGTTGCGCAGCAGGAAGAACGACAGCGCGGCGGAGGAGATCAGCGCCACCATCAGCCGCAGGAACATGTTCATCTCGACGAACCAGAGGGCTGCCAGCACGGCGACGAACAGCCCGACCCGGCCCAGCGTGTACTTGACCGCCGCGCTCATTCCCGCATTCCCACTCTCTCCGTGCCTCAGCCCGTACGCCGGGCCAGCCAGTGCACGCCATGAAACCAGATGACGGCGTAGACCACGGTGAACACCGCCGCGGCCAGCGCGCCGGTGAACAGCGCGGGCAGCCCGGAGGCCAGGCCCGCGGCCAGCAGACCGGCGACGATGCCGAGCCCGAGACCGGCCAGCGCGGCCACCACCCGGGCGGCGCCGAACTCCCAGGCCCGGAACTCGTCCCAGAACAACCAGAGCGGCAGGATCACCGCGAGCCAGCCGTTCGTACCCCCGAAGCCGCTGTCGCCCACTGTGGCGAACGCCCACTCGAAGACCAGCAGCGCCAGCACCCCGATGACCAGGCCGGCCAGGCTCACCCCGAGCAGGTCACCGAGGGTGAGGATGCGGCCCTCGGCGTCGCGCCGGGGGAAGCCGCGCTGCTGTTCCTCGTCGCTCATCGCCAGGTCAGGCCCAGACCTGCTGCGGCTCGGACCGGCGCTCCGCCAGCGACGGCGGCCCGTCGTACTCGCGGACGATCTCGTAGCGGGTGTTCCGCTCGACCGGACGGAAGCCCGCGTCCCAGATCATGTGCAGCAGGTCGTCGCGGTGCATGGTGTTCGGCGTGCCGTACGAGTCGGCGTCGTGGGTGATCTTGTATTCCACGACCGAGCCGTCCAGGTCGTCGACGCCGAAGTTCAGCGAGAGCTGCGCGACCGACAGGCCGTGCATGACCCAGAAGCACTTCACGTGCGGCACGTTGTCGAACAGCAGCCGGGAGACCGCGAACGTCTTGAGCGACTCGGCCGGCGATGCCATCGTGGTCCGGGCCTGGATCCGGTTACGGATCTTGCCGTCCGCCGAGTCGACGAAGTCGTGCTGGTAGCGCAGCGGGATGAACACCTGGAAACCGCCGGTCTCGTCCTGGAGCTCACGCAGCCGCAGCACGTGGTCGACCCGGTGCCGGGGCTCCTCGATGTGGCCGTAGAGCATCGTCGACGGCGTCTTCATGCCCTTCGAGTGGGCCAGCCGGTGGATGCGCGACCAGTCCTCCCAGTGGCAGTTGTGGTCGACGATGTGCTGCCGGACCTCCCAGTCGAAGATCTCCGCGCCGCCGCCGGTGAGCGACTCCAGGCCGGCGTCCATCAGCTCGTCGAGGATCGCGTCGGCGGTGAGCCCGCTGATCTTCTCGAACCACTGCACCTCGGTCGCGGTGAACGCCTTGAGGTTGACCTTCGGCAGCGCGGCCTTCAGCTCGCGCAGCACCTTCGGGTAGTAGCGCCAGGGCAGCGTCGGGTGCAGGCCGTTGACGATGTGCAGCTCGGTGAGCTGCTCGTCCTCCATCTCCTTGGCCTTGCGGACCGCCTCGTCGATGCGCATCGTGTAGGCGTCCTTCTCGCCCGGCTTGCGCTGGAACGAGCAGTACGCGCACGACGCGGAGCAGACGTTCGTCAGGTTCAGGTGCCGGTTGACGTTGAACATCACCCGGTCGCCGTTGAGCTCGGTACGCCTGTGGTGAGCCAGCCGGCCCAGCCAGGTCAGGTCGTCGCTGTCGTAGAGGGCGATGCCGTCCTCGCGGGTCAGCCGCTCCCCCGCGTACACCTTCGCCTCGAGTTCGCGCTTGAGTCCGGCGTCCATCCGAAAGCCACGTCCTTCCACCTGGGTTCCCGATCGAGCGTACGTCGCGGGTCCGACCGGCCGCCGACCTGGGCGTGCCGGTTCACCCGTGGTCACGCTCCGCACATCGACATCGTCGCAACCGTGAGGTAAGACAGGGTGGGGCGGAACACACACCAGGGCCGTCCTGTCCCGACACGCCCCAACCACGCGTGACGGACCCCAGACCGGACGGGGAGCGGTATGGCTCACAGCACCAAGGCCCGACGGCGACGAGGACGGCAGCCGGTGATCTCACCGATCCTGCGCCCGGCGCTCTGGTCCGCCCTCCTGGGGGCGGTCGCGGCCGCGGCGCTCGCCACACCCGCCTGGGCCGACCCGCTGCCCGACGTCGTGCCCGACACCGGTTCCCGGCCCCAGGTCACCGGCCCGCTGCAGCTGCCCGGCGCGTCCGGCACCGTCCGCGGCGTACCCGGCACCGTTCCCGGCGTGCCGGGCACCGTTCCCGGCCTCCCCGGCACCGTCCCGGGTCTGCCCGGCGTCACCACCCCTGGTGGCGCGACCGGCCTGCCGGGCACCACCGGCGTCACCAACCCGGCCGACGGCCCGCTGATCGCGCAGATCAACCAGCTCGACGCCCGGGTGACCCAGCTCGGCGAGGCGCTGCTCGGGATCAAGACCGAGCGGGACGCCGCGCAGACCGAGCTGGCCCAGTCCGCCACCCGGCTCAAGGAGGCCCAGGAAGCGCTCCGCCGCGCCCAGGACAACGCCAAGAGCGCCGCCGCCGACGCCGTGAAGGCCGACGCGGCGCTGCCGCCCGGCGAGTTCGGCGCCAGCCTGCGCGACTTCGCCAACCTCCAGCGCATCACCCGCGGCGACAAGGCCGAGGGCGCCACCACGTCGGTGACCGGCGAACTCCTGCGTGCCACAAGCGCCGAGGAGGCCGCCCGAAAGGCACACGAGTCGGCCCAGCGCCGGGCCGGCGAGAAGGCCGCCGAGTTCACCCGCGCCGAGACCGACCTGCGCAAGCAGGAGACCGCGCTCGTCGCGTTGCGCAAGGAGAACGCGGCCAAGCTGCTGGAGATCGAGCGCCTTGCGGACGCCGCCGAGCAACGGCTCGGCACCTCGTACGTGGTCGACCAGAGCATCGACGGCCTGGTGGCGGACCCGAAGGCGCTCGCCGCCGTGCGCTACGCCCTCGCCCAGCTCGGCGACCCCTACCTGTGGGCTGCGGAGGGCCCGGACCGGTTCGACTGTTCCGGCCTGATGCTCGCCTCCTACCAGGCGGCCGGCTACCGGGGCCTGCCCCGCGTCGCCAAGGACCAGTACTTCGCCACCCGGTCCCGCACCGTCTCGCCGACCGCCCTGCTCCCCGGTGACCTGCTGTTCTTCGCCTCCAGCAGCAGCTGGACCAGCGTCCACCACGTCGCCATGTACATCGGCAACGGCAAGATGGTGGAGGCGCCGCGGACCGGCGACGTCGTCAAGATCTCGGTGGTCCGCTGGTCCCGCCTCTACGCCGCCACCCGGGTGATCGGAGCGGTTCCCGCCCCGGCCACGCCCGTCCCGCCGCCCACCGTGCCGGCCACGCCGAAGCCGTCGACCACGCCCAAGCCGACGCCCACCACCCCGAAGCCGTCGACCACACCCAAGCCGACGCCGACCACGCCGAAGCCCACCACGCCGACGCCGAAGCCGACGACGTCCAGCCCGGCGCCGACCACGCCGCCGCCGAGCCCGACCGACTCGCCCGACCCGACGCCGAGCCAGAGCGAGAGCGCGGAGCCGGACACCACCAGCGCCGCGCCGAGCAGCAGCAGTGTCGCCCCGTCGAGAAGCAGCGTCGCCCCGTCGAGCAGCACGTCCGGCAGCGGCTCCGCCAGCCCCAGCAGCAGCGCCGACTGACCCAACCGCCACTCCGGCTGTGCTCCCGGGCCGGAATGTGGCACGGTGAGATCCAGGCACTTCCGGTCGGCGCCACGGCCGGAGGCGAGCGTGGGTGCGGAGGGGCGAGATGGGCGAGCAGGACGTTCCGGCGGAGAAGGTCCACCCGGGACCGACGCCCGGCCCCGCCGACCCGGCCGGCGACGACGACAGCGGTTCGGGTCCACCGGTGGCCGTCGCGCGGGCGCGGGTGTCCGTCGCCGGCGCGGCCGTACCGCCGCCCGCCGGTGACGCGCAGCCGATTCCGCAGGCCGGCCCGACGACGTACCGGGCAGGCACCCAGGCGGAGACCCCACCACCGCTGGACCGGCGTCTGCCCGGCGCCACCGTGCCGCCGTCCAGTTGGTCCGCCTTCGCCGTGGGCGAACGCCAGGCGACACCCCAGCCCGCCGCCGGCACGGCGCCCACGCCCGCCGCCGCGGAGGCCGACGGCGACGCCTCCCCGGGTACGCCCGGCAGTGCTCCGGCCGCCATCCCGGCACCCCGCGTCTCCGGGTCTGCACGCGTGCCCGCTCCGGCCGCCGCAACCGCGGACGCGGCAGCGCCGGCCGACGCCGCACCGGAGCGCGACAGCGCACCGGCCGAGCAGGCGGACGGGACCGACGACTCCCCGTCCCCGGCAGCCGGTTCGGTCGACCCGCCGCCGAACGCGGCACCGGCCTCCGCCGCCGACCGCCCGGCCCCGCTCACCGGCGCGTCCACGGCCGCCGAGCAGGCCGGATCCGCGCCCGCCCGGGCCAGCGCATCGGTGCCCGGCCTGAGCCGCGTCTCGGCCGAGGAGGTCGCCGCCTCCGTGGTGGCCGCGCCGCCCGCCGCCGCCACCGTCTACCGGGCCGGGCCGGTGAACCCGGAACCGCCGGAGCCGGTCCAGCCGCCGGAGCCCGCGCAACCCCCGGCGCCGAACGGACCGGAGCCCGAGCCGGCGCCGACCCCGGTGCCCGGTCCGACGCCGCCGTCACCGGCGCCGCCGGTACCCGAGCCGGAGCCGCCGCTACGGCCCACGCCGCCCCTGCCCGTGCCGCCCGCGCCCACCCCGCCGACGCCGACGCCCGGCCCGGTGCCGCCGGTCCCCGGGCCGCCGGTACCGCCGCCGGGTCCGCCCGTACCCCCGCCCCCGCCGCCACCGGGTCCGATGCCCGCGCCGCCGTTCCCGCCGCCACCGGCGATGACCGGCGCGGCGGACCCGCTGCCCGCGCCGCTGTTCCCGGCGCCTCCCGCCACGCCGGCGTTCCCGCCCGCGCGGGCCGCCGTCCCGACCCCGCCGGCGCCGCTCGTCGCGCCGCCGGCCGCCGCGCCGCCGTCGTGGGCCGCCGCACCCGTGTCGGACCCGCCGCCGCCCGTGGTGCCGGCCCCGGCGCTGCCGACCTGGCCGCCGCCGGCCACGCCCGCCCGCGACGCCGACACCACCCGCCCGGTACGCCCACAGCCCGCCGAGCCGGATCTCGCCACCACCGCGTACGGCGGAACCGACGGGCCCGGGTTCGCCACCGTGTCGTTCCCGCAGGGCAACCCGCTGGAGAACTCCGGATCGCTGACCGGGCACATCCTGGCTCAGGGCTGGTCCGAGGAGGGCCCGGCGGCCCGGGGCGGCAACACGAAGGTGTTCATCGTGCTGGCCGTCGCGCTGACCATGTTGATCGCGATCAGTCTGCTCGTGGTCTTCCTGGCCAACGACGCGTTGAGCGGGCTGACCGGGACCATGCTCATCGAGTGACGGGGGTGAGCCCGCCCACTACGTTCTCGCGTCGCCGTGGCGGAGCGGGCGATGCGCCGTACACTTGTCTGCGATCACTGACCTGGCGCGCCCGACTGCGCGCGCCCATGGGCGATCTTGCGGGCGATTCGGCGGCGTGACAGGCCGCGGCGGGCCATCGCGAAGATGCGCCCCGCTCGAGAGGTATTTCTTGACCACGTTCGCTGAACCCAGCACGTCCCCGTCCGTCGACCCGACGCCCGACACCGTCGATTTCGCCTCGCTCGGCCTGCCCCGGCAGGTCGTCGAGACGCTCGCCCGGCAGGGCATCACCACCCCGTTCGAGATCCAGCGGGCCACGCTGCCCGACTCGCTGGCGGGCCGCGACGTCCTCGGCCGGGGCCAGACCGGCTCCGGCAAGACGCTCGCCTTCGGCCTGCCGGTGATCGCCCGTGTCGCCGACCGCAACCGGGCCCGGCCGCTGCACCCGCGCGCCCTGGTCCTGGTCCCCACCCGTGAACTTGCCATGCAGGTCAACGACGCCCTCGTGCCGCTCGGCAAGGCGGTGGGCGTGTTCCTGAAGACCGCCGTCGGCGGCGTGCCGTACGACAGGCAGATCGACGCGCTGCGCCGCGGCGTGGAGATCGTCGTGGCCACCCCGGGACGGCTCGGCGACCTGATCGAGCGCGGCGTGTGCCGGCTCGACGACGTCGAGATCACCGTGCTGGACGAGGCCGACCAGATGGCCGACATGGGCTTCCTGCCCGAGGTCACCCGGCTGCTGGCGAAGACTCCGGCGGACGCGCAGCGGCTGCTGTTCTCGGCCACTCTGGACAACGACGTCGACACGCTCGTCAAGCGGTTCATGACCGACCCGGTCACCCACTCGACCGCGCCGGCCACCGCCGCCGTGTCCACGATGGATCACCACCTGCTGCTGATCCCGCCGCACGACAAGTTCGCGGTCGCCGCGTCCATCGCCGCCCGCGAGGGCCGCACCATGCTGTTCGCCCGTACGCAGCTCGGCGTGGACCGGCTCGTCGAGCAGCTCGCGGCCGTCGGCGTACGGGCCGGTGGGCTGCACGGCGGCAAGACCCAGCGCATGCGCACCAAGACGCTCGCCGAGTTCCGCGAGGGCCGGACGCCCGTGCTGGTCGCGACCGACGTGGCGGCCCGGGGCATCCACGTCGACGGCGTCTCGCTGGTGCTGCACGTGGACCCGCCGAAGGACCCCAAGGACTACCTGCACCGGGCCGGCCGTACCGCTCGGGCCGGCGAGTCGGGCGCGGTGGCGACGCTGGTGCTGCCCAAGCAGCGCCGCACCACGCTGGCCATGATGGAGAAGGCGGGCGTCGAGCCGGCCGAGACCCGGGTCCGGGCGGGCGACGAGGCGCTGGCCGAGCTGACCGGCGCGCGCGAGCCCAGCGGCGTGCCGGTGCGGGACGAGCCGGAGCCGCGACGCGGCGGCGGCTCGCGCCGCTTCGGCGACCGCGACGGCCGGGGCTTCGACCGGGGCGGGCGGGGCGGCTTCTCCGACCGTGGCGAGCGCCGGTTCGGCGACCGTGACGGCCGGGGCGAGCGCCGCTTCGGCGACCGGCCCGCGGGCGAGCGGTCCGGTGACCGGTTCGCTGATCGTGGCGGTGACCGCCGGTTCGGCGACCGGCCGGCCGGTGAGCGCTACTCGGGCGAGCGGTCCGGCGGCGGCGAGCGCCGCTTCGGGCGGCCGGAGCGTCGCGACGACCGGGGCTTCGGAGACCGGGGCGAGCGCTTCGGCGACCGGCGGTCCGACGGCCGGAGCTTCGGCGAGCAGCGGTCCGACGACCGCGGCCAGCGCTTCGGCGGCCAGCGCGGCGACGACCGGCGCTTCGGCGAGCGGGCCGACCGGCCGTACGGCGACCGGCAGCAGCCGGCGGCCGGACGCGGGTACGACCGGGACGAGCGGCGGTACGACGACCGGCCGGGCGGCTCGCGCGGCTTCGGTGACCGGCGCCAGGACGACCGCCCGCACGCCGAGCGGCGTTTCGGTGACCGGGGCGACGCGCGTCCGGCCGAGCGCCGGGCCGGCGGTTTCCGGGCCGAAGGGCGGGGCCGGGACGACAGGCGCGGCTTCGGCGGGCGCCCGCCGGCACGTACCCACTGATCTGAGCGCACCCACTGCCGCCGCCGAGCATCCGCTCGGCGGCGGCGGTGCGTCTGGGGCGATGTCGGCTCCCGTTCTAGCTGCGCGGTGGCGTCGTGAACTCGCCACCGGGCGGAGGGCCTGATCCATCAGATCGCTCACTTGCGCCCGCTCCTACCTTTGAAGTCGTGACCAAGGAGACGGGACCGGGCGAACTTGTCGCGGCCGGTGAGATCTTGAAGATGCTCGGCGTGGGCAGATCGAGATTCCGCGAGATCCGGCGGCATCCCGCATTCCCCGCGCCGTATCAAGAGCTGTCGGTCGGCGCGGTCTGGTTGAAGCGGGACGTCGAGCGGTACATCCGAGAGCACCGGCCGCCCCGGCCGGCGGACGACGACGAGTAGCCCGGCAACGTATGAACACACCGCGGCTGTACGGGCCCGGCGAGCTGGCCGCCCTGTTCGGCGTGTCGCGTCAGCGGGTCCTCCAGATCACCCGTCGCCCCGGGTTTCCCGAGCCGCTCGCCCGACTGATCGGCATGAACGTCTGGGACGCCGATGAGGTCGACGAGTGGGCCCGCCACAACCGGCCGCCCCGCCCCACCGAGGGCGACGAGCAGGGGTAGTCGGTAACGCCCCGGCTCGCGGCGGCGTTCGCGCATCCGCTGCCGCGGACGGCCGGGTCGCGTAACGTCCGGACCATGCCGAAGTCGCTCTTCTGGGCCCGGACCGACACCGCCGGCTCCGAGCACGTCGTGCTCGACGACGGTCAGGGGCTGACCGCGCAGGGTGTGGCGCTCGCCGTGGATCCGATCCCGTACACGTGCCGGTATCGCCTGACCGTCGGGCCGGACTGGTCGACGAACCGGCTGGAGGTCGAGTCCGAGGGCGCCGGCTGGTCGCGGAGCGTACGCCTGGAGCGGGGCCGGGACGGGTGGCGCGTGCGTACCGGCGAGGAGGGTGACCTGGACGCGGCGCTGAGCGCGGCGGGCCACCCACCGGCGGGCCTGCCTGGTACCGACGACCCGGGCCGGCTGGTCGAGGCGCTCGACGTGGACCTGGGCGGTTCCCCGCTGACGAACACGCTGCCGATCCGCCGGATCGGGCTGGGCCGGCTGCCCGCCGACCTGGCCACCGCCGTGACTGTGGCCTGGGTGCTGCTGCCCGGCCTGGCCGTGGTGCCCGCCGAGCAGGTCTACACCTCGCTGGGCCCGGGCCGGGTCCGGTACGCGAGCGGCACGTTCACCGCGGACCTGGAGGTCGACCCGGAGGGCTTCGTGGTGCGCTATCCGGGGCTTGCCGAGCGGGTCGACCCGCGCTGACCGTCCGCGGTCCGGCTCAGGCCGCCGGCCAGGTGCCGTCGGTCAGGAACCGGTCGATGATGGCGAGGTGCGGGGCGAGGTCGAGGCCCTGGGCGGCCACCCACTCGTCGGAGTAGTAGGTGTCGCCGTACCTGTCGCCCGGATCGCAGATCAGCGTGACCACCGAGCCGGTACGCCCGGCCGCGCGCATCTGCGCGATCAGCCCGAACGCGCCCCACAGGTTGGTGCCGGTGGAGCCGCCCACGCGGCGGCCGAGCACCGCCGAACCGGCCCGCATGGCGGCGAGCGACGCGGCGTCCGGCACCTGCACCATCCGGTCCACCACGCTGGGCAGGAACGACGCCTCGACGGTGGGCCGCCCGATGCCCTCGATCCGGGAGCCGCGGTCGGTGCGCACCGACCAGTCGCCGGCCTGCCAGGCGGGGTAGAAGGCGGAGTTCTCCGGGTCCACCACGCAGAGCTTGGTGGGCAGCCGCCGATACCGGGCGTACCGGCCGATGGTGGCGCTGGTGCCGCCGGTGCCGGCGCCGACCACGATCCAGGCGGGCACCGGGTGCCGTTCCAGCGCGAGCTGGGCGTAGATCGACTCGGCGATGTTGTTGTTGCCCCGCCAGTCGGTGGCCCGCTCGGCGTAGGTGAACTGGTCCATGAACCGGCCACCGCTGTCCTCGGCGAGCCAGCGCGCCTCCACCACGACCTTCGACGGGTCGTCCACCAGGTGGCAGCGTCCGCCCTGGAACTCGATCTGGGCGATCTTCTCCGGCGACGTGGAGGCGGGCATGACGGCGATGAACGGCAGCCCGAGCATCCGGGCGAAGTACGCCTCGGAGACCGCCGTCGAGCCGGACGACGCCTCGACGATCGTGGTGTCCGGGCCGATCCAGCCGTTGCAGAGCCCGTAGAGGAACAGCGACCGGGCGAGCCGGTGCTTCAGCGAGCCGGTGGGGTGCACCGACTCGTCCTTGAGGTAGAGGTCGATCCCCCACTCGCGGGGCAGCGGGAACGGCAGCAGGTGGGTGTCGGCGGAGCGGTTGGCGTCGGCCTCGACAGTGGCGATCGCCTCGGTCACCCAGCGTCGGCTGGCCTCGTCGCACCTGTCGAAGTGAGTCACGCCGGCAACGTTACAAGCGAGGTCAGCTCGGGTTCTCCTGGACCCGGCGGGCCTGCCGCCGCTGACCGGCTCGTCCGGTGGCCCGGATCACCGGCGTGAGGGCCAGGGCGAGCCGGGGGAAGGCGTCCAACAGCCGTACCTGGGCGCCGCGCCAGCGCGGCAGGCTGACCACCGGCCGGGGCCGCCGGGCCAGCCGGACGGCCCGCGCGGCCACCCGCTCCGGCGTGAGCAGCGAGCCGGTGAAGGACGCCAGCGCTCCCGGGTCGTCCAGCTTGTCGTGCAGCATCGGCGTCCAGATCCCGTCCGGGCACAGGCACGACACGTGTACGCCCCGGACGCCGGCCATCCGCAGGTCGCTCAGGGTGCCGAGGCTGAACGCGAGCAGGGCGTGCTTGCTGGCCGCGTACACCGTCTCGCCCGGCGCGGCGATCAGCCCGGCCAGCGAGACGACGTTCAGCACGTGGCCGCGACCCTGCTCGCGCATCACCGCGACGGCGGCGAGCGTGCCGTTCATCGCGCCGAGCGCGTTGACCTCGACCACCGCGCTCCGGGCCGGGGCGTCGTGCGCCCACGACGGCCCGGTGACCAGGATGCCCGCGTTGTTCACCCAGAGCCCGAGGCCGCCGGGCGCGGCCGCCGCCTCGGCGGCCACGTCCGTGCAGGCGGATTCGTCGCGTACGTCGAGCGGGCGGGACCAGCCACCCAGCGGCGCGGCGGCGGCCGACGCGGCCCCGGCGTCGACGTCGGTGAGCAGCACGTTCCACCCGTCGGCGTGCAGCGCGGCGGCGATCGCCCGCCCCAGCCCGCCGGCCGCTCCTGTCACCACTGCGGCGCCGCGCTCCGAGCTCGTCATCGGCGCACGGTAACCGCAACCCCCGCCCCGGGGCCAGAGGCGTCAGGCGGTGGGGGGTTCCAGCGGCTGCGGGCGGTTCTCCCACTTGGTCGACAGGGCGATGCTGGTACGGGTGGACGCCACCCCGGCCGTCCGGTTCAGCCGGACGATCAGCTGCTCCAGCTCGGCGATCGTGCCGACGCGCGCCTTGAGCAGGAAGGACTCGACGCCGGCCATGAAGTAGCAGGACTCGATCTCGGGGATGCGGCGGAACGACTCCAGCACGTCGTCGGTGTCCGCGTCGGAGTCCTCGATGATGCCGATGAGCGCTGTCACGCCGAGCCCGATCGACTCCGGCTCGACCTCGGCCCGGTACGCCCGGATCACGCCGCTGGACTCCAGCTTGCCGACCCGCTCGTGCACGGCCGGGGCGGAGAGGCCGACCTGACGGGCCAGCTCGGCGTACGACAGACGGGCGTTGCCCCGCAACAACTCCACGAGGCTCAGGTCGATCGTGTCCACGGAGAGTGACCCTATCCGTTCGGCGACCACGGAACACTCTCGGTACCGGTGGATCAACCCTTCACAAACGTACGATGAGGGGGTTCTCCACCGGTACCATTTCCTATCCTTCCCAGTGTGTGCGTTTTTCGCGTTTGGCGGACACGTCCGGTAGCCGGTGCTGTAATTGCCATACGTCCCTCATGACGGCTCTGGGCTCGCACCGGCCGGGGGCAGTGTGTTCAGCCGGGGGCTTCGTCGACGCGAGGAGGGGGCTGTGGACACTGGAGATCGCCTGCTGACACCGGGTGAGGTCGCTGCGCTGTTTCGGGTGGACCCGAAGACCGTGACCAGATGGGCAGCGGCCGGCCGGATCGGCAGTATCCGGACTCCAGGAGGGCACCGCCGGTTTCGGGAATCCGAGGTGCGGGCCCTGCTCGAGGGGGAGGGCATGCTGGACGAGGCGGAGGACATGGGCAAGGCCCGCAACATGGGCCCGACCGCTTCCACCGGCCCCGGACCGGCGAACGCCGGCATGTACTGAACGTGCGGGGCGCGGTCCGGCCGAGGGCCGCGCCCCGAACGTCGCCCACCGGTTCCGTCAGTGCGGATCCGCCTCCCGGCGACCGGCGGCCAGCTCGCCGGACCACCGCCGGAACAGCGTGTGCTCGACACCGAGCGCGTCGAGCACCTTCCCGGCCACGAAGTCCACGAGCTGCCCGGCGGACGCCGACGCCCCGGCGCCGTAGAAGCCCGGACTGGCCGGCAGCACCACCGCGCCCGCGTCGTGCAGCGCGATGAGATGTTCCAGGTGACTGCGGGTAACCGGCGTCTCCCGGGGCACCACGACGACCGGGCGGCGCTCCTTGAGGTTGACCTCGGCGGCGCGCTGGAGCAGATCCTTCGACAACCCGATCGCGATACCCGCGCACGCGGCGGTGCTGGCCGGCACCACCGCCATGCCGCGTACCGGGTAGGAGCCGCTGCTCGGGCCGGCGGCCAGGTCGCCGGCGGGCCAGTGCCGCAGGTCCGCGCCGGTGAGGTCGCGGTCGAGCCAGGCGGCCAGGTCTTCGGTCCAGTGCGCGTCCCGGAAGGGCCGGCCGGTCTCGTCCAGCACCGTCAGCCGGGCCGCCCGGGAGACGATCAGGTCCACCGCCTGACCGGCGTCGAGCAGTCCCCGGACGACAGCCGCCGCGTACGGCGTCCCGGACGCGCCGGAGACACCCACCACCCATGATTCGCGCATGCCCTCAAGCGTGCCTGGTCGCCGCCGACGGCGGGCGGCGACCCCCGTTCGGTCGGCCCGTCCGGGATGTCCAGAGGGTTCACGGAAGTTCCCGCGACGTGGAATTCTTCGATCGGCAAGTCCACTTCCGTGGGAAGGGCCGGTGATGACGGCTGCGGTGCTGCGGGCTCTGCGCTCCGACTGCCCCATCCCGCCCCGCCTCTCCCCGTACGCCGACGACGTGCAGGGCTGGCTGGTGGAGCAGGTCGACCGGCTCGGCCTGCCTGCTGACCCGGTGACCCGGCGACGGCTGGTGCGGGCCGGCTTCGCCCGGTACGCGGGCCGCCTCTACCCGGACGCCACCGAGCCCGACCTGCGGGTGCTGACCGCGTTGTTCACCTGGTTCTTCCTCGTCGACGACGCCTGCGACGGGCGGGACGGCCTGACCCCGCCGCAGATCCGCGCGCTGCGCGACGGCGCACTCGCCCTGCTGCGCGAGGGTCCGCGCGCCCGCCACCCGGGCTTCTCCGGCCCACTGCGGCGGCTGCTGGTGCAGGCGTGGCGGGAACCCCGCCGCCGGATGCCGGCCCGGTGGCGGCTGCGCTTCGCCGACGCGGTCGCCGACCACCTCGACGGGGTCCACCGGGAGGCCACCGCCACCACGTCCGGCCGTCCACCGGGCGTCGCCGAGTACGTGCGGCTGCGCCGGGCCACGTCGGCGGCGTACGTGTCGTACCCGCTGATCGAGTTCGCATCCGGGCGTCCGCTGCCCGACGCGGTCTACCACCATCCGGCGCTGCGGCGGCTCGCCGGCCTCGCCAACGACCTGCTCTCCTGGTTCAACGACATCGCCTCGCTGGAGCGCGACCGGGCCACCGGCGGCGGGCACAACCTGGTGCTGGCGACGGCCGCCGAGCGGGGCGTGCCGCTGCCGGCGGCGGTCGACCTGGTGGCCGGGCACTGGCGGGCCGAGATGGACCGGTTCGCGGCGCTCCTGGCGGCGGCGCCGTCGTTCGGCCCGACGCTCGACGAGGCCGTCGCGATCCACCTCGACGGGCTGGCCGCCGCCGTGCGCGGCACCGTCGACTGGACGCTGGAGAGCGCCCGCTACCCGCTCGCCGCGGCGTCCTGACCCGGCGCCCGGCGTCGCCGTTACGGCCGCAGGCCGAGCCGGACCACCAGGTCGAGCAGCGCGAGGACGAACAACGCGATGCCGACGAAGCCGTTCGCGGTGAAGAACGCCCGGTTGACCTTGCTCAGGTCGGTGGGGCTGACCACCATGTGCTGGTAGGCGAAGGCGACGGCGGTGAGCGCCAGCCCGATCCACCACAGCCAGCCGAAGCCGACCCAGGCGCCGAACCAGATGAACAGCGCGAACGTCACCACGTGCGCGACGGTGGAGGCGTGCAGCGCGAAGCGCCGGCCGTACCGGGCGGGGACGCTGTGCACGCCGATCTCCCGGTCGATCTCCGAGTCCTGGCAGGCGTAGATCAGGTCGAAGCCGCCGATCCACAGGCCGACGGCGGCGCCGAGCAGCCAGGCCGGGCCGGAGCCGTCGAGCGTGCCGGTGACCGCCAGCCAGGCGCCGACCGGGCCGACCGCCTGCGCCACCCCGAGGATGGCGTGCGGCCAGTTGGTGAACCGCTTGCCGTACGGGTAGACCACGAGCGGCACCACGGCGAGCGGCGCGAGCACCAGGCAGAGCGGGTTGAGCAGGGCGGCGGCGGCCAGGAACACCACGAGCGCGACGGCCGCGCCGGTCCAGGCCGTCCGCACGCTCACCGCGCCGGTGACCAGTTCCCGGTTCGCCGTACGCGGGTTCCGCGCGTCGATGCGCCGGTCCAGGATGCGGTTCGCGGCCATCGCGAACGTCCGCGCGCCGACCATCGCCACGGTGATCAGCAGCAGGTCTCCCCAGCGCACCCGCCCGCCGTTGAGCTGCATGGCGGTCAGCGCCGACAGGTACGCGAACGGAAGCGCGAAGACCGAGTGCTCGATGGCGACGAGCTTGAGGAAGGACGAGACCCGGCCGGGTCGTTCCTGTACTGCCGCCGTCATCGGATCCCGTATTCCTTCCAGCGCTTGTCGACGAGCGAGACCACCTCGGGCGACATGCGCATCTCCTCCGGCCAGCCCCGGCTGTAGCCCTCCTCGGGCAGTTTGCGGGTCGCGTCGATGCCCGCCTTGCCACCCCAGAACTGCTGGTACGACGCATGGTCGAGGTGGTCCACCGGCCCCTCGGTGACCATCAGGTCGCGGGCGTAGTCGACGTTGCCGAAGGCGCGGAACGCGACCTCGTTGTAGTCGTGCACGTCGCAGTCCTCGTCCACGATCACGATCAGCTTGGTCAGCGACATCATGTGCGCGCCCCAGATCGCGTTCATGACCTTCTGCGCGTGCTTCGGGTAGCGCTTGCGGATCGACACGATCGCGCAGTTGTGGAAGACACCGGCGGCGGGCAGGTCGTAGTCGACGATGTCCGGGATCAGGAAGCGCAGCAACGGCGCGAAGATCCGCTCGGTGGCCTTACCCAGGCCGTGGTCCTCCTGCGGCGGCTGGGACGTGACGATCGAGTGGTAGACCGGGTCGCGCTGCATGGTCATGCACTCGATGTGCATGACCGGGAACGGCTCGACCGGCGTGTAGAAGCCGGTGTGGTCGCCGAACGGCCCCTCGGGCAGGCGCTCGCCCGGCTCGATGTAGCCCTCCAGCACGATCTGCGCGTGCGCCGGAACCTGCAACGGGACGGTCAGGCAGTCCACCATCTCGACCCGCTCACCGGCGAGGAACCCGGCGAACAGGTACTCGTCGATGTCGGCGGGCAGCGGCGCGCTGGCCGAGTACGCCACCACCGGGTCCGCGCCGATCGCGATCGCCACCGGCAGCCGCTGGCCGAGCCGCTCGGCGACCGCGTGGTGGGCGGTCGAGTTCTTGTGGATCTGCCAGTGCATGCCGATGGTGTTGTGCGAGTGCTGCTGGAGCCGGTAGAGCCCGAGGTTGCGCTTGCCGGTCTCCGGGTGCTTGGTGTGGGTCAGCCCGAAGTTGTGGAAGATCCCGCCGTCGCCGGGCCACACCTGCAACCCGGGCAGCCGGTTCAGGTCGACGTCGTCGCCCCGGTAGACCACCTGCTGGCAGGGGGCGGTCTTGACCTTCTTCGGCGGCATCGACTTGAGCTGCATGACCTTGCCCAGGCCGCCCATCATCCCGGAGAAGCCCTGCGGCAGTTCCGGCTTGAGCATGTCGCCGATCCGCTCGCCGATCTCGTCGAGGTGCTCCACCCCGAGCGCCATCGCCATCCGCTTCTCGGTGCCGAACAGGTTGATCGCCACCGGCATCTCGCCCCGGGTGGGGCGCTCGAACAGCAGCGCGGGCCCGCCGGCCCGGACGGTACGGGTGACGATCTCGCTGATCTCCAGCGTGGGGTCGACCGGCGCGCTCACCCGCCGCAGCTCGCCCGCACGCTCCAGCGCCGCGAGGAAGTCCTTCAGATCGGTGTACGGGAAGCGAGCCGCCATGCCCCCATCCTCCCGCACTCGCTTCCTCGGGCCGGGCGCGCCCCCGGTCAACAGGGGGCGGGCTGCCAGGCGTACGCGGCCAGCGGCTCGTCGAGCGGCGCCTCGGTGAGCCGGTTGGCGAACGTGGAGATCGTGTACGTGCCGACGCCGAGCACCACGTCCAGCGCGTGCCGGCGCTGCCATCCGGAGGCGAGCAGCGCGTCCAGATCGGCGTCGGGGACCGCGCCCCGGTGGTCGAGCACGGCGACGGTGAACCGACGCAGCGCCTCCAGCCGGGGGTCGGGCAGCGTCGCGCCGGTCCGCAGCGCCTCGATCAGCTCGGGCGTGGCGCCGTGCCGGACCAGCGTCGCGGTGTGCATGGCCACGCAGAGGTGGCAGCCGTTGCGGGTGGCGACGGTCAGCACGACCACCTCCCGGGCGGCCGGGTCCAGGTCGGTGGCCTCGAACGCGGCGTTGGCGGCGAGGAAGCCCTTCAGCAGTTCGGGCGAGCCGGCCATCAGGCTCACGGCGGCCGGTAGGTGCCCCAGCGAGCGACGTACTCCGGCCATGACCGGGCGGGCGGCGGCGGGCGCGGTGTCCGGCTCGTACGCGGTGAAGCGGGACATGACAGGGCCCCTCTCGTAAGATAGTCAACGTGGTTGACGAAATAGTAAACGTGGTTGACGAACATGGCAACGCCTGACCGCCCCGGCTTCGCGCTGCCGCTGCTCCTGCTCGCCGGTTTCCGCACGCTCGTCGACGACCTGCACGCCGAACTGGCCCGCCAGGGGCACCCCGAGCTGCGCCCGGCACACGGCTTCGTCCTCCAGGCCGTCGGCCCGGCCGGCACCACCGCCTCCGACCTCGGGCAACGCCTCGGCGTCTCCAAGCAGGCCGCGGGCAAGACGGTGGACCGGCTGGTCGCGCTCGGCTACCTGGAACGCGTGGACGACCCCGCCGACGCCCGCCGCAAGCTGGTCCGGATGACAGCGAAGGGCCGCGACGGGCTGCACCGCTCGGCTGTGATCTTCGACGAGTTACGCGACCGCTGGGCGGCCACGCTCGGCGCGGACCGGGTCGCCGCCATCGAGGACGACCTGCGCCGGATGGTCCCCGCCGACGTGTTCCGCCTCGACGTACCCGGCTGGTTCGGCGCGTGAGGCGCCCGCTCAGCGCCCGTAGAGAAGTGCCGGGTCGACCAGGACCACATCCGCCCGACCGGCCGCGGCGTCGAGGAGGTCGTCCTCGAAGCCGTGGCCGCTCGCCAGCAGCAGCCGCGCTCCGCCCGCGTCGAAGCCGGGTCGCTGCCGCACAGCGGGTCGGGCTCACGCACCAGCAGTCCGGCGTCCTCCAGCACGGTCAGCGGGTGCTGGAGGTCGGTGGCCTTCCGCCCGATGTAGCCGCAGCACCCCAGTCCGGCAGGTGGACGGGGCCTGGTGACCCGGAGTACGCGCCCAGCGCCTCACCCAACCGGCGCAGCGATTCCGTCGACGTCGCCTCGGTCGCGCCGAAGTAGAAGCCGCCGCTCGCCTGCGCCAGTTGGTACAGCAGCAGGGTCTTGCCCTGCCTCCGGCGGCCGCTGACCACCCCGAGCGTCGCGCCGGGCCGGTCGTCGGCCACGAACCGGGCCAGTTCGGCCCACTCGACGTCCCGGTCGAAGATCTCCGCGGGCTTTCCGAGCAGCGGCATACCTACACCACACTTCTTATAACTACAGTTCTAAGAAGTGAAGTCCTACATTCTGCGTCACTGACAGCTTCGCCGTCGGCGGTTCATCATCGACGGATGGACGACGCATACGTGGTGGGTGACCCCGACGGCCTCAGCCCGCTCCAGGCCGAGATCCGCGACGCGGTGGCCCGCGAGCTGCACGCCCAGTTCGCGCTGCGGGCGGACCGCCTCGAACTGGCCGACCTGCCGGAGGTGGCCTACCAGGTCACGCGCCGGGTGGACGAGGTGCTGAGCGGCACTACACCCCGGCGTACGAGTGCAGACCGGTGAAGAAGAAGTTCACGCCGAACAGGTTCATCATCACGGTCAGGAAGCCCACGATGGAGATCCAGGTCGCCACGTTGCGCTTCACGCTCGGCGTGGCCCGGGCGTGCAGGTAGCCCGCGTACACCACCCAGGAGATGAACGCCCAGGTCTCCTTGGGGTCCCAGCCCCAGGCGCGACCCCAGGCCGCCTCGGCCCAGATCGCCCCAGCGATCACCGCGAAGGTGAAGATCGGGAACGAGAAGGCGTGCAGCATGAAGGTCAGCCGCTCCAGCCCGGCCGCCTCCGGGAGGCGGCGGGCCAGGGTGTACGGGAAGCTGCGCCGCCCCTGCTCCCAGCCGGACCGCATCAGGTACGCGGCGGCGGGCACCACGCCCAGCAGGAAGATGCCCGAGGCGAAGATGATCGTCGAGACGTGGATGATGAACCACCACGACTGAAGCGCCGGCATCAGCGGCTCGATCGGCACGTAGAGCTTCAGCTCGGCGAACGCCAGCAGCAGCACCATGACCAGCGTCAGGAACAGCCCGAGCCGGCGCAGCCACGGCTGCTTCCAGAGCACCACGAGCCAGGCCGCCACCCCGATCCAGGTGCCGGTCAGCACGAACTCGTACATGTTGCCCCAGGGCATCCGGTCGGCGGCGAGGCCCCGGGTGACCACGGCGCCCAGGTGCACGGCGGCAGCCAGCACGGTGAGCCAGGCGGCGATCCGGCCGGCGAGCACGGCCCGCGCGCCGGTGCGGTCCGGGCGCGGCGGCGTCGCCGCGACGGCCGGCTCGTCGATCGTGCCGCCGGCGCCGCCGACGCCCGCGCCGACCAGCTCCCGCGCCGGCGCGGCCGCGGGCACCTTCCGCGCGTTGCCCAGCGCGAACTCCACGGCGTGGCTGATCATCGCGATCAGGTACGCCAGGATCGCGAACGCGACCAGCTGGTCGGAGAGTGCGGACATCAGTCGTCTCCTTCTCGCGCCCGCCGTACGTCCGGCGCGTCACCGCTCACCGCGGCGACGAGCTGCGCGAACTCGTCGGCGAACCCAGGGTGCTCGGTGCGCGGCAGCCCACCGGCCTCCACCAAACTACTACCGCTCGTCGGAGATCCACCCTCGGGGGGCGAAACCCGGAACCAGACCCGGCGCCGCCGGGCGAACAGCGAGCCCATCAGGCCCAGCAGCAGCGTGCCGCTCGCCACCAGCAGCAACGTCTGCCCGGGCGCGTGCCGGACCGCGAGCGTGATGTACGGCTTGGTGCCGACGAACTCCAGCGTGCTGCCGTCGTCGAGGGTCCACTTCTCCCCCGGCCGCAGCAGCTTGGTGCCGATCTCCTTGAGCTTGCCGTCGTCGATCTGCCGCCGGTCCAGCGCGTACACCGAGCCGGGGATGCCCGCGTCCAGTCCGAGGTTGCCCCGGTACGCGGTCAGGTTCACCGCCGGGTTCCGCTCGGCCGGGTACTGCGACGAGACGTACGGCGCGCTCTCCGGCGCGGTCGGCAGGTAGAGCCCGTCGAAGGCGATCTGCTGGTCCGGGGCACGCGCGCCGGTCTTCGGGTCGACGTTGGCGTCCGGGAAGATCGCCACGCCCTCCTCGGTCGCGTTGGAGTCGCCGGTGCGCAGGAACGGCGCCTCGCTGGTCTGGCTGCGGCCGTACTTGTCGGTGTACTTCAGCAGCGGCGCGTAGCCGTTGCCGAGCAGGTAGACGTTCGCCGAGCCGAGCCGCAGCGGCGAGTTGACCGAGAACCCGGCGGTCCGTTCCGTGCCGCCCGGCTCGTCCACTGTCACCGTGGCCCAGTAGCGGGACGCCAGCCCGGACGGCAGGTAGTCGGCCTCGAACTTCTCCAGCGTCAGGCAGAACGGCGGCAGGTCGGAGCTGTCCACGCGCGGGCCGAGCGACGCCTCGGCGTACTGCTGGCGGGTGTTGCAGAACGCGTTGTCCTCGCCGGCCACCAGGATGCGGTTGCCGTGCCATCCGTACCAGGAACCGAGCGCCACCCCGAGCAGGACGGCGACCAGCGACACGTGGAAGAGCAGGTTGCCGGTCTCCTTGAGGTAGCCCTTCTCGGCGGAGACCTCGTTGCCGCGCACGGTGACCCGCCACCGGCGGCGGCGCAGCACCGCCGCGATCGCCTCGGGATCGGCGGCGGCCGGGGCCTCCAGCACCGCGTGCTGCGGCAGCCGCTCGAACCGTCTCGGCGCGGCCGGTGGCCTCATCCGCAGCGCGCGGACGTGGTCGCGGGCGCGGGGCAGGATGCAGCCGATCAGCGAGGTGAACAGCAGCAGGTAGATCGCGGAGAACCAGACCGAGCCGAAGACCTCGAACGCGCCGATCTGGTTCAGCCGGGGCGCGAGGTCGGGGTGGTCGACGAACCACTGGTTGACGCGTTCCGGGTTGACGCCGCGCTGGGGCAGCACCGAGCCGGGGATGGCCGCGATGGCGAGCAGGAACAGCAGTATCAGCGCCGTACGCATGCTGGTGAGCTGCCGCCACGAGTTGCGCAGCAGGGCCAGCACCGGGTTGACCCGCCGCCGGGGCGCCTGCGCGGGTGGGGTCGACGGCCTGTCGTCGACGGTCGTCATCAGATGCTCACCTCGCCCACGCCCACGTTCGTCTGCAACCAGATCACCACGTTCACCCAGCCACCGGTGATCAGCGCCAGGCCGATAGCGATCAGCAGCGCGCCGCCGATCCGGGTGACCCAGCGGCTGTTGCGCCGGACGGCGCGGAAGACCCCGAGCAGGCGCTGGAAGCCCAGCCCGAAGACGACGAACGGTATCCCCAACCCGAGGCAGTACGCCACGGCGAGCACCACGGCCCGGTCGGTCCCGCCCTCGGTGGCCGCCATGCCGAGCACCGCGCCGAGCGTCGGGCCGGTGCAGGGCAGCCAGCTGAGCGCGAAGACCGCGCCGAGCACCGGTGCGCCGAGCAGCCCGGCGGAGGGCAGCCAGCGGATGCGGAACTCCCGCTGCATGCCGGGGATCACCCCGAGGTAGCCGAGGCCGAGCACCACCACGAGCGCGCCGATGACGATCTCCAGCGTGCGCTCGTACCGGAAGAAGAGCTTGCCGACGCCGGAGAAGAGGATCGCGGTGGCGACGAACACGACGGTGAAGCCCGCGATGAACAGCAGCGTGCCGGCGAGCACCCGGCCCTTGACGGCGGCGGTGGTCCGGGCCTGCGTCCGTTCCGCCACCGCGACGCCGCCCCCGGTCGACGGTGGGTCCGGTGGCTGCGGCGCGCCCGGGCGGCGGCCCTCCAGGTCGGAGCCGGCCAGACCCGTCACGTACGACAGGTAGCCGGGCATCAGCGGGAGCACGCACGGCGACAGGAAACTGACCAGGCCGGCCAGCGCCGCCGCGCCGACCGCGAGCAGCAGCGGGCCGGACTCGGCGAGCTGCCGGAACGTCTCGCCCATCAGCGGGCGCCGTTCGGCGGCGGCGACTCGGCCGCGATGTCCTCGACGATCGGCCGCAGTTCGTCACGGGTGACGGCCCGGCGGATCACCACGGCGATCCGGCCCTCGCGGTCGAGCACGACGGTGGCCGGGGTGGTGTTCGGCGGGATGTCGAAGTTCAACGCCTGCCGGCTGGCCGGGTCGAAGATGCTCGGGTACGTGACCCGGCCCTCCTCGAAGGCGATCGCCTTGTCCTTGCTGTCCTGCACGTTGATGCCGAGGAACGTCACGCCGGAGCCCTTTGTGGCCTGGTACGTGGCCTCCAGGTCGTCCGCCTCGGCGCGGCAGGGCGCGCACCAGGAGCCCCAGAAGTTGACCACGACGACCTGGCCGCGGTCGCGGGAGATGTCGTAGCTGCCGCCGGTGAGCAGCTCACCGCTCACCTTCGGCGTCTTGGAGCGCTGGTCGGGGGCGCAGGTGACGGTCGAGCCGTCGGCCGCGCACCGGCTCTCCTGGCTGCCGGAGGAGCAGCCGACCAGCGCCGTACCGGCGGTGACGGCGGCGAGCAGGGCGGCGGCGAGCCTCCGGGTGAGCATCAGGCCCCCTTGGCCGTCCGGGCGGTCGGCGAGATCGACACGAGGTGGGCGGCCGGCTCGGAGTACCCGATGCCGACGATCTTGGCGCCGTCGAAGTGGAACGAGGTGAGGCTGGCCAGGCCGCACTGGCGGCGGCGCGGGTCGTGCCAGAGGCGCTTGCGCTCGACGTGCCGGCGCAGCGTCCAGATCGGGAGCTGGTGCGACACGAGCACCGCCTCCCGCCCCTCGGCGGCGACCCGGGCGGCGTGCAGCGCGGCGAACATACGCTCGGCGATGGCCCGGTACGCCTCGCCCCACGACGGGGTCACCGGGTCGCGCAGCACCCACCAGTTACGCGGGTCGCGGAACGAACCGTCACCGGGCGAGACCTTCTTGCCCTCGAACCAGTTCGCGCTCTCGATCAGGCGCTCGTCGACGCCGACGGAGAGGCCGAACTGCGCCGCGATCGGCTCGGCGGTCTGCTGGGCGCGCTCCAGCGGGCTGGCCACCACGTGCACGACGGTCCGGTCGGCGAGCGCCTGCGCCGCCGCCTTGGCCATCTGCACGCCCAGCTCGGAGAGGCGGAACCCGGGCAGGCGGCCGTAGAGGATGCCGTCCGGGTTGTGCACCTCACCGTGCCGCAGCACGTGCACCACGGTCTCCGCCATTGTTATCCCCCGCTTCCCGCCGCCGCTGCCGCCCGCGCCGCCACCGGCAGGGCGGCGGCGATCTGCTCCCACGCGGCGTCGTCGATCGCGGTCGAGACGAACCACGACTCGAACGCGCTCGGCGGCAGGTAGACGCCGCCGGCGAGCATCGCGTGGAAGAACGCCTTGAACGCCGGCACCACCTGGGTGCGGGCGCTGTCGTAGTCGTGCACGTCCGCGTCGGTGAAGAAGACCGAGAACATGTTGCCCGCGGTGGAGAGGCGGTGCGGCACGCCGGCCGCGGACAGCGCCTCGGTGGTGAGCTTGCCGAGCGCGGCGGCGGTCTCGTCGAGCCGCCGGTAGAGCGCGTCGTCGGCCAGCCGCAGCGTGGCGAGCCCGGCCGCGCAGGCCAGCGGGTTACCGGAGAGCGTGCCGGCCTGGTAGACCGGGCCGGCCGGGGCGAGCTTCGCCATGATCTCCGCGCGCCCGCCGAACGCCGCGGCGGGCAGGCCGCCACCCATGACCTTCCCGTACGTCCACAGGTCCGCGTCCGAAGGGTCGAGGCCGTGCCATCCGGCGCGGGACACCCTGAATCCGGTCATCACCTCGTCGACGATGAGCAGCGCACCGTTCGCGTGGGCGATCCGGGCCAGCTGGGAGTTGAAGCCGTCGCGGGGCGCGATCACGCCCATGTTGCCGGCCGCGGCCTCGGTGATGATCGCGGCGATGTGCTGGCCCTCGGCGGCGAACGCCTCCTCGACCGCGCGCAGGTCGTTGTACGGCAGCACGATGGTGTCGCCCGCTGCCGCCCCGGTCACGCCGGGCGAGTCGGGCAGGCCGAACGTGGCCACGCCGGAGCCGGCGGCGGCGAGCAACGCGTCCGAGTGGCCGTGGTAGCAGCCGGAGAACTTGATGATCTTGGCGCGGCCGGTGAAGCCGCGGGCCAGCCGGATCGCCGACATGGTCGCCTCGGTGCCGGAGTTGACCAGGCGCACCTGCTCCACCGGCGTCCGCGCGATGATCTCCTCGGCCAGGTCGACCTCACCCGGCGTCGGCGTGCCGAAGCTGGTGCCGAGCGGCGCCGCCTCGCGCAGCGCCTCCACCACCGCCGGGTGCGCGTGGCCGAGGATCAGCGGGCCCCAGGAGCAGACCAGGTCGACGTAGCGACGACCGTCTGCGTCGAAGAGCCACGGACCCTCCCCCCGGACCATGAAGCGCGGGGTGCCGCCGACGGCACGGAACGCGCGCACGGGAGAGTTGACCCCGCCGGGCACGACGGCCTTGGCGCGGTCGAACAGGGCCTCGGAGGCCGGGGCGTCGGCCGGGTAACGGCCGGATCCGGCGGAAAAGGTCTCGGTCACGATGGGGCCATTGTGTCAGCGCCGGAGTGCTGCCTGGCAGGCACCCCGCGACGGGGGTTACCAGGCTCACCCGCCTGAGCGGGGCGACGGGCCGACGGCGATCCGCTCGACAGGCCCGTTGGTCGAGATCGCGATAGGCTGACCGGGTGGATCGTGCCGAACTGTCCATCACCGTACACCGGACGGGTGACGAAGCAGTGCTTCGCCTGGCCGGTGAGATCGACATGCTCACGGCCGCCCAGCTCTCGACGGTGGTCAACGAGGTGCTGGCGGATCCGCCCCCGCGCATCGTGCTCGACCTGGCCGGGGTCACGTTCTGCGACTCGCAGGGCCTCGGCACGCTCGTGGTGCTCAGCCGCAAGGCCAGTCACGCCCAGTGCCTGCTGATGCTCACCAACGTCGGCGACTTCCTGATCCGCGTACTGGACATCACCGGCCTCCGCAGCGCCCTGATGATCCGCAACGAGGCCACCCCGTAGGCCCTCCCCCGCGATCTTGCACTTGCGGCCCTCGGCGAGGGTGATTCACACCTTTTGCCGGGGCCACAAGTGCAAGACACTTCTATGTGTGTGGTGATCGGTTCGGCTGGTTGCCGTTAGGGTTCGGCGTTGGTGATCACTCGGGTGACTCTCCGTTGATCCGGCTGCCCGTGGTGTGGGTGTGCCTTGTGCAAGACCTGTCCCCGGGTGATCGTCGGCGCCGGCCCGGCCCACCCTGCTGGCCTGATCAGAAGCCTGCCCGTGCGAGCACACGTGGCCCATCACAGATCTGCCGCCGAGGTGACTGCTTCCCGAGCCGACGCCGACTGTCCCGGTCGTCGCTGGCAAAGGAGCAACAATCCGAGATGACAAGGATCGTAGAGCGAGTCGCGGATCGCTACGACGTGGTGGTAGGGGTCGACACCCACACCGACACGCACACCGCCGCCGTGGTCGACCGTCTCGGCGCCGTGTTGGCGCAGGTCACCGTGCCCACCGACCCGGACGGGTTGGCCCGGTTGCTGACCTTCGCCGTCGCGCACACCCCACCGCAGGGGCGCCGGTTGTGGGCGGTGGAAGGCACCCGATCGCACGGGCAAGGGCTGTGCCGGGTGCTGGACGCTGCCGGTGAAGCGGTCTGCGAGGCACCCAAACCCCCCGCCGCGTCCCGTCGTCGGGGCGGCAAGTCCGACCACCTGGATGCGGTCGCCGCCGCCCATACGGTGCTTGCCCTGCCCGCTGAGCGCATCGCCGTGCCCCGAAGCGACGGACCACGCGAGGCACTGCGTCTGCTGCTGATCTGCCGCCGACACCACACCGATGCCCGCACCGCAGCAGTCAACCTGGTCAAAGCGTTGATCCTGACCGCCGACGACACCCTGCGCGAGGCGCTACGCGGACTATCCACCACCACCCAGATCGCCCGCCTGGCCGCCCTCGACCTACCCGAGCACACCGACCTGCCCTGCGAGGAACACACCCGCCGCCGCGAACTGACCACCCTCGCCCGGCACATCCAGACCCTCGACGCCACCCTCGCCGACAACCACCAACGCCTACGCACCCTCGTCACCGAACTGTGCCCACCCCTGCTCGACCAACCCGGCATCGGACCCGTCACCGCCGCGATCGCCCTCACCGCCTGGTCCCACCCCGGCCGCGTCCGATCAGAAGCCGCCTACGCCACCCTCGCCGGCACCGCCCCCATCCCCGTGGCCAGCGGCCGCACCAACCGACACCGCCTCAACCGCGGCGGCGACAGAACCCTCAACAGCGCCCTACACACCATCGCCCTCACCCGCCGCCGCATCCACCCCGAAACCCGCGACTACATCACCCGCCGCCGCACCGAAGGCCGCACCACCAAAGAAATCACCCGCTGCCTCAAGCGCTACATCGCCCGACAGATCTACCGCACCATCACCAACCACCACCGCACCACTTGACAACCCCACTCACAGATCAACGGCGCTAGAGGACGGGGACGTCGCGGCGGCGGAACGTCAGCAGGCCGGCTGTGGCCAGGGTCACCGCCAGGGCCGTGAGGACGTAGAGCGGGGTTGCGGTCCACGTGGCGCGCAGCACCTGGGGAGTGTGGGTGAACGGGGACACGTCCAGCAGCCACTGGTCCAGCTCCAGCACCGCGCCGAGCTGTCCGAGCAGCACGCAGACCGCCAGCACCACCCACGCGGCGGACGCGAGCCGGGGCAGCAGGCCGTAGAGCAGCACGGCGAGCCCGGCCAGCACCCATGCCGCCGGCACCTGAGCCAGCCCGGCGGCGAGCATCCGGCCCAGCTGGCGGGGAACGTCACCGGTGCTCAGCCCGTACGTCAGGCCGGTCGCCAACCCGGTCACCGCGAGCACCACCACCGGGCCGAGCAGCGCGAACGTCACGTGCGACAGCAGCCAGGTCGAGCGCCGGGTACCGGTGGCGAGCACCGGTTCGGCGTGCCCGGCGGCCTCCTCGGCGCGCATCCGCAGCGCGGCCTGGATGCCGTACCCGGCGGCGGCGAGCCCGGCCAGGCTCAGCGTGACCCCCAGGTACGCATCGGCCATCCCGGACGCCCCGCCGAGCCGGGCCACGATCTCCTCCATCCGCGGACTCCCCTCGACGGACCGGCCGGCCGCCTCCGCGGCGCCACCGAGGATCAGCCCGAGCAGGCCGAACCCGACCGACCACCAGAGGATCTGCCCCCGGTGCAGCCGCCAGGCCAGCCCGAAGGGCCCGGACAACGCGCCGCCCGCGCCGGCCGGGCCGAGCCGGGGCGGCAGCACGCCCGCGCCCAGGTCACGGCGGACCGAGATCGGGTACGCGAGCGCGGCGAGCAGCACCGTTGCGGCCAGCGGCAGCAGCAGCACCCACCACCGCTCCCCCTCGTACGGCCGGACGCGGGCTGCCCAGCCCAGCGGGGACAGCCAGCTCGGCCAGTCGTTGCCGGCGGTGTCCCCGGCCAGGCGCAGCCCGAACGCGGCGCCGAGACCGGCGAGGCCGACGCCCCGCGCCCCGCCCGCGGTCTCGGTGAGCTGGGCGGCCAGCCCGCCGAGCGTGGCGAAGACAGCACCGGTCAGCACGGTGACCAGCCCGTACGCGACCGAGCCGCCGACCGGCAGCCCGGTCGAGACGAGCCCGGCGGCGGTGAGCAGCCCGAGCACCAGGTCTGCGGCGTACGTGACGAGCAGCGCGGCGGTCAGCCCGGCGTGCCGCCCGAGCACGCTGCCGCCGAGCAGTTCCCGCCGCCCTGCCTCCTCCTCGGTGCGGGTGTGCCGGATGACCGTGAGCAGGCTCGCCAGCGCGACGATGAGCAGCAGGAAGCCGCTGCGCTGGGCGGTCAGCCCGCCGATGCTGTCGCCGTACGCGGGGCCGAGCAGCGCGACGATCGACGGGTTGCGGGCGGTGCCCTCCAGGTACGCGGCCCGCTCGGCTGCGGTCGGGAACAGCTCGAAGTAGCTGGCCGCGTACGTCATCGGCAGCACCGCGAGCACGAGCACCCACAGCGGCAGCAGGAGGCGGTCCCGGCGCAGGATCAGCCGGACCAGGTGACGCGTGCCGGTGAGCGCACTCATGACCGGTCCGCCGTCTCGGGGCGCGCCACGTCGGAGGAGGACGCCGCTTCGGAAGAGGACGCCGTCTCGTAGTGCCGCAGGAACAGTTCCTCGAGCGTGGGCGGCGTGCTGACCAGGCTGCGTACCCCCAGCTCGGTGAGCCGGCGCAGCGCGGCGTCGAGCGACGCGGTGTCCACGTCGAAGCGGACCCGCTGCCCGTCCACCCGCAGGTCGTGCACTCCCGGCAGCTCGGCCAGGCCGTCCAGCGGCGCGGTGACCTCGGCGTCGATAGCGGTGCGGTGCAGGTGGCGCAGGTCGCCGAGCGTGCCGGTCTCGACGGTCCGGCCGGCCCGGATGATCGTCACCCGGTCGCAGAGCGCCTCCACCTCGGCCAGGATGTGGCTGGAGAGCAGCACCGTGCGCCCGTCCTGCCGGGCCCGGCGGACCCAGTGCTGGAAGACCTCCTCCATCAGCGGGTCGAGCCCGGAGGTCGGCTCGTCGAGGATGAGCAGCTCGACGTCGGAGGCGAGCGCGGCGACCAGGCCGACCTTCTGCCGGTTGCCCTTGGAGTAGGTGCGGCCCTTCTTGCGCGGGTCCAGCTCGAACGACTCCAGCAGTTCGGCGCGGCGTCTCGGGTCGAGCCCGCCGCGCAGCCGGCCGAGCAGGTCGATCACCTCGCCGCCACTGAGGTGGGGCCAGAGCGTGACGTCGCCGGGCACGTACGCGAGACGCCGGTGCAGCGCCACCGCGTCCCGCCACGGGTCGCCGCCCAGCAGCCGGACGGCCCCCGCGTCCGCCCGCAGCAGGCCGAGCAGCACCCGGATGGTGGTCGACTTGCCGGAGCCGTTCGGGCCCAGGAAGCCGTGCACCTCTCCGGTGCGAACGGTCAGGTCGAGCCCGTCGAGGGCCCGGGTGCGGCCGAAGGTCTTCACCAGGCCGGACACATCGATTGCCGTTTCCATACTTCAGAAGCTACGCTCGTTTCACAAACTTGTGAAGACTGTAGGGTCACGGGGTGAGTGTCGAGGAGCCGACCATGAACGTGCCGCCCCAGCACGACGAGGAAGAGGTCCACCTCTTCGTCGAGCGGATGGCGATGGCCTTCGCCGAGGTGGGGTTCCCCCGGATGGCCGCCCGGGTCCTGTTCACGGTGATGAGCGCCGACGACCCGCTCACCGCGGGCGAGATCGCCGGCCGGCTCGGCGTCAGCGCGGCGGCGGTGAGCGGCGCGGTGCGCTACCTGACCCAGTTCGCCATGCTGATCCGCGAGCCGGTCAAGGGCTCGCGGAGTGACCGCTACCGGATGCCCGACAACCCGTGGTACGAGGCGACCATCACCAAGACCACGCTCTACAAGAACTTCATCGACATCGCCGCCGGCGGGGTCGACGCACTGCACGGCCGCAGCACGCCGGCCGGTGAGCGGGTGGCCGAGATGCGGGACTTCTTCCTCTTCGTACAGGAGGAACTGGAATCGCTCGGCGACCGCTGGCGGGCCCGGCGGGCCGCGACCGGGCACGGCGGCCCGGCCGGCGGCTGAACCGTCAGCGGGTGTTGCCCCAGCGCGCCTGCTCCAGCAGCTCCACCGCGCGTTCCCGGGTGGACGGGTCGTCGTCGGCGCGCAGCAGCGCCGTCGCCTCGTCGACCGCGTCGGTCAGGTGCCGCCACTGCAGGTCCCGTTCCCGCACCAGGTCCGACTGGGCGGCGAGCTGCCGCGTCTTCACCCACAGGTCGACGAAGACCGTCACCTTGGCGCGCAGCACCCACGGGTCGAACGGCTTGGTCAGGTAGTCGACCGCGCCGGCCGCGTAGCCGCGCAGCGCGAGCTGCGCGTCCTTGTCCGCGGCGGTCAGGAAGATGATCGGTACGTGCCGGGTGCGCTCGCGCCGCTTGATGTGGGTGGCGGTCTCGAACCCGTCCATGTCCGGCATCTGGGCGTCCAGCAGGATCACCGCGAAGTCGTCCACCAGGAGCTGCTTGAGCGCCGCCTCGCCGCTCTCCACCGCGACCGACTGCACCGGGAGACCCTGGAGGATCGCCTCCAGCGCCATCAGGTTCTCCCGCCGGTCGTCCACCAGCAGGGCCTTGGCCGTCTGCGTCACGCGTTCTCCTCGCCTCGACTCCGGCCGATCCAGGACGCCATCAGTTCGATCAGCTCGTCCAGGTCCACCGGCTTGGTGATGTAGTCGCTGCCGCCGGCGCCGAGCGCCGACTCCCGGTCGCCGGGCATCGCCTTCGCGGTCAGGAAGACGATCGGCAGGTCCGCGAACCGGTGGTTGCGGCGGATCTGCGCTGTCGTCTCGTACCCGTCCTGGTCCGGCATCATGGCGTCCATCAGGACGATGTCCACCTCCGGGTGCTCGGCGAGCTGGCGGACACCGTCCGCCCCGTTGTCCGAGTACAACACGGTCATCCCGTGCAGTTCCAACGCGGACGTCAGCGCGAACACGTTCCGCACGTCGTCGTCGATGATCAATACGGTCACGCCGTCCAGGCGCCGGGTCGCGGGCGTCTCCTGCGGCTGCGGCAACTCCATCGGCATGAGCAGCGACGACGGCAGGCCCGCGCGGCTCGGCGACGGTGGCGCCGGCGCCACCACCGCGTCCGGCGCCAGCACATCGGGTACGAAGAGAGTGAACGTCGAACCCTGCCCGGGCGCGGACGAGACGGTGATCGTGCCGCCGAGCAGGCGGGCCAGGTCACGGCTGATGGACAGGCCCAGCCCGGTGCCGCCGTAGCGGCGGCTGGTGGTGCCGTCCGCCTGCTGGAACGCCTCGAAGATCAGCGACAGCTTGTCGTCGGAGATCCCGATGCCGGTGTCTATCACGGTGAACGCGATCACCCGCTGCGCGTTCGTCAGCGCCGGCACGTCGAAGACGGCGTTCTCGGCCGCCGGGCCGATCCGCAGCGTCACCGCACCGTTGTCGGTGAACTTCACCGCGTTCGACAGCAGGTTGCGCAGGATCTGCTGCAACCGCTGAGCGTCGGTGACCAGCGCGGGCGGCAGATCGCGGCTCACCCGGACCTGGAAGTCCAGGCCCTTCTCCTCGGCCTGCGGCGCGAACGCCTGCTCGACGTAGCCGCGGATCTCGGCGAACTGGATCTCGGTGGGCTCCACGTCCATCCGGCCCGCCTCGATCTTGGACAGGTCGAGGATGTCGTCGATCAGCGACAGCAGGTCCGACCCGGCGCCGTGGATGGTCCGGGCGAACTCGATCTGCTTCGCGCTGAGGTTGCGCTCCGGGTTCTCGGCCAGCAGCCGGGCCAGCAGGAGCAGCGAGTTCAGCGGCGTCCGCAGCTCGTGGCTCATGTTGGCGAGGAACTCCGACTTGTACGCCGACGCCCGGGTGAGCTGCTGCGCCTTCTCCTCCAGGCCGAGGCGGGCCAGCTCGATCTCCCGGTTCTGCGTCTCGATGTTGGCCTTCTGCTCGGACAGCAGCTTCGCCTTGTCCTCCAGCTCGGCATTGGTGCGCTGCAACTCGGCCGACTGGTCCTGCATCTCGTGCGCCAGCCGCTGCGACTGCGCCAGCAGTTCCTCCGTACGCCGGTTGGCCTGGATGGTGTTCACCGCGACGCCGATGGTGAGCACCAGCCGCTCCAGGAACGCCAGGTGCAGCTCGGAGAACGTGGCCACGCCGGCGAACTCGATCACGCCGAGCAGCTCGCCCTCGAACTGGACCGGCAGCACCACCAGGTCGGCCGGGGGCGTGTCGGCCAGCCCGGACCGTACGACGAGGCGCCCGTCCGGCTGCGCCTTGACCCGGATCGTCCGGCGGGACAGGGCGGCCTGCCCGACCAGCCCCTCACCCGGGCCGAAGGTGACGTCGTGGCCGCGTGCCACGTACCCGTAGGAGGCGGTGAGCCGCAGCCGCATGCTGCCCTCGGAGCTGTCCGCCAGGAAGAACGCGCCGAGCTGCGCGTCCACCAGCGGGGTCACCTCCTGCATGATCATGCGGCAGACCTCGCCCAGGTCGCGCTGGCCCTGGAGCAGGCCACCGATCCGGGCCAGGTTCGAGTCCAGCCAGCCCTGCTCGGCGTTCTTCTTCGTCGTCTCCCGGAGGGTGACGATCATCTGGTTGATGTTGTCCTTCAGCTCGGCGACCTCGCCCTGCGCCTTCACGTTGATCCGCTGGGTCAGGTCTCCGCGGGTCACCGACGTGGAGACCTGCGCGATCGCGCGCAACTGCGTGGTCAGGGTGGAGGCGAGCTGGTTGACGTTCTCGGTGAGGTCGCGCCACGTACCGGAGACGCCCTTGACCTGGGCCTGACCACCCAGCTTGCCCTCGGTACCCACCTCGCGGGCCACCCGTGTGACCTCGTCGGCGAACGAGGAGAGCTGGTCGACCATCGTGTTGACGGTGTTCTTCAGCTCGAGAATCTCGCCCTGCGCGTCCACTGTGATCTTCTGGCCCAGGTCGCCGTTCGCCACCGCCGTGGTGACCGAGGCGATGTTCCGCACCTGGCTGGTCAGGTTCGACGCCATCGAGTTCACGTTGTCGGTCAGGTCCCGCCACGTACCGGAGACGCCCTTGACCTGGGCCTGACCACCCAGCTTGCCCTCGGTACCCACCTCACGGGCCACCCGCGTGACCTCGTCGGCGAACGACGAGAGCTGGTCCACCATCGTGTTGACAGTGGACTTCAGCTCCAGGATCTCGCCCTGCGCGTCCACGGTGATCTTCTGCGACAGGTCACCCTTGGCGACGGCCGTCGACACCTGGGCGATGTTGCGCACCTGCGCGGTCAGGTTCGACGCCATCGAGTTCACGTTGTCGGTCAGGTCGCGCCAGGTGCCGGCGACGCCGCGTACCTGGGCCTGACCACCCAGCTTGCCCTCGGTACCCACCTCACGGGCCACCCGCGTGACCTCGTCGGCGAACGACGACAGCTGGTCCACCATCGTGTTGACAGTGGACTTCAGCTCCAGGATCTCGCCCCGGGCGTCCACTGTGATCTTCTGCGACAGGTCACCCTTCGCCACCGCCGTGGTGACCGAGGCGATGTTCCGCACCTGGCTGGTCAGGTTCGACGCCATCGAGTTCACGTTGTCGGTGAGATCCCGCCACGTACCGGAGACGCCCTTGACCTGGGCCTGACCTCCCAGCTTGCCCTCGGTACCCACCTCGCGCGCCACCCGCGTGACCTCGTCGGCGAACGACGACAGCTGGTCCACCATCGTGTTGACGGTGTTCTTCAGCTCCAGGATCTCGCCCTGCGCGTCCACTGTGATCTTCTGACCCAGGTCGCCCTTGGCGACGGCGGTGGAGACCTGGGAGATGTTGCGGACCTGGCTGGTCAGGTTGCCGGCGAGCTGGTTGACGTTCTCGGTGAGGTCGCGCCAGGTGCCGGAGACGCCGCGCACCTGCGCCTGGCCGCCCAGCTTGCCCTCGATGCCCACCTCACGGGCCACCCGGGTCACCTCGTCGGCGAACGACGACAGCTGGTCCACCATCGTGTTCACGGTGTCCTTCAGCTCCAGGATCTCGCCCTGGGCGGCCACCGTGATCTTCTGCGACAGGTCACCCTTCGCCACCGCCGTCGACACCTGGGCGATGTTGCGCACCTGCGCGGTCAGGTTCGACGCCATCGAGTTGACGTTGTCGGTCAGGTCCTTCCAGGTGCCGGCCACGCCCGGCACCTCGGCCTGGCCGCCCAGCTTGCCCTCGGTGCCCACCTCGCGGGCCACCCGGGTCACCTGCTCGGCGAACAGCCGCAGCGTGTCGGTGAGCGAGTTCATCGTGTCGGCCAGCTCGGCCACCTCACCGCGCGCCCCGACCGTGATCTTCTGCGACAGGTCGCCCTTCGCCACGGCCGTCGCCACCTGGGAGATCGACCGCACCTGCCCGGTGAGGTTCGACGCCATGGTGTTCACCGAGTCGGTGAGGTCCTTCCAGGTGCCGGCCACCCCGCGTACGTCGGCCTGGCCGCCCAGCTTGCCCTCGGTGCCCACCTCGCGGGCCACGCGCGTCACCTCGTCGGCGAACGACGAGAGCTGGTCCACCATCGTGTTCACGGTCCGGCCGATGCGCAGGTACTCACCGCGCAGCGGGCGGCCGTCTATCTCCAGCGCCATGTGCTGGGACAGGTCGCCGTCGGCCACCGCCACGATGACCCGGGCGATCTCGGTGGTCGGCCGGCCCAGGTCGTCGATGAGCGAGTTGACCGCCCGCTGCCCCTCCGCCCACGAGCCGTCCAGGCCCTCGTCGTCCAGGCGCTCGGTGAGGCGGCCGTCACGGCCGACGATCCGGCTGATCCGCCGCAGGTCGAGGTGCTGCCGTTCCTGCAACGACACCACGTCGTTGAAGGCGTCGGCGACCTCGCCGGGCAGACCCGCCCGCCGGGGCAGGCGCACCCGCAGATCGCCGCGCCCCACCCGGCGCAACGCCTCGACAAGTTCGCCGAGGAGCACCTCGTGGTCGGACGCGGACGGGTCAGCGGTCACCGACTGATTCACCGTGGCCATCGTTCCTCGCTCCGCTCGGGCTCGTGCGGTCACACGGGCCATCCCATCATTGTGCCGCGCGATCCGTCGAGGTCACCGCGTGTGATCGCGCGTCACGTGCGGTATCGCCCCGGATGGTGGGTTCGCCGGGACGCTTGGCACCCGGGGTGGGCGCGGTGGAGGATACGAAGGTGTCAGCGGAGGCAGGGCCTGCTAGCGGCGGCGCGGACGAGCGCGTCCGCCGGGTCCGCCTCCCCGCCGACCGCCGCACGCCGGCGGCGGCCCGCGCACTGGTCCGCACCATGTTGCTCGAAGCGCGGCTGCCCGAACTGCTGAACGAGGCGCTGCTGCTCACCACCGAGCTGACCACGAACGCCGTCGAGCACGCGCGTACCGAACTGGACATCGAGGTCGACACCGACCGCGACGGCCTCACCGTGACAGTCACCGACTTCGCCTCCGGCCCGGTCGACGAGCTGATCGTGGGCGTGCGCAACACCACGTCCGACATCACCGAGGTCGCCGCCCGGGGGCGCGGGCTGCTGCTCGTCGACCACTTCTCCAGCCGGTGGGGCACGACCTACCTGCCCACCGGCAAGGGCGTCTGGTTCCGCCTCGACCGGCCCGGCCCGGGTGGGTCCGCCCGGCCGTCGGCCGGCCCGCTGCGCGTCGTCGAACCGGACCGGACCGGCGACGGTACGCCGAGCGCCGCGGCCATGAGCGACCTGATGCAGCTCACCCCTGACGCGTACGCAGACGAGCCGCTGCCCGAGTTCGCCGTCGGACTGCTGACCCGGGTCGCCGAGATGGTGGGCGCCGCCGGTGGCACCGTCCGGCTGGACCGGGGCGACGGACTCGGCACCCAGGTCTTCGCCCGGTACGGCCGGCCGCCTCGCGAGGGCAACGAGCTGCTGCGCGTACCGCTCGCCGTGCACCGCCCGTACGCCGGGGAGCTGGAGCTGGACGCGGCGCCCTCGGCGTACGCCCGGCCGCTCGCCGTACTGGCCGCCGAGCGGCTGTCGCTGCACCTGGAGAACGACCGGCTGCGCCGCGCCGACGTACGCCGCTCCACCTGGCTGACGTTCCTGGCCGAGGCCAGCGAACTGCTCGCCCAGTCGCTGGACGTCGAGCTGACCATGGCACTCGTCCCGCAGCTCGTGGTGCCCCGGCTCGGCCAGTGGTGCGCCGTGCACACCACCGACGAGTGGGGCCGGCTGCGCCTCGCCGCGTCGAGCCACGCCGACGAGGCGATGCTGCCGCAGCTGCACCGGATCCTCCAGGAGACCGGCCCGGACTCGATCCAGTCCCGGCTGCGCGAGGCGTCCCGCAACGCCGCCCAGGTACCGCTCGGCGGACCGATGGAGGGCTTCGCCGTACCCCTGATCGCCCGTGGCCAGCGGCTCGGCACCCTCGCCGTGGGCCGGCACCAGCGGCAGCGGCACGACCCGGACGAGGTGTCGGTGCTGGAGGACGTGGCCCGCCGCGCCGCCCTCGCCATCGAGAACGCCCGCATCCACGCCGAGCGCCGCCGGGTCGCGCAGACGCTCCAGCAGTCGCTGCTGCCACCGGTGCTCCCGGTGGTCGAGGGCATCGGCTTCGCCGCCGAGTACGTCCCGACCGGCGACGACGCGGAGGTCGGCGGCGACTTCTACGACGTGCTCCCGCTTCCGGACGGCCGCTGGCTCGTGGTAGTCGGCGACGTATCAGGCAAGGGCGTGCAGGCCGCTGCCGTGACCGGCCTGGTCCGGGACGTGATCCGGGTGCTCGTCGGTGACGGCAAACCGCTGCCCGAGGTGCTCGGCCGACTCAACGAGACGCTCGTGGAGCGCGGCGGCGGACGCTACTGCACGCTGGCGCTGGCGGCTGTCGCACCCGGCGACGGCGACCAGCTCGACGTCTCGCTGCACCTGGCCGGCCACGACCGCCCGGTGCTGCTGCACGGCGGTGGAGGGGCGACGTTCGTCGGGGTCGGCGGTACGGCGCTGGGCCTGCTCGACACGATCACCACCCCGACCGCCGAGCTGACGCTCAAGCCCGGGGACGCGCTGATCTTCTACACCGACGGGGTCACCGAGCGGCGGCGCGGACGCGAGCTGTTCGGCACCGACCGGCTGCGCGAGTCGGCGGCGCCGCTGGCCGGGTACTCGGCCGACGTGGTGGCCGCCCGGCTGCGCGCCGCCACGATCGCGTTCTCGGTCGAGCCCCCGCGCGACGACATAGCCATCCTCGTCCTCCGAAACGACACCCCCTAGCCCTCCCGCCCCGCACCCGCACCCGCACCCGCACCGTCGATCATGAAGTTGACCGCTCAATTCGCCCGTTTCCTCCCCGTCAACTTCATGGTCAACCCACTTCGGCACGCCACGGACGCCTCGATCACCGGGGCGAGGCCAGGCAGGGCCGGGCGGGGCGGGCTGGCGCCGGGGAGGGCGAGGCGGTCAGAGGCCGCCGGGGAGGCGGCCGGGGGCCAGGCGGTGGTGCGGGTCCAGGTGGGCCTTGGCGCTGCGCAGGCGCGGCAACGCTGGCAACTCGCCCCAGAGGTCCACGGCACGGCGTACCGCCGCCGGCGCGGCCACCACCACGCACCGGCCCCGCCGGGCGATCAGCACGCTGCGGACGGCGGTGAGGATCGAGGCGACCCGCTCGGGCGGCAGCGCGCCGGACAGTGCCGCGTGCACGGTGCCCGAGCCGGCCGAGCCGCGTACCGGCACCGGGCCGCCGGTGGCGTCGCGCAACGCGTAGACGGCGGCGTGCAGGTCGCCTATCGGCACCTCGATGCGCAGCGCCGTGTCGCCGGGCGCGAACGGGTAGCGCCCCCACCATTCCGGCGCATGGTGACCGACCATCGCCTCGGCACCGAGGACGGCGGTGAGCCGCTCGGCCCGCTCGGCCACGTCGGCCGGGCCGCCCTCCAGCAGCACCACCAGGCTGCCCGCCGCCGGTCGCCCGGTCACGGCCGGGTGGTCGGGGCGGTTGACCACCGACGGGTGCGTGGCCGGGATGCGACGCCGGGGCAGCGGCACCGGCACCGGCAGGTCCAGTTCGACGGCTGCCGGGTCGACGTCGGCGGCCAGGACGGCCCGGACCAGGTCGTGCACCTCCAGCGGCGTCCACACCGGACGGGACACCCAGAGCCGCCCGGCCGGCACGGCGTGCACCCGCATGGTGGCCGAGACCAGCACGCCGAGCCCGCCCTGCGAGCCGCAGAGCAGCCGGGCCACGTCGAGCCCGGGCACCTCGCCCCGGCCGAGGATCGCGTCCCCGCCACCCGGCCGGCCGGCGCCGCCGCCCGGGGCGGCCCGGCCGAGCGCCTCCGTGCCGGACTCGCCGACGCTGACCAACTCGCCGTCGGCGTCGAGGTAGCGCACCCCGACGAGCTGGGCGCACGGGCTGCCGTGCCGGTGCCGCAGCGGACCGGACTCGTCGGCGGCGAGCACCCCGCCGAGCGTCGCGCCCGGCGAGGGCGCATCGACGGGCAGCCGCCGGTTGGTGCGCGCGAGCGTGGCCTGGACCGCGCGCAGCGGCGTACCGGCGCCGATCTCGGCCACCGCCGCGTCGCGCGGCGCGTGCCAGACCCCGGCGAGGCGGCCGGTGTCGAGCATGATGTCCACCTGCGCCGGGGCGGCACCCCAGTCGATCTTCGTGCCGGCGCCGCGGGGCACCACTGTCAGGTCGTACGCGGCGGCCAGCCGCAACACCTCCGCCGCGGCGTGCGGACCGCCCGGCACTGCCACCCACCGGGCGGTACGGCCGGCCACCTCGTCGGCCGGGCCGGCGAATCGGGCGAACGGTTCGCCGCAGATCGCGGCCAGCTTCCGGGTGATGTCGAGGGCTCCGAGCCGAGGGGTGGAACGTGCCGCATCCGCCATGCCGATTATCGTACACATGTTCGAAAGGCCTGGCGGCGAGTCGCGGGTTTCGGTCGGCGGGCGAGCCCGGCGGCGGCCCGGCGACCGGTAACGTGGCGCCGTGACCGAAACCCCACCGCCCGTCGCCAAGCGCGTCCCGTCCGAGCGCGTCCACCACGGTGACACCGTGATCGACGAGTACGCCTGGCTCGCCGTCAAGGACGACCCGGACACGATCGCGTACCTGGACGCCGAGAACGCGTACACCGAGGCGCGCACCGCCCACCTGGCCGGGCTGCGCGCGGAGCTGTTCGAGGAGACGCGCCGGCGCACCCAGGAGACCGACCTGTCGGTGCCGACGCGCAAGGACGGCTACTGGTACTACACCCGCACGGTCGAGGGGCAGCAGTACGGCGTGCACTGCCGCCGCGCGGTGCGGGCGGGCGAGACGGCGCCCCCGGTCAGCGTGGACGGCGCCCCGCTCGACGGCGAGGAGGTGCTGCTCGACGGCAACCAGCTCGCCGAGGGGCACGACTTCTTCTCCCTCGGAGCGTTCGACGTCAGTCCGGACGGGCGCTGGCTGGCCTACTCCACCGACTTCTCCGGCGACGAGCGCTTCACGCTGCGGATCAAGGATCTGACCACCGGCGAGTCGCTGCCGGACGAGGTGCCGGACACGTTCTACGGCACGGCCTGGTCCAGTGACGCGTCCACGCTGTTCTACGTGACGGTGGACGAGGCGTGGCGGCCGAACCGGGTCTGGCGGCACACCGTCGGGACGCCGTCCACCGAGGACGTGGTGGTCCACCAGGAGGACGACGAGCGGTTCTGGGTCGGCGTCGAGCTGACCCGCTCCGAGCGCTTCGTGGTCATCGACATCCACAGCAAGATCACCAGCGAGGTGTGGGTGATCCCGGCGTCCAACCCGACCGGTGCGCCCGCCGTCGTGGCCCCGCGGCGTCAGGGCATCGAGTACGCGGTGGAGCACCACGGCCACCGCTTCCTGATCCTGCACAACGACGGCGCGGAGGACTTCGCACTCGCGTACACCTCGGCGGACGCGCCGGGTGAGTGGGAGCCGCTGATCCCGCACACGCCCGGCACCCGCCTGGAGGCGGTCGACGCGTTCGAGAACCACCTCGTGGTGTCGCTGCGCGCCAACGGGCTGACCGGCCTGCGGGTGCTGCCGGTGGGCAGCGACGACAGCTGGGACATCGACTTCCCCGAACCGATCTACAGCGTCGCGCTGGACGCGAACCCGGAGTACCGCACGAACGAGGTGCGGCTGCGCTACACCTCGTTCGTCACCCCGGACTCGGTCTACGACTACGACCTGGTGACCCGCGAGCTGACGCTGCGCCGGCAGAAGCCGGTGCTAACCGGGCCGGACGGGCGGGCGTACGACCCGGCCGACTACGAGCAGCACCGGGACTGGGCGCTCGCCGACGACGGCACCCGCGTACCGATCTCGCTCGTCTGCCGCCGCGACACGCCGCGCGACGGCTCGGCGCCCGCCGTCATCTACGGCTACGGCTCGTACGAGGCGAGCATGGACCCGTGGTTCAGGATCGCCCGGCTGAGCCTGCTCGACCGCGGCGTGATCTTCGCGGTGGCGCACATCCGGGGCGGAGGTGAACTGGGCCGGCGCTGGTACGACGAGGGCAAGCTGCTGGCCAAGAAGAACACGTTCACCGACTTCGTGGCCTGCGCCCGGCACCTGGTCAAGGCGGGCTGGACGGCGAGCGACAGGCTGGTCGCCCGGGGCGCCTCGGCCGGCGGCCTGCTGATGGGCGCGGTGGCGAACCTCGCCCCGGACGCGTTCACCGGCATCGTCGCGCAGGTGCCGTTCGTGGACGCGCTCACCTCGATCCTCGACCCGTCGCTGCCGCTGACCGTGACCGAGTGGGAGGAGTGGGGCAACCCGCTCGACGACCCCGAGGTCTACGCGTACATGAGGTCGTACACGCCGTACGAGAACGTGACCACCGTCGAATACCCGGCCATCCTGGCGGTGACCAGCCTAAACGACACCCGCGTGCTCTACCACGAGCCGGCCAAGTGGATCGCCCGGCTGCGCGCGCTCGCACCGGCCGGCGACTACCTGCTCAAGACCGAGATGGGCGCGGGCCACGGTGGCCCGAGCGGCCGCTACGACTCGTGGCGCGAGGAGGCGTTCGTCAACGCCTGGATCCTCGACCGCGTCGGCCGGGCCTGACCCGTTCCGGACCGGATGAGCGACGAGGATCAGCCAGGCCGGCGGGCGCCGGCCTGGCTGATCCTCGTGGTGGTCGCCGCCGCGCTCGTGGTCTGCTGCTGTTCGACGGTGATCGGCCTGACCGTCGCCGGCTCCGCCGGACTGCTCGGCCGCTGACCGCTTCAGCCCGCGCGCAGTTCCTCCACCGAGGTCGCGGCGCGCAGGAACAGCAGGCCGGCCACGACCGTGCCCAGCACCGCCGCCAGCCCGCCCGCCGCGAGCCAGGCCAGCTGATCCCACGGTACGTCCGGCGGAACGGTCGTCTTCGGCACCCATTCGGTACGGGTGTACCGCGCCGCGGTGGCCGGGTCGCCGCACAGTTCCGTGCCGGCGTCGCAGATCGTCCGCGTGAAGCCGCCGTTGCTCGGTGCCGGCATGACGCCCCGGACCAGCAGGTAACCGACCGTCAGCGCGAGCCCGATCGCCGGTACGGCGGGGGCGAGCGCGGCCCAGAGCAGCGACCGGCCGATGGTGGCCCGTGGCACGCCGGTCGCCACCTGCGCCGCGTACGCCCGTCGCCGGCTGGTGATCCCCTCGACCACCGCTACGAGCAGCCCACCGCCGGCGATCGCCATCGCGACCACTACCGCGAGGTCGACCAGGTCCATCGCGCCGAGGTAGAAGCCCGGGTCGGCCAGTCCGGAGCCGGTGCGGCGGGTCACCTCGGCCTCGGCCTGGAAGTCGGCACGCAGTCCCGCGGCACCGGCGCCGAAGATCAGCGCGGCCAGCAGCGCGGCGAAGGTGCGGCTGCCCGCCCACGGGTCGGCGGCCAGCCGGCGGGCGGCGAGCAGGGCGGCCGGGCCGCGTCCGTGCCGGTGCAGCAGCCGGCCGGTCTGGTACGAGATCCAGCCGGTGCCCGACACCACGCCGATCATCGCGGTCAGCCCGCCGACGACGAGCAACGTCGGCACCGGCCAGTCGGGGGCCACCGCGCCACGCCGCTCGTACCAGAGCAGGAGCGGGCGGATCGCGGCGAACATCGCCAGCGCGGCGAGGATGAGCACGCCCGGCCACGGCCAGGGCGCCCGGGTGCGGACCCGGCGTACGACGCCGAACGGGGTGGTGGTGACCCGCCGCAGCAGCAGCGCGCTGACCAGCGCGGCCACCAGCGGCAGGCCGAGCACCACGGCGGCCACGGCGACCGGCGCCGGACGCACGTCGGTGGGCAGCGGCAGCCGCCCGTCGGCGTCGGGCCGGTGCAGCAGCCGGCGCCCGGCCAGGAAGACGGCCAGGCCGACGAGGGTGCCGAGCAGGCTCGCCACGCCCGTCTCGGCGACCGCGACCCGGGTGACCTGCCCGGGGGTGGCACCGGCCAGCCGGAACGCGGCCAGCCGCCGGTCCCGGCCGGGCGCACCGAGGCGGGCGCACTGCCCGGCCAGTCCCAGCACCGGTACGCAGAGCAGCAGCACCGCGAACGCGACGCCGGGACGTAGGCCGGGTTCCCGCAGCAGGGCGTTCGTGTACTGGTCGGACTGCGTCCAGGCATCGCCGGGCGGCTTCACCACCGCCAGCACTGTCAGCGCGGCCAGCCCGGCCAGCGTCGCCAGCGCGGCGCTCACCGCGGTGAGCACCACCCGGGCGATGTCGGTGCGGGTGCCTGCAAGCGCGAGCCGCAGCAGCGTGCCCGGCCTCACCGTGATCCGCCCGGCAGCGCCGGGTCGAGCCCGAGGCCGGTGTGGTCGACCATGCCGTCGCGCAGGCTCACCTCCCGGTCCGCGTACGCGGCGATGCGCGGCTCGTGGGTCACCAGCACGACTGTGGAGCGCTGCTCGCGGGCCAGCCGGACGAGCTGGGTGAGCACCTGCTCGCCGGCCAGCGTGTCGAGCGCGCCGGTCGGCTCGTCGGCGAAGATCACCCGGGGTTCGGTGACCAGGGCGCGGGACAGCGCGCACCGTTGCTGCTGCCCGCCGGACATCTCGCCGGGCCGGACGTCGGCGACGTCGGCCACACCGAGCCGGTCCAGCCAGGAGAGCGCCGCCGTCCGTGCCGCTCGCCGCCCCGTGCCGGCGAGCAACAACGGAAGGGCGACGTTCTCCGCCGCGGTCAGCTCGGCGACGAGCTGGCCGAACTGGAACAACACCCCGAATTCGGTACGGCGCAGCCGGGAGCGGGCCGCCTCCGGCCACGTGTCGATCCGTTCACCGCGCCAGGTGACCTGACCGGCGTCGGGACGCAGGATGCCCGCCAGGCAGTGCAGCAAGGTGGACTTGCCGCATCCGCTCGGCCCGGTGACCGCGAGGATCTCGCCTTCGGCCACGTCGAGCGTCACGCCACGCAGCGCGGGCGTGTGGCCGTACGCGCGGACCACGCCGCGCGCTTGCAGGAACGTCACGAGTGCACCTCCCGGTGCCAGTCGGCGACCCGGTCCAGGGTGGTGTGCAGCCACCGGAGGTCGGCGTCGAGGTGGGCGATGGCGAAATCGGCTGCGACCACCTCGTCGAGGCGGGCACCGGGGGCGGCCTTGAGCGCTGTCAGCTCACGCAGCCGCTGCGTGTGCGCCCGGCGCTGGGCGATCAGGTAGCCGCGGGCCTGTGCGGCGTCTGCTACCAGCAGCGCGACGACCACCTTGGCGAACAGCGTGCTCGCCACGTACGGCATCGGTGGTTCGACGGTGCCCAGCCAGTGGTCGAGCGCCGCCCGCCCGTCGTCGGTGAGCGCGTAGGCGGTCCGGTCCGGGCCGCCGTCGCGTTCCTGACCGGCCGGCACGACCAGGCCGTCCCGGTGCAGGCGGGCCAGCGTCGCGTAGACCTGACCGAAGGCGAGCGGCCGGGCCCGGGGCAGTCGCTCGTCGTGCGCGCGCTTCAGCTCGTAGCCGTGGCGTGGCCCGGCGGCGAGCAGCCCGAGCAGGACGTGCTGAGTGGACACCTCCCTTACTATTCGCTGAATGAATAGTGCTGTCAAGAACGGCCCGCGCGGGACAACGCGGGCCGTTCGGATCAGCGGGTCCAGGCCGGATCGCGTCCGGCCCGGCCGAGCAGCGCGTCCATGCCGTCCGGTGCCGCGTCGGTGGGCACCGGCGGGCCGAACGCGCCCATCTTCTGACCCGTGTCGCCCATCCGGTCCATGAACTCGTGCCCCGCCGCCACCACGGCCGGGTCCACGCTCAGCCCCTGACCGGTGGCCCGCGCCAGATCCCATCCGTGGACGGTGAGGTCGATCAGCGCCATCGAGCCGACCGTCTCCTGTGGCAGTCCCATGCCGTGCGACACGCCCTCCTGCGTGGCCGGGTCGGACCACGCCTCGGTGAGCCGGATCGTCTCGGTCGCGAACCGGTCCCGCCAGCCGTCGGTCAGATGATCGGTCTTGCCGGACCAGTCGACCTCCTCCCGACGCGCCAGCGCCTGGAAGTTGACCACCACGTCGAACAGGTGATTGAGCAGGTCGCGCACTGTGTAGTCGGGGCAGGGCGTGGGCAGGGCGAGCTGGTCGTCCGAAATGCCCCGCACCACCGCCGCCGTACGCGGCGCCGCGACGGCGAGCAGCTCACTAGTCTTCGTGCTCATAGGGGCAGCGTATGAGGGCGGTCTTGAAGAAATGCGACACGAACCGCGACGTGACAACCGGGGCATCCTCGATCCCGTCCGGCTGCGGCAGCAGGTCCGGTTCCGGCGCCGGGTGGCCGCGCCGGCGTTGCGCCAGTGGGTGGAGCACTACTGGCTGATCGACTGGGACCTGGACGAGCCGTTCGAGCAACGGGTGGTGCCGCACCCCGCCGTGAACGTGGTGTTCCAGGCGCAGGAGGGCGCGCCCGAACAGGGCGAGATCGCCGGCGTCGACACCGGCCTGTTCGCCGTCACGCTGCACGGAGCCGGCCGGGTCTCCGGCGTCCAGTTCCGCCCGGGCGGTTTCCGGCCGTTCTGGCGGCGCCCGGTCGCCGAGCTGACCGGCCGGCGCGTGCCGATTCCCGACGGGCCGGTCTGCCCGGGCACCGACGACGAGCGCTGCGCGAGCCTGGACGCCCTGCTGACCTCGTGGTCGCCGGTCGCTGATCCGCTCAACGCGGAGGCCACCGCCCTGGTCGAGGAGATCCGCGCCGACCGGACCGTGCTGCGGGTGACCGACTTCGCCCGGCGGCGGGCCGTCTCCGTCCGCCGGCTCCAGCGCCTCTTCCTGGACCACGTCGGCGTCGGTCCGAAGTGGGTGATCCGCCGCTACCGGCTCCAGGAGGCGATCGAACAGGCCGCCGCCGGGCCGCTCGACTGGTCGCGGGTCGCCGCCGATCTGGGGTACGCCGACCAGGCCCACCTGGTCCGCGAGTTCACCGCCGTCGCCGGGGTCTCACCCGCGGCGTACGCCCGCTCGCTGGCCGCCCTGCGACAGTGACGCGGCACGGGCCGCGCCGATGCGGGTCAGCGGCGGCGGACCGCCACCACCGCCACGTCGTCGTGGATCTCCGGCGGGGCCAGCTCGACGAGCAGCCGCCGGCAGAAGTCGTCCAGGTCGTCGTCCACCCGGGTGGCGGCCACGCCGAGCGCCGCCATGCCGTCGTCGATCGTGGCGTCGCGCCGCTCGATCAGCCCGTCGGTGTAGAGCACGAGCGTGGCCCCGGCGGGCAGCACGAACTCCAGGTCGGGCGGGCGCGGCGCGCGTACGCCGAGCAGCGGCGCGGACTGCGTCACGAACTCGACCCGCCCGTCCCGGCTCAGCAGTGCCGGCAGGTGCCCGGCGCTGGCCAGCCGGACCAGCCCGGTCGGCGGGTGGAGCAGCAGGACGCAGATGGTGGCCAGCTCGGCCGGCAGCAGGTTGCGCATCAGCTCGTTGACCCGGTCCAGGATCACGCCCGGCTGGTGCCCCTCGACCGCGTACGCCCGCACCGCGTGCCGCAGCTCGGCCATCACGGTGGCGGCGTGCAGCGAGTGCCCGGCCACGTCACCGATCGCCACCAGCAGGTGCCCGTCGAGCATCACCAGCTCGTAGAAGTCGCCGCCCACCTCGGTCTGCGCGCTCGCCGGCTCGTACCGGACGGCCAGGTCCAGGCCGTTCACGTCGGGCAGCCGCTGCGGTAGCAGGCTGCGCTGCAACGTCACAGCGATCCGGTGCTCCTCGTCGAAGGACCGCTGCGCCTCCACCGCCGAGGCGACCGCCTGGGCGAGTTGCACCAGCACCGGAGTACGAACGGTCTGGGTGGCGGTCGGCACCACCACGTACAGCGGGGCCCGGTCCTCGCGCAGCCGGGACGCGGCAACCGTCACGGTGTCGCCGTCCGGCCAGCCGGCCAGCGCCCAGTTGGCCGGTTCGTCGACGCGTACCCGGGTGCCGATCGGCACTCCGGTGTCGTCCACCACCCACGGCACGATGGTGGCCGGCGTGTGCGGGTCGGACGCCACTCCGGCCAGGCAGTCCCCGTCGAACGTCTCCGCGACCACCGCCGCCGGGGCCTTGAAGATCCGTGCCGCGCCGCTCGCGGCGGCCTCCAGCAGCCGGACGAAGTTCGGTGTCGCGTGCATCTCCACTGTGGCGTCGGCCAGCGCGGCGAGCCGTTCGGCGAGCTGCTCGGCCCGCCGCCGGGCCTGGTAGTAGCGCAGCACCGCGTGGGCGGTGGCGACCAGTTCCTCCGGCTCGATCGGCTCGGCCAGGTAGGCGTCCGCGCCCCGGGTGAGGCCCTGCGCCCGGTCCACCACGTCGACGGCGTGCGCGGAGACGTGGATGACCGGGATCGACTGGTTCTCCGCCTTGATCCGCTCGCACACCTCGAAACCGCTCATGTCGGGCAGCCGGACGTCGAGCACCACGAGATCGATGTGTTCCCGGGCCACCAGGTCCAGCGCCGCCGCGCCGTTCTCCGCCTCGACGGTGACGAAGCCGGCCCGGGTCAGCCAGTTGACCAGCAGATATCGCTTGGGGCCGCTGTCGTCGACCACAAGCACGGTCACCGGCCCGCCGTCCACCGTCACGCTCCGCCCACGGGGAGGGCCACTGTGAACGTGCTGCCCCGGCCGGCTTCGCTGGTCAGCACCAGCGTCCCGCCGAGCAGCATGACCAGCCGTCGCGCGTACGGCAGACCGAGCCCGGTGCCGCCGACCCGGGTCGTGCCGGGCACCTGGTAGAACTCCTCGAAGACCCGTTCGTGCAGCTCCGGCGGAATGCCCACGCCGGTGTCGGTGACCGACAGCGTCCACTGGTCGCCGCGGCGCTCGGCGCGCAGGCGTACCTCGCCGCGCTCGGTGAACTTCAGCCCGTTGTGCAGCAGGTTGCGCAGCACCTGGGCGAGCAGCACCTCGTCCGAGCGCACGGTGGCTGGCGTCGGCGGTTCCTCGACCACCAGTTCCACCTCGGGGCGGGTGGCGAGCGCCCGCAGCGTGCCGCGCAACTGCCCGAACACCGCGCGCAGGTCGACGTCGGACCAGTTCGGCTCGATCCGGCCCGACTCGGCCTTGGCCAGGTCGAGCAGCTCGTTGACCAGCCCCAGCAGGTCGCCTGCCGAGGAGCGGATCAGCCCCACCTGGCGGGCCTGTTCGCCGGTGAGGGGGTCGGAGGCGGAGTCGGCGAGCAGCCGGGCCAGGCCGATGATCGCGGTGACCGGGGCGCGCAGCTCGTGGCTGACGTTCGCCAGGAACCGGCTCTTCGACTCGCTGGCGGCCCGCAACTGGGCGGACTTCTCGTCCAGCTCGGCGTAGAGCGCCACCACACCGCGGTTGGTCTCCTCCAGCTCCTCGGTGAGCTGGTTGTAGAGCGCCATCACGCCCCGGTTGGTCTCCTGGAGTTCGGAGTTGAGCACCGCCAGCTCGTCGCGCTGGCTGCGTACCTCGTCGAGGGCGGCGATGAGCTGCGCGTTCTGGGCGGCCAACTCGTCCAGCGCGGAACCCGGCGCGCGCTCGGCCAGCTCGGCGCGAAGCTCGGCGGCGCGATCAGCCGTCAGCTCCTCGGCGTGGTCGGGCACTCGTCGGGACATCCTCACGACCGTATCGCCATCGACGGCCACCACCCGCAACGTGTCCACCAGACGCGCGACGGCGCCGGACTGCGGCTCGTACCGTCCGCCGGGGAGCGGACGCAGCGGCGACAGGTCCACCTGGAGGACCAGGCGGCCCACCGCGTCGCGGTCGAGCGCGAACGTGACGTCCGCGCCGTCTGCCCCGTGCAGCAGTTCCCGTGCCACCTCGCTCAGCGCGGTGGCGATCCGTACCTGGTCCTGGTGCTCCAGCCCGACCGCCGCGGCCACCTCCCGGCCCCGCTGCCGGACCAGGAAGATGTCCTGCTCCACCCGGAGCGCGAGGTGCAGGAGGGGTCCGGTCATGCCGCCCCCCGGGCCACCAGGACGCAGGCGTCGTCGCGGCGGACGCCGGCGTCACGCAGCAGCGTCGCGGCGGCCAGCAGCGGGTTGCGCCCGGCGAGCCCGGGATAGTCGTCCAGGTCCCAGCGATCCACCACCCCGTCACTGTGCATGACCAGGGTGGCGTCGCGCGAGAAGGGGTAGTCGTACCCGCGGATCGCCGGACGCTGGTGCCCGGCGATGCCCGGCAGCGAGACCAGCCCGCGCCGCCGCTCGCCCGGCGCCACGATCATCGCGGCGATGTTGCCGAGCCCGGCGTAGCGGAGCACTCCGGCGGCCGGATCCGGTTCGGCCACCGCGAGCGCGGCGCCCCGGGTGTGCGACATGGCGGCGTGCAGGTGCCGTACCACCACGTCCGGCGGCCCGTCCGGCGCGGAGCGGAACGCGGACACGGCGGCACCTGTGGCGGCGGCGGCGAGCGGTCCGTGGCCCAGCCCGTCGGAGACCAGCACCTGCCGCCGGCCGTCGACCTGGCGGACCGCGTACCCGTCGCCGCTGCTCTGCTCGCCGGTGATCGGCCGGGCCAGCCCGGCCGCCCATTCCGGCTCCGGCGGTGCGGTGTCCCAGACCTGGACGACGAGGACCGTGCCCCGGCCCGGCGCCGAGTAGCCGTCGAACCGGCTCGACTGCCGGGTGATCGCGCCGAGCCCGATGCCGAGCGTGCCGGCGGTGGAGTGGCCGTCGACGGAGGAGAGCGTGAGGTCGGCCATGCCGGGGCCGGAGTCGATGGCCACCAGCTCCACCCCGGCGTACTCGCCCCGGCGCGCCGGACGCATCAGCAGCGTGCCCTCGCGGGCGTGCTTGACCAGGTTGCTGGTGAGCTCGGCGGTGACGATGGCCAGATCCGCGACGCGCGCCGCGCTCAGTTCGAGCTGCCGGCCGAGACGTTCGGCCGCCCGGCGTACGCTGCCGGCGGTCGCGCCGGTGTCGACCCGGAACCAGATGCCGTGGTCGGGCACCACGTCGGCGGTCATCGTGACCACTTGGTGACGGTGATCCGCGTCCCCTCGCCGACAGCCGTCCGGATGTCGAAGTCGTCGACGAGCCGGCGTGCGCCGCTCAGTCCCAGGCCCAGCCCGCCGCCGGTGGTGTAGCCGTCGGTGAGCGCCAGGTCGAGGTCGGGGATGCCCGGTCCCTCGTCGGCGAAGACGATCCGCACGCCGCGCCGGCGGCCGTCTTCCACGGTGCTCACCTCGGCGCTGCCCCCGCCGCCGTAGATCAGCGTGTTGCGGGCCAGCTCGCTGGCGGCGGTGACGAGCTTCGTCTGGTCGACGAGGGAGAGCCGGGCCGCGACGGCTGTGGTACGCACCAACTGCCGGACCCGCACCACGTCCTCGTCGCTGCGGATCGCCTGGGTCGCCGGCACACCCAGGTCGACGCCCGTGGTCATGCCGTCGCCGTCGTCTCGGTGTCCTCGTCGTCGGCCGCCTCGTCCCAGTCGTCGGCGCGGCTGGCCGCGATCAGCTCCATGCCGCGTTCGACGTTCAGCGCGGTACGGATGCCGTTGAGCGACAGCCCCAGCTCGACCAGGGTGATGGCGACGGCCGGGCGCATGCCGACCACCACCGTCTCGGCGTCCAGCACCTTCGAGATGGACGCGATGGTGGACAGCATCCGGCCGACGAAGGAGTCGACGATGTCCAGCGCCGTGATGTCGATGATCACGCCGTGGCAGCCGGTGGCGACGATCCGCTCGGCCAGGTCCTCCTGCAACTGGATCGCCGTCTGGTCGGACATGTCGACCTGGATGGAGACCAGCAGGATGTCGCCGATCTTGAGGATCGGCACGCGTTCCATCAGGACTCCCGCCGCGGGCGGCGAGCGGTGGTCTCGACCCCGGTCAGGCGCAGCACATGGCGCAGCGCGTCGGCGAGGCTCGCCTTGGTGGCGATGTCGCCGAACTCGATGCCGAGGGCGACGATCGTCTGGGCGATCTGCGGGCGGATGCCGGAGATGATGCAGTCGGCGCCCATCAGCCGGGCGGCCACCACGGTCTTGAGGATGTGCTGCGCGACCTGCGTGTCCACCGCCGGTACGCCGGTGATGTCGATGATCGCGTACGGCGAGCCGGTGTCGACGAGCGTCTGCAGCAGCCGCTCCATCACCACCTGGGCGCGGGCCGAGTCCAGCGTCCCGACCAGCGGGACGGCGACCACGCCCTCCCAGAGCTTCACCACCGGGGTGGACAGCTCCAGCAGCTGCTCCGCCTGGTCGGCGATCAGGCTCTCCCGGGCCCGGACGAACGTCTCGAACGTGAACAGGCCCATCTGGTCGACGAGCGCGGAGAAGGCGACGAAGTCGCGCAGGGTCTCGTCGCCCTTCTCCTTCTCCATCAGCTCCAGGAGGGCGTCCTTGCACGCGAACACGCTGATCGCGGTCTCGGTGGCGGAGAATCCCTGGCGGGCCCGGTTGGTGGACAGCTCGGACAGCACCGCCCGCAGCTCACCGCCGTGCTCGTCGGCCAGGTCGGAGACGCCCTGACTGGCGGCGTCGACAAGCGCGCGGTGCAGTTCCTGGACCTGCCGCGCCAGCTCGGCCCGGCTCAGGCGGCCGCGCAGCGAACTCGCGACGATCTCGGTCCAGCGGTTGGTCAACCGGTCCGCGTGCTGACTGAGCAGGTGGGCGAGCCGACCACCCTGTTCGGCGCTCAACGCCATGCTGACCTCCCTGATTTGGACGGGCGGACTCTATCACCGGAGGCTGACGCGGTACTTGTCGCGGAGCAAAGAATGATCGACCGCACCTGTGACCGCTCCCGTTCTGCGCGGCGCGCCCAACGTGGGATACCGTTTCCCCGAACACAGGAGGTCGACGAATGTCCTTGACGGTGCACACGGAACAGCGCGGCGACGTGGTCGTCGTGTCGGTCGCGGGCGAGCTGGACATGGCCACGGCACCGCAGCTCCAGGACCAGATCACGGATCTGCTGGACAAGGGGCGCAGCCGCCTCGTCTTCGACCTGGCCGATGTCTCGTTCTGCGACTCCACCGGCCTGTCGGTGTTCGTCCGGGCGAAGAACAACTGTGACGAGGTCGGCGGCGTGGTCCGGCTGGCCGCCCCGCAGCGCGGCGTGCTGCGCATCCTCGAGGTCAGCGGCCTGGTCGAGGTGCTGCACACGTACCCGACGGTCGAGCAGGCCGTCGCGGGCGATCCCACCCCGGCCTCCTCCTGACCGATCCCGCTCAGCGCTCGTCCTCGATGTAGCGGGGACGGGCGATCACCATGCCCGCCGCCGTCTGCACGGCCAGCGCCACCAGCAGGAAACCGATCGGGGCGGTCCAGCCGCCGGTCGCCTCGTAGAGGATGCCCACCAGCAGCGGTCCGAGCGCCGCGATCACATACCCGGCGCTCTGCGCGAACGCGGACAGCGCCACGGTGCCCTCGGCGGTCCGGGCGCGCAGCCCGATCGTGGTCAGGATGAGCGGGAACGCGCCCTGGCCGAGCGCGAGCAACAGCACCCACAGCGGCGCCAGGCCGCGCGGGGCCAGCGCCAGACCGGTGTACGCGGCGGCGGAGAACACGGTCAGCGACAGCACCAGCGGGCGCAGCGTGGCCAGCCGGCCGGCGAGCGTCGGCATCATCAACGCCACCGGCACGCCCAGCGCGGTCACCCCGGCCAGCAACAGCCCGGCTGCCTCCGGCCGGTAGCCGGCGTCCCGGAAGAGCTGGGCCAGCCAGCCCATGATCGCGTACCCGCTGAGCGACTGCGCCCCGAAGTACACCGCCATGGCCCAGCCGAGCCGGGTCCGGGCGGGCTGCACCCGGGCCGGGGCGGCGACGACCACCGCCGGGGGCGCGTTCCGTCGTGCGGCGCGGGCCCGCAGCGCCAGCGGCACCCACGGGAGTACGGCCAGCGCGGCCAGCCCGGCCCAGATGCCGAGTCCGGCCCGCCAGGAGCCGAACGCGTGGGCGATCGGCACGGCTGCGGCCGCGGCCACTGTCGTGCCCACCGTCAGGGCCATCGTGTACGCCCCGGTGACCAGTCCCGTACGGTGCGGGAAGTGCTGCTTGACGAGCATCGGCAGCAGGATGTTCGCCACCGCGATGCCGGCCAGCGCGAGCGCGCTGGTGAGCACGAAGACGGCCGCCGAGCCGGTGACCGCGCGCAGCACCTGCCCGGCGGTGAGCGCCAGCATGGCCAGCACCAGCACCCGGGGCGCGGCCCAGCGGCGGACCAGCCACGGGGTGAGCGCGCCCAGCCCGGCGAACGCGATGGTGGGCAGCGTGGTGACCAGGCCGGCCATCGCGCCGGACAGCCCCAGCCCGACCCGGATCTCGTCGAGCAGGGCGCCGAGGCTGGTCACCGCGGCCCGCAGGTTCAGCGCGACGAGCAGCATCCCGGCGAGCACCAGCAGACCGCCCCGGAGCGGGCCGGCCGCAGGGGCGGGGCCCGCCGCGGGGGTGACGCCCGGTGCGGGCACTGTCGCGGCGGGCGCAGGTGGCGGAGTCATGACCTCGAACCTACAATCATGGGATGAATTTCGGCATGAGGTGTAACCGGTGACACCCGCCCGGGATTCCGTCGCCGCTCCTCCGCGCGGCCACCGGGTCCGCCAGACGATCGAGCAGCTCCGGGAACGGATCCTCGGCGGCGAGTGGCCGGTCGGTGGGCGCATCCCCACCGAGCCGCAACTGGTCGCCGCGCTCGGCGTCGGGCGGAACACCGTTCGCGAGGCGGTCCGGGCGCTCGTGCACGCCGGGGTGCTGGAGTGCCGGCAGGGCTCCGGCACCTACGTGGTGTCGACGGACGAACTGGCACCGGTGGTGGCCCGCCGGCTCACCGACGACCGGATGACCGAGGTGATCGAGGTCCGGCGCGCGTTCGAGGTGGAGGCCGCCCGGCTCGCCGCGCTGAGGCGTACCCCCGAGGACCTGGTGGCGCTCGACGGCGCGCTCGCGACCCGGGAGGCCGCGTGGCGCGGCGGCCGGGTGGACGATTTCGTCGAGGCGGACGCCGCGCTGCACACGGTCGTGGTGGCGGCCGCGCACAACGCCATGCTCGCCGAGCTGTACGCCTCGGTCGGAGCCGCGCTGCGCAGCACCGTGGCCCAGGCGATGGGCGAGGCGCTGACCCCGGAGCGGTACGTGGACCACGGGCGGCTGGTCGAGGCGATCCGGGCCCGCGACCCGCAGCGGGCGGCGATCGAGGCCGGTGCTTTTCTCGAAGGGCCCGCCGGGGAATAGGTTGTCCCCGACGCAGACTCATCAGGGCACGGGAGTACGGATGCTCAAGGGCTTCAAAGACTTCATCATGCGCGGCAACGTCGTCGACCTGGCGGTCGGTGTCGTCATCGGCGCCGCGTTCACCGGCGTGGTTACCCAGCTCACCAAGTCGTTCCTGGAACCGCTGGTGCGGGTGTTCATCGCGCTGATCACCGGCAGCAAGAACGGGCTCACCGGCTCGACGCCGACGTTCCGTGAGATCCCGTTCGACTGGGTGGCCTTCGTCAACGCGGCGATCACGTTCCTGCTCACCGCGGCGGCGCTGTACTTCCTCGTCGTCTACCCGATGAACAAGCTCGCCGAGCGGCGCAAGCGCGGCGAGGAGCCGCCGCCGTCGGCCCCGAGCGAGGAGGTCAAGCTGCTCACCGAGATCCGCGACGCGCTGCTCGCCGGCAACCACGGCACCCCCGGCCAGCGCAGCGCACTGGACGACGTGCTCGGCCGCCGGCAGGAGCCGCCCGCGCCGCGCTGACGCCATAGCCGATCGGCCCTCGCGGGAATCCCGCGGGGGCCGACGTGTATCGAACACATGTTCGATAGAGTCCGGGCATGGAGCAGCGTAGGCACTGGTGGAACGGGAAATGGGGACGCCTCGCCCGGCGTGACGTCTTCCTCCGGGTGGACGGCGACCGCTGGCACGTGGAGCAGCGGGCCGGCGGCGCCGAGGGGGTCTCCCGGTTCTACGAGCACGCCAGCGTCGAGGAGGCCGAGGAGACGGTCCGCGCGCTGCTGGACGGCACCGACACCTGGCGCGAGCTGTCCCCCCGCCCGCCGGGCGGCTGGGCCCCGTCCGTTTAGCGCCCGCGCGCCCCGGGAACCGCTTCTGCATGAGCCAGCAGCAGGACACCGTCTCCCGGGTCACCACCGGCATGCGGGTGGTCGACTCCGCAGGCGTCGAGGTGGGCACAGTCGATCTCGTGCAGCGCGGCGACCCGGCCGCGGTGACAGTGCAGGCGCCCGCCCCGGTCGACCCGGGCAGCAGCCTGGACGAGCTGATCGAGTCGGCGGCGGCCGAGGAGCCCGACGTACCGGCCGACCTGGCCGCCCGGCTGCTGCGCGACGGCTACCTCAAGGTCTCCACCGAACTGGTCCGCACCGGCGCGGTCTACGTGCCCGCCGACCGGATCGGCGCGGTGAACGACGGCGCGGTACGCCTCACCGTCCCGGCCACGGAGCTGCCCGCCGAGGAGTGACGCCGACCTCCTCCGCCTCGACCGGTGTGGCCTGACCCGGCACGGACGGGGCCGCGCGGCGGCGGAACAGCAGCAGCATCAGCCAGCCCGCGACCAGTCCCCAGAACGCGCCGCCCACCCCGAGCAGGCTCACCCCGGAGGCGGTGACCACGAACGTCACCACCGCCGCCTCCCGCGCGTCCGGCTGGGCGACCGCCGCCGTGACCGCTCCGGCCAGCGCGCCGAGCAGGGCGAGCCCGGCGACGGCCTCGACCAGCACCGGCGGGGAGAGCAGCACCAGGGCGGTCGCCACGCCGGCGCCCAGGCCGAGCAGGGCCAGGCCGATCCCGGCGGTGACCGAGGCGATCCAGCGCCGCTCCGGGTCGGGGTGGGCGTCCGGGCCTGCGGCCAGCGCGGCGGTGATCGCGGCCAGGTTGACCGCGTGGCCGCCTGCCGGGGCGCCGAGCACGGTGGCGAGCCCGGTCACCCGCAGCGCGGAGCCCAGCGGGGCCCGGTAGCCGTACCCGGCGAGCACTGCGGTGCCGGGCACGTTCTGGGCGGCCATGGTGACCAGGAACAGCGGCAACGCGAGCCCGACGACGGCGGGCAGCGTCCAGGCCGGCGCGGTGAACGCGACGACGGGTGCGGCGTCCAGCCGGGCCGGGCCGGTGGTGGTGAGCGCGATCGCGACCACTGCCACGGCGAGCGCGCCCGGTACCGCCCAGCGGCGGGCGAACCGGTGCAGCAGCAGCCAGACCAGCACCACCGGCCCGGCCAGCCGGGGCACCTCGACCAGGGCGCGTACCGGTGCCGTACACAGCGGCAGCAGCACCCCGGCGAGCATGGCGGAGGCGATCGGGGCCGGGATCGCGGCGACCGCGCGGCCGAGCGCGGGGATCAGCCCGGCCGCGACGATCAGCAGGCCGGCGAGCAGGAAGGCGCCGACCGCTGCGGGCCAGCCGCCGGGGACCGGCCCGGTGGCCACGAGCAGCGCCGCGCCCGGCGTGGACCAGGCGATGGCGAGCGGCAGCCGGTGCCGCAGGCCGAGCCAGACCGCGCAGGCGCCGCTGGCGACGCAGAGCGCGAGCAGGCCGGAGGCGGCCTGGTCCGGTTCGGCGCCGACCGCGCGCAGCCCGGCCAGGACGACTGTGAACGAGCTGGCGAATCCGACCAGGGCGGTCACCACGCCGGCCAGGACGGGTTGGAGCCGGCCCCCCATGCTCTCCTCCTCCGGCCGTTCCGTTTACGGAACGACACGGTGTAGCACGATAGCCCCCATGACAGCCGCCGCACCAGCCGACGACCGGGGCGCCCTGGAGGTGGGCCGGCGCATCCGCTCGCTCCGCAGCGAGCGGGGCATCTCCCTGTCCGAGCTGGCCCGCCTCGCGGGCGTCGGCAAGGCCACGCTCTCCGGCCTGGAGAACGGCGTGCGCAACCCCCGGCTGGAGACCCTGTACGCGATCACCGCGCAGCTCGGCGTACCGCTGACCGCCGTGCTCGCCACGCCCGACCACGCGCCGACCGTACGCGGGGCCGCGGTCGGCGCCACGCTGCTGGAGGTGTTCGACGACCGGGAGGCGACCTACGAGCTGTACCGGATGCGGGTCGCGCCGGGGCCGGCGCAGCTCTCCCCCGCCCACTCCGACGGCGTGACCGAACACGTGACGGTCTTCTCCGGCGTGCTCCGCGCCGGCCCGGCCGACGCCCCGCTGACCGCCGGTCCCGGGGGCTACCTGCGGTGGACCTCCGACGTGCCGCACACCTACGCGGCGGTGGGCGAGGAGGAGGTCCACGCGAGCCTCCTGCTGCGCTATCCTCGTCCGTCCACACCGGACAGTTGACGTATACCCAGGATGCAAGCTGATGACATTTCTTTCAGCAGACCCGCCAGCGCGTGCAGACGCGGACCCGTTCTTCTTGGCAAGCTTGTCCTCATGACGCTCATCCTCCGCTCGGCCATCCTCAACGACGTCGGCCTCGTCCGGACCAACAACGAGGACTCCGCCCTCGCCGGTGACCGCCTCGTGGCGGTGGCCGACGGCATGGGCGGGCTCCCCGCCGGCGAGGTGGCCAGCGAGATCGTCATCCGGATCCTGGACGAGCTGACGCCGCCCACCGGCGCCGACGAGGCGGCCGACGCGCTGCGCGCCGTCGTCAGCACCGCGAACCAGCGCATCCGCGCGGCCATCACGGTGGACCCGGCCCGCGACGGCATGGGTACGACGCTCACCGCCGCCCTGCTCGCCGGCGACACCCTGGTCCTGGCCCAGGTCGGCGATTCCCGCTGCTACCTGCTGCGCGACCACGAGCTGACCCAGCTCACCCGCGACGACACGTTCGTGCAGGCGCTCGTCGACCAGGGCGCGCTCTCCCGCGACCAGGCCCGGCACCACCCGCAGCGCTCGCTCGTCACCCGCGCGGTGCAGGGCTCCGACGCGCCGCCCGCCGTCGGCGCGCTCACCGTCTTCCCCGGCGACCGGCTGCTGCTGTGCAGCGACGGCCTCTCCGACTACGTGGAGGACGCCGCCATCGCGGCGGCGCTCGCCACCTACGGGGACCGCCAGCAGTGCGGCGAGCAGCTGGTGAAACTGGCCCACCAGGCCGGCGCGCCGGACAACGTGACTGTGGTCATCTCGGACGTCACCGGGGCGTGAGCGGGCGCCCTTTCCGGTTGCGGACCGCGCCCGGTGCGGTTGGGATGAACGGATGCGCATCCGCCGGCTGGCCGCCGATGAACGACTGACCACCAGCTTCCCGCTCCAGGCGTACGCGTTCGAGGCCTCGCCGATGGGCGCCACCCGCACCGACCAGTTCCGCGCGTACCTGCCGTACAACGCCGGGAACACGACGCTGGTGGCCGAGGAGGACGGGGTCACCGCGGCGGCCGTGTCGGCGATACCGATGCGGCAGAACCTGCGCGGCGCGGTGCTGCCGATGGCCGGTGTCGCCGGCGTGGCCACTCATCCGCTGGCCCGCCGGCGCGGCCACGTCCGCACGCTCATGCAGCAGCTCCTCGACGGCGTGCGCGACGAGGGCCACCAGCTCACCGCGCTGCACCCGTTCCGCGCCTCGTTCTACGAGCGCTTCGGCTACATCGGGCTGCCCCGGCGGCGTACCGCGATCTTCAACCCGGCGGACCTGGCGCCGCTGCTGCGCGCCGAGCTGCCCGACGAGCTGCTCTGGGAGCGGATCGGCGCGGGCTATCCGCGGTGGCGCGCGTACACCGAGCGGTGCCTGCGCGAACGCCACGGCTTCGCGGTCTTCCCGGACTTCCGGGCAGTCGGCCTGCGCGACCGGGACGACCGCTGGCTGGTCAGCGTGGTGCGCGGCGGCGAGACGGTCGGCGCGGTGACCTACCGCATCGACGACCACGCCGGCACGCTGTTCGCCGACGACCTGCTGGTCGACGACGCTTACGCCCGCGCGTCGGTGCTCCAGTTCTTCGCCCGGCACGTCGACCAGGTGGCCCGGATCAGCGTCCAGGTGACCCCCGACGAACTGCCCGAGCTGTGGCTCACCGACCTCGACGTGCAGGTGGAGGCGCGGGTGGCCCGGCCCGACCCGACCGCGCCGATGGCCCGGCTGCTCAGCCTGGACGCGCTCGCCGAGCAGCCGGTCGGGGTCGGCCGGGTACTGCTCGAGGTGGTGGGCGACCGCTGGCTCGCCGGTCGCCACCTGCTCGACGGCACCACGGGCAAGCTCGCGGTGCTGCCGGCGCAGACCGCCGCCGAGAGCAGCGTGCCGACCGCGCGGCTCACCGCCGCCGGCCTGTCCGCCCTGGCGTACGGGGTGCTCGACCCGGCCGAGGTGGTCGTACGCGGACTGGGTGAGGTGCCCGTGGACGCGGCCGGTGAGCTGCGCCGTCTCTTCCCCCGCGAACTGCCCCACCTGTTCGCCGACTTCTGACCCGGTTGACGGCGCGCGCCCGGGGGTAGGGTCCAGCGCGTGCCGGAGTGGCTGGAAGCGGGATTCTGGGGCCTGCTCGCCGGGTCGGCCCTGCTGATCGGGGCGGCCGTCGGGTTCTTCGCGCGCGTACCGCGCCGGATGACCGCCTCGGTGATGGCGTTCGGGGCGGGCGTGCTGCTCTCCGCCGTCTCGTTCGAGCTGATCGACGAGGCGCACGAGCAGGGCGGCCTGCGGCCGGTGGTGATCGGCGCGGCGATCGGCGCGCTCGCGTACACCGGGGCGAACGTGCTGCTGGCCCGGCACGGCGCGCGGCACCGCAAGCGTTCCGGCGACGAGCAGCCCTCCGAGCAGGAGCAGCCCGGCTCGGGTACGGCCATCGCTGTCGGCGCGCTGCTCGACGGCGTACCCGAATCGGTGGTGATCGGCGCGAGCCTGCTCGCCGGCGGCCCGGTCAGCCTGGTCACCGTCATCGCGGTGTTCCTCAGCAACGTGCCGGAGGGGCTGTCCAGCGCGGCCGGCATGCGGCAGGCCGGGCGTACCCGGCGCTACGTGTTCGGGCTGTGGACGGCCATCGCGTTGATCTCCGGCGCGGCGGCGCTTGCCGGGTACACACTGCTGGGCGGCGCGCCGCCCGAGGTGCTGGCGACGATCACCGCACTCGCGGCGGGCGCGATCCTCGCGATGATCACCGACACCATGGTCCCGGAGGCGTTCGCCGACGCGCACCTGCTGGTCGGGCTGATCACCGTGCTCGGTTTCCTTGTCGCGTTCGCGCTCTCGCACGCCTGACCGTCGCACGCGGTGCCGTTGGCGCTGCGTGCCGCCGCGCGGTTCCGACTCGGGCTCGGGCTGCGGCTCCGGTGCCGGCTGTGGCTGCGGCGCCGGTGTCGGCTGCGGCTGCGGCGCCGGCTTAGCGGCGGGTTAAGGATCGGCTGTGGAGTCGTGCCGGGGCGGCCGGTCCTCCTAGCATCGGGCGGTGCGCGTGAAGTCGGCTGTCACTCTGCTCGTCCTCGCCCTGGCGACGGCGACGCTGCCCGCCTGCGGCGGCGAGGATCAGGCCGTCGCGCCCGCCGCCGGCGCCGCCGGTTCGTCGGCCAGTCCGGCAGCCGCCCCGTCGCCCACCCCGGACGAGCGTTCGGGACTGGGTAGCGCCCGGCCGAGCCCCACCCCCGCCACCGTGGCGTTCCGCGCCGGCAACCCGGCCGGCCGGGCCGCCGTACCGGCAGAGGCGCGACCGGTGGACACCTCACGCCCGACCCGTACCGTCGGCAGCGGCACCCCGGCGAGCTGCACCTCGGAGGCGGTGGTGAAGGCCGTCGCGGCCGGTGGCCTGATCACCTTCGACTGCGGGCCCGCGCCGGTCACCATCGCCATGAAGGCCACCGCGAAGGTGGTGAACTCGCACGGCCCGCGCGTCGTGCTGGACGGCGGTGGCACTGTCACGCTCAGCGGCGGCGGCAAGCGCCGGATCCTCTACATGAACACGTGCGACGAGGCGCAGGGCTGGACCACCTCGCACTGCCAGAACCAGGACCACCCGCGGCTCACCGTGCAGAACCTGACGTTCGCCGACGGGGACGCCACGGGCGAGCGGAGCGAGGGCGGCGGGGGCGGCGCGATCTTCGTACGCGGTGGGCGGTTCGCCGTGATCAACTCACGGTTCGTCGGCAACCGCTGCGACCGCACCGGCCCGGACCTCGGGGGCGCCGCGCTGCGCGTACTGAGCCAGTTCGAGAACAAACCGGTGTACGTGGTGAGCAGCACCTTCACCGGCGGGGTGTGCGCCAACGGCGGGGCGCTGAGCAGCATCGGTGTCTCCTGGACGGTGCTGAACAGCGTCTTCCGCGACAACCGCGCGGTCGGCACAGGGGCGAACCCGGCCCGGGGCGGCACACCGGGTGGCGGCAGCGGTGGCGCGATCTACTGCGACGGCAATGAATTCGCGGTGCGGATCGCCGGCACGGTGATCGAGGACAACAGCGCGAACGAGGGCGGTGGTGCGATCTTCTTCGTCAGCAACAACCGCACCGGCACCCTGAAGATCGACAGCAGCACCCTGCGGCGCAACCCCAGCCGAGGCTTCGAGACAAGAGGCCACCCCGGAATCTTCTTCCTGGGCGCCCAGATCTCCTGACCCGCCCACACCCGCGCCTCGCCCTGCGCTGCCTCGCGCGGCTCGGCTCGCCTCGTCGATCATGAAGTTGGCGGCCTCCCCGTCGGCGTGTCGTGCCGTCAACCTCATGATTGCCGCCTGAGCACCCGGCCTGCGCACGCCGCTCCCACCCCACCCTGTCGATCATGAGGTTGACGGCTCCGTCATCGGCGTGTCGCCCCGCCAACTTCATGATCACCGAGCAATCCCCGCCTGGAGAGTGGCCGCTCCGCCCTCGCGCCTACCCCCCTTGGCTCGGTGATCAAGGGGTTTGTGTCCTGGTTGATCTCTGCGCGCGACACAAACTCCTTGATCAACAGGGCGAGGGCGGGGTAGGGCGAGGCGGGGTGGCGGCGAGATAGGGCGAGGGCGGGGTGGCCCGAGGCTGGAGCCGGATCGGACAGGTGGCGGGCAGGCGAAGGGTGGGGTCAGTAGGGGTTGGGGTGGCCGGGGAGGTGGCCTCTGGTCAGGGCGGCGGGCCGGCCGGGGAGCGTCGGGTCGGGGGACAGCGGCGGGGAGTCGGTGCCGGCCCGAGCGGCCATGCCGGCGAACAACTCCTTCAGGGCGGTCACCGTGTCGATGCTCGGGCTCCACCCGAGTTCGGTCTCGGCGCGGTGGCTGGACATCAGCGGCACGTTCAGCGCCAGGTCGACCCACCCGGTGTCGACGGGTTGCAGCCGCGCCCGCCAGGTCAGCGCCGCCGCGGCCCGCAGCACCGGCACCGCCACCGGCAGCGTCCAGCCGTGGAAGTGCCGGGCCACCAGCTCCGGCGTCAGCACCGGGTCGGCCGCCACGTTGAAGGCGCCGCTCGCCTCCCCCACGACCGCCCGGGCGTACGCGTCCGCCACGTCGTCGGCGTGCACCGCCTGCATCCGGAGCCGCCGGTTCGAGGGCACCAGCGGAATCCGGCCGTACCGCAGCAGGCGCACCGGCACCAGCGGGCCGAGGAAGTAGCGGCTGATCTCCGTACCGGCCTCCCGCTGGAAGATCAGCCCGGGCCGCAGCCGTACCACGCGCAGCTTCGGGTGCTCCCGCTGCACGCCGTCGAGCAGTGCCTCGACCTCCGCCTTGTCCCGGCTGTACGACGACGTCTCCACCCCGGTCGCCGGCCAGTTCTCGCTGACCGGGTGGTTCTTCGGGCCGGGCGCGTAGGTGCCGACAGACGAGGCGTACACCAGGGCCGGAACGGCGACCCGGACGGCGGCCTCGATCACCGCGCGGCTGCCGCCGACGTTTGTCCGGTGGAGCGTGCGCCGGTCGTGGCTGGGCTGGATCTGCCAGGCCAGGTGCACTACCGCCCGCGCCCCGGCGAAGATCCGCACGAGCTGGTCGGCGGCACCGGGTGCACCGATGTCGCAGGAGTGCCACTCCACGTCGTCGTACGGCTCACCGGCGTCCGGCCCGGGCAGCCGGCGGGCCACGCCGACCAGCTCGGTGCCCGCCTCCCGCCGCAGCCGGCGCAGCACCGCCGTCCCCACGTTGCCGGTCGCCCCCACGATCACGATGCGCATGAGGGGTGCGGTACCCGCTGAACCGGGCAGCAACCGCTCACGGACGGGGGTTCGTGTTCAGCGGCAGCCCGCACAGCGTCTGGTTCCGGCCCGGCAGCCAGGCGTGCACCTCACCGCCGGGCCGGCGTACGCCGTCGTCGCCCGGCACCTCGCGGGACGCCGCCACAGCGGCGGTGCTCGTGACTCGCATGGTCGCCCAGGTTCCCCGGCCGCCGCCGTTCACGCCCGGCAACGACAACCCCTGGGGTACGCGGGCGCAGCGCGTACTCCCGTGGTGGTAGCCCGATCGACGACTCCGGGGCGACGACCGGTGGCGATGCCCGTCCATACGCTGCCGCCGTCACCACTTGCCGCGACCCGAGGGAGTCCCAGAATGTCCATGCACCTGCTCGCCGGCGCAGTCGCCCCGGCCGCGCACACTTCGCTCGCCGCCGGGGGCATCGGCGGCTCCGGGCGGGTCGGCGCCACTGTCTTCGCCGTGGTGGCCCTGGCCAGCGTGGCCGTCGGCGGACTGGCACTGAGCCGCTCCCGCCGCGGGGCGGGCGAGGGGCGCGTCCAGGCCCTGGTGGCTGCCGCGGCGGGAGTGGTCGGCCTGGTCCTGAGCGCGTGGCACCTGGCGCTGACCACCGAGGGCCTCGGCAGCGGCCAGGGCCGGGCCGGCGCGGTCGCCGGGGTGGCGCTGGGGCTGATCGGTGCGGTGCTGGGCGGGGTGGCGCTGGCCCGTTCCCGGCGCACCGCCTGAACCGGTCGCTGGCGTCGGCCCGGCGGCTCGGTCAGGAGGCGGTGAGCCAGCCGGGGACGGTGAGCCCCGACTCGTACGCGAGCACCACCAGCTGAGCCCGGTCCCGTACCCGCGTCTTGGTCATGATCCGGCTGACGTGCGTCTTCGCGGTGGCCGGGCTCAGCACCAGCCGGGCCGCGATCTCGTCGTTCGACAGGCCGGCGGCGACCAGGGCGAGCACCTCCCGCTCCCGCTCGGTGAGCGCGTTCAGCCGGGGGCCCGGGTCCGGATGTCGGGTCCGGGCGGCGAACTCGGCGATCAGCCGGCGGGTGACGGCCGGGGCGATCAACGCGTCGCCCCGCGCCACCACCCGCACGCCGTGGATCAGCTCCGCCGGCTCGGTGTCCTTGACCAGGAAGCCGCTCGCGCCGGCCCGCAACGCGCCGTAGACGTAGTCGTCCAGGTCGAACGTGGTCAGGATGATCACCCGGGCGGCGGTGCCGGCGACGATCTCCCGGGTGGCGGCGAGCCCGTCCAGCAGCGGCATCCGGATGTCCATGAGGACGACGTCCGGACGCAGTTCCCGCACCAGCCGTACCGCCGTGGCGCCGTCGGCGGCCTCGCCGATCACCTCGATGCCGTCCTCGCCGTCGAGGATGGAGCGGAAGCCGGCGCGTACCAGAGTCTGGTCGTCGGCGAGCAGCAACCGGATCATGTCGTCTCCCCCTGTGCCGCGCGTGGCGCCGGGATCGGCAGCAGGGCGGGCCGCAGCGGAAGGCGGGCCCGCACCAGGAACCCGCCGTCCGGACCCGGCCCGGTGGTGAGCGAGCCGCCCAGCGCCCGGGCCCGCTCGCCCATGCCGAGGATCCCGTTCCCGGGCGGGCCGGCGGGACCGGCGCCGTCGTCCGCCACCTCCACCAGCACCTCGTCGCCGTCCGGCACGACCCGGACCACCGCCGTGCTCGCGCCCGCGTGACGGCTCACGTTGGTGAGCGCCTCCTGGACGATCCGGTACGCGGACAGATCCACCTCCGGCGGCAGCGGCCCGGTCTCCGTCACCTCGGTACGCACCGTCAACCCGCGCCGCCCGGCCGTCGTGACCAGCTCGTCGAGGCGGTCGAGACCGGGGACGGGGTGGCTCGGCGTCGTACCCTCCTGCCGGAGCACGCCGAGCGCCGCCCGCAGCTCGCGCAACGTCTCCCGGCTCGTCTGCTTGATCACCGTGAGTGCCTCCGCCGACCGCTCCGGATCGGGCCGGTGCAACGCGGCGCTCGCCTGCACGCTGATCAGCGACAAGTGGTGGCCGAGCAGGTCGTGCAGCTCGCGGGCGATCCGTAGCCGCTCCTCGGTGGCCCGGTGGCGGGCCTCCTCCTCCTTACGCTGCTCGGCGGCGAGCACCCGGGCCTGCACCTCGGCGAGATAGGCCCGCCGGTTGCGGGTCACGCCGACGATGACCGCGACCAGCCAGCCGGCGTGCAGCAGCGTCGCGCCGTTCCCACTGACACCGGTCCGGGTGTAGCTGTCGGCCACGGCGAAGGAGACGACAGAGGCCAGGCCGAGCCCCACCGCGACCGCGAGGTGCCCCTCGTCGACGACCGTGTACAGCGCCACGACGAACACCAGCATGATCGGCCCAGGGCGGTGAAGCAGGGCGCCGTACGCGGCGACAGCGGCCAGCGCTGCCACACCCACCGCCACGGGGTGTCGCCGGCGCAGGTAGAGCGCGCCGGAGGAGGCCAGGACGACGAGCAGCGCCACGAACTCGGCGGTGGTGTCGATGCCCTCCGACTGCACCACCAGGCCGAGCAGGGCTACCAGGGCGACGGCAGGCACCAGTGCGGCTTTTGTCTTGAGGCCGTGCCGGTGCCAGCTCGACATTGCCGAAGCGTAGCGGTCCGGGGACGCAGCGGAGGGCCCCGAAGCGGCGTCGTGTGGTGCCGGAGTGCGGTCGGGAGGGTCGGTGCGCGACGCACGCCGGGCTGATCGGGTTCGGGTAACCTGTGCCGTGCGGGCCGCTAGCTCAATGGCAGAGCTGTGGACTTTTAATCCATAGGTTCAGGGTTCGAGTCCCTGGCGGCCCACTCAACAGCGCGTCTGAGCTGCGAGAACATCGGCCGAAGATCATCGGGCACAACCAGGGCACAACTCAGGCATGATCTTGGCTGGCGCGGGGTGTGGATGACTTGCCGTCTGCCTGCCGCAGGAGGCTGCCGACCAGGCCGCGCGGGCGGTCCTTCTTCGGCAGCCAGTGCACGTAGGTCTCCAACGTGATCCGCAGGTTGGCGTGCCTCAGCGCCTTCTGCACCTCCTGGGGCTCGACACCGTTGCTCATGAGCGTGGTGGCGAAGAAGTGGCGAAGGGAGTGGAAGGTGCCTTCCTTCGGCCACCCGGCGGCCTGACGCCAGTCGGCCCACAGCTCCGACCAGTAGGTGTCCGTCAGCAGCCTTCCGCGTGCCGAGGTGAAGAGGACCGCCACCGGTCGGATCAGGCGCTCTCCGGTGGTGATGTCGGGCAGCTCGAACTCGACAGGACCGACCTCGTTGAGATGGGCGGTCAGTTCCTCGGCGACCACCGCGTCCAGGTCGACGGTCCCGGTGGAACCGCTCTTGGGTGGGGAGAGGTAGAAGCCGCCGAAGTGCTCGGGCGAGTGCCGTAGTTGCTGCACCACATGCAGCTCGCCATGCTCGTAGTCAGCACAGCGTGAACCGGCTTCCATTCCCAGGACCTCGCCGAGGCGGAGCCCCTCCCCTGCTCCCAGCCAGATAGCCGCCCGGAATCGCCGGGGTACCACCTCAACAAGCTTGAGCACCTGGTCCCCGGTGGGAACCCATTTCGGTGCCCGCGACAGACCGCGCAGGATCTGGGCGAGCTTCACGCCGTTGCAAGGGTTGTCCGGGATCGCCTTGTCAACGACGGCCGCGTTCATGATGGTCTTGAACAGCCCGAAGTACAGGCTCACCGAGGACTTCGGCGTCTGCTTGTCGAGCAGCCGGCCGAGCCACGACAGAACGTCCGTCAGGGTGATCGACCGAATTGCCTTCTCGCCGAACGCGGGCAGGAGGTGCTTTCGCAGGTTCTGCGGTATCCGCCGCCGGGTCTCCGTCGACCACCCGGATTCGCGGGCTTCTCGCCACCGCTGCGCGTACTCACCGAAGGTCAGTTCGGCTTCCGCCCGCTTGACCAGCACCTCTGGCGCTACACCGGATCGGCACGCCAGATCGAAGGTTTCCGCGTCGCGCTTGAGATCGAACAGCCGTTCCCGGTCGTTGTTATCGGCATCGGCGTAGCGGACTCGCCAGCGCTTACCCCGGCCGTGCCGCTTGGACGGGAGCGGCTTCTTCGTGTCGGGATCGCGCTTCTTGAGGTACCACAGGTCATCGATGGGCATGTCAGGCCGCCTGCTCTTCCAGCCAGGCCCGAACATCAGCGGGGTTGTAGCGCAGATGCCGGCCGACCTTGGCAGCGCGGGGACCGATGCGGCGGTGCCTCCACTGATACAGCGTCCCGACTGGCACCCGGAGGAACGCCGAGACCTCATCGATTGACCACAGTTCTTCGGACACTGCTTGTCGGTTCACCAATGTCTTCTCCTTCTGTTGTGGGCTATGCGGCCAGGCGCGGGCCGTCGAGGGTTGTTCCGAGTTCGTGGGCGAGTTCTTCGCGGCCGGTGGTTCGTCGTTCGCGGGCGAGGGCGGCGGCGGTGTTGGCGAGCAGCGCGTCTCCGGTGGTGTGCCAGCCGACTCCGGCGAAGGTGAGGGTGCCGACGATGAGCGTGGTGTCCTCGTCGACTTGGTCTGCGGGTGGGCCGCTGGCGGCCGGGTGGTCGTGGTCCTGGTGCTCGTGGCGCCGGAACTGGACGCGGGTGTCGCGCAGGAGTTGGAAGGTCACGGAGTAGCGGCGGGCTTTGGTGAGGAAGTGGCCGCCGTAGCCGAGCATGTGCGCCCACCGGCGCAGCCGGGCGTACGGGTTGGCCGTTGCTGTTCTCGCCGGTTCGCTGTCAAGGGCGGCTTGACGGTGGGCGACGCAGACGGGACAGGCGGCATAGCGGGTGGGGGTGCCGCAGTCGGGGCACTCCCAGCGGTCGACGAAGCCGGGCCGTGGCCGGGGTTCCCGGGGCCGCTCTGAGAGTGGGGCCGGGGTGTGGACGGGTCGGCCGATGCGCCAGCAGGCGTCGATGAGGCGGGCGGTGTGGTCGCCGTCGGGGTCGGCGTAGTCCCCGATCGAATCGGCGGTCAGGCGGGTGGAGGTGTGCCCGGTGGCCTCGGTGCTCTTGGTGGCGTACTTGGCAAGGTAGCCCGCGACCATCCCATCGGTGACCTCCCCCGAGCCGTCAGTGGCGATCGGTTCCACGTCGAGCTGCTCGCCCCAGGCGATCGGCCATCCCTCGGGCCGGTCGGGGTGCGGTGGGGTGTGGAAGGCGATCTGCCGGGCGGCGTGACGGAGCGCGTCGACGAGGTCGTCGACGGTGAACCCAGGCGGTGGGGGTACGACGTTGTCGGGGTCGGTGGGGTCGACGCCGTCGAGGCGGGCGATGGCGTGGAAGTGCACCGCACCCCGGGCTTGCAGCTCGGCGACCTTCCCGGGCGACAGCCGCACCGGGGAGACCTTGCGCGTCTTGCCGGAGGCGGTGACCACCTCGACCCGAGGGACGCCACGGCGTTGGGCGAGCTTCGCCAGCCAGCGTTCCGCGGCTTGCTTCGTGCGATGCCACAGTTCGCCGGAAAAGATGTTCCAGACGACCTGGTGGTCGTGGTCGTAGCAGTCCAGACACAGCGGATGCCCTAGCACGGTGTCGCCGGTTTCGTGGCGGGCCCAGCAGACGGCGGCTCGGCCGTGGGGGCACAGGCCGGTGTCGCGGCGGGCGTGGCAGGGTTCGGCGCGGCAGTCGCAGCGGCGTCGGTTGCGGCAGGTGTGCCGCTTCACCTTCCGGGCGTGGACGGTGCCGAACGACGGCGCGGTGAAAGTGGCGAACACCGCCGGATGTGATGCCACCGACTCCGGTACGCCTTTGCCGCCGACCAAGCCCGCGCGCAGGAGCTGGAAGGCATCCCGCTGGTAGGTCTGCGCGCAGGCGGGGCAGACCGTGGCGCGGCGGTTGCCGCAGGCGGTGTAGATCGCGGCGTCGGGCATCGCATCGGTGTGCCGGGCATCCAGGACACGGCCGGTGGCCTGCTCGACGGTCAGGATCTGCCCGGACAGGCGGATGGGACGCGTGCAGCCAGCAGCGGCGCGGACGTGTTCCAGCCAGCCGAAGTAGTCGGGCCGGGTGGCGCGTTCGAACGCGGCCCCGGCAGCAGTCCAGCCGTAGACAGGTGGGACATCGGCGTTCGAGCCCACCCCCCGGGCCACGGAGGCGCGGGGGGTGAGGTCCAGCGTCGAGGCCATCAACCGGCCACCCCAACGGGGTGCAGGTTGGTGATGGTGCGTTCGATGACGATGACCCGGCAGGCACCGCACTGGCGCTTGACCGGCTCGTGCCGCCCACAGGGGATCTGGGTGACGGTGGTGCCGCAGCGGATGGTGACCGGGTTGCGGCAGGGGCCGCCGTCGATGACGTCGACGACGGTGCGGCGGATGTCGTAGGGGTGGGGCTCCGGCTCGGCCGGGCAGGTGTGCAGGAGCTGCACGACGTCGACAGTGTGGATGCTCATCGGGCACCACCACTGATGGTGGTCAGGAGTCGTCCGGCTACGGGTGGGGTGACGTCGAGGCGGTCGGCCAACTCGGCCGGAGTGATCGGCTGGCCGGTGGCCTGTTCGTGCTGCACGGCCGCGAAACGCGCCATCGGCAGCAGATGAGAAGGGACAGGGACGTCGACCGGCTCGGCCGGTGCGGAGACGGGCTCCGGCTCGGCGGCCGGGGTGATGGCGGCCGGTGGTACCGGCTCGGTGGTGACCTGCTCGGCCACCTGGACGCGGATGGGTTCGGCCGGCGCAGCCGGCGCAGTGCTGCTCTGCCCCGTCGGAGCGGGGGCGAGGACGAGTTTCACCAGGGCCATGAACGCCAGGGCCGGGACGGCGGACAGCAGCCAGCCGGAGATGCCGGGTTTGGCGACCGCGAGTTGCGCGGCGAGGGACAGGCTGGCGGCGGCGATGAGCAGGAACAGCGGGTAGCCGATGGGTGCGCCGCTGCGGCGGCGTCGGCGGATGGTCAGCAGACAGGCGATAGGGACCAGCTCAGAAATGACGGCATTCGCCCAGCCGAACCACGCACCCGTCCCCGCCGGGGAGTTGGCGAGGGTCCAGTCCTTGACGTGCGTGAAGGAAGCGGCACCGGCGAACCCGGCGACCGCGATGAGGATGAGCACCAGGACCAAGCCCTCGATACGGCCACCCTGGTTAGTGGTGGTGGTCATCAGTGGCCTCCGTGGCAGTCGAGGCAGCAGCCGTAGCGGCGGGGGATGTAGTAGGGCTTGACCTGGCCGCAGTCACGGCAGGTCCGCCGAGCGAGCAGGGCCTTGGCAATCGCCCGCCGCTGCGCCGGGGTGGCGGTCCGTTTGGGTGCGGCGAGGTCGAGGCGGTAGAGGTAGGCGACGCGCTTACCGCGACGCCACAGGATCTGCGCGACCGCGTGATGCCCTCCGGGCCGGAGCCCGGCGGCGCGCAACTGTCGGCGGGTGGCCAGGCCGTCGGGGGCGAGCCGGAACGGGTAGGTGGGGAATTCCTCGGCGGGGTTGGCCGGGTCGTAGGTGTAGGTGGTCATGGCCGGTCTCCCCAGCGCTGCTGGGCGGCTTGGCGGGAGATGCCGAGCCGTTGGCCGATTTCGGCCCAGGAGTAGCCGAACTGGCGTAGGCCGATGACGGCCTCACCGATGGCGTCATCGAGGTCGGCGGAGAGGGCGACGAGGTCGCGGAGGGCTTCGACGTCGCCGTCAGCGACGCGGCGGCCGTGGGCGCGGATGATGCGCCGGGTGAAGGCGGCGAAGGCGTCGTTCTCGACGACGTCCCGGCGACGCTGTACCGGGATGCGCGGCGTCAAGGGCTTCTTGACGGTGTTCATCGCGTCGCGCCTCCGTCGGTGTGGAGGCGGTCCCACTCCTCAGCGGCGTTCTCAAGGGCGGTGATGACCTGCTCGGCGGTGCGGGTGGGGTCGTCGTTCCAGGAGTAGGGGGAGATGTGCTCGTCGAGCAGGTAGCCGTCTTCGTCGATGTGGAAGACCGGTGCGAAGTCGTCGAGGTAGTCGACGAACGCGGCGATGGCGGCGAGGTAGGTGATCCGCTCGTCGGTGTCGAGGTCGTACCAGTGGTGCACCGGGTGTCCGGTGCAGGCCATGCCGATGGCTCCGACGGCGCAGGCCGGCGGGGTCGGGGTCGGGGTGGGGTTGTCGGTGGTGTGGGGGTAGTAGGTGCCCTGGTGCCAGCCGTGCCGGCGGAGGTAGAGGGCAGCCATCCGCAGCAGGTCAGCGGGTGTGACCAGATCTGCGGTGGGTGGGTTGTGGGTAGCCTTCATGGCAGCCACGTCCTTTCAGAAGGGCTTGGTGGGAGGTCGGCAGGACCAGCTCTGCTGCCAGGCGAAGTCCTGGTCCTGTCGGCCGATTTATCGGGTGCGTAGCCGCAGGTAGCGGCGTTGGCGGGTGTCGTCGCCGCCCACCGGGTGGGGTGGGCCGAGGTAGACGAGTCGGCCGCTGGCCGAGGCGACCTGGACCATCGAGGCGATCTCCGCTGGTTGGGCGACGATCCAGATCTCGACGTACCGGGCGGCACGCTGCTGGTTGGCCTTGGCGTAGGTGTGCTGGCGGGTGGTCATGCCGCCACCTCGAAATCCACCCGGGTCAGGTCCGGGATCAGGGCCGGTAACCGGCGTGGCCGACGAATCCAGGCGGCGTAGTCGGCGATGCCCGCGATCTGGGCGTCGGTCAGGTAGGCGACTTTGATGCGCTTCGGGGTGCCGCCTTCGGCGATGAGGTAGGCGGCGCCCTGGTTGGTGGGGGCGATGTCGGTGGCCGTGTAGCCCTGCTCGGCCCAGCCGTGCCCGAGCACGATGTTGGAGGTGTTCGGCGTGGTGCACCGGAACGCGGCCCGGTAGCCGAACAGGTCCCGCAGCGAGGTGGGGATGATGTCGAACGACGGCCGCTGAGTCGCGGCAACCACCGGGATACCGGCAGCCCGGCCACGGGCGACCAGGTCACGCAGGAGAGCCACGAACTCTTCCTGTTCCTGCTTCGAACCGACCGTCGCGGAGTAGTAGGCGATCTCGTCGACCAGGACGGTGATGACCGACAGGCCGTCGGCGGCGGTGACCTTGCGGCGGCCGTGGGCGCGCAGCCAGGCGTAGCGGTTGTTCATCACCAGCTGGAGACGGCGGAGGATGTCGAGGGCGGCGGTGATGTCGGGGCCGATGAACGCGTCGGCGCAGTCCTCCCACTGGCCGAGTTCGACGAGCTTGCCGTCCAGCAGCACCAGGCGGCTGTCGACGGACAGGGCGGCGTGGGCGGCGATGGTGTTGAGGAGGCCGGACTTGCCTCCGCCGGGTTCGCCTCCGGCGAGCAGGTTGCGGTAGGCGAGGGTGATGTAGACGGGGTGACCGAACTCGTCGATGCCGACGAAGATGGGGTCGAACATCGACAGGCCAGGCCCCACCGGAACCCCCGACGTCGGGGCGGGTGTGGTGGTCATAGGTGTGCCCTCCTTGGGCGAGGTGTGGGCGCGGAGAGCCACACGAACGAACCCCGCAGGGCTCTCCGCGACCGGTTGGGTGAAGGTCAGATCCAGTCGGAGACGTCGTCCTCGACAGCTGAGGACGCAGCCGCGGGCTTGCTGCCGTTGGCGGTGGTGGCCGGCTTCTTGACGGCCGGTCTGCCCTGCTGGGTGGGCAGGGTGACGGTCGGGGCGTCGATGTCGGGCAGGTCCAGGGCGGTGGGCACGGTGGCCGGGATCCGCTCGGTTGCGGGGGTGTCGGGGTCGATGACGTCGACGAGCGGGGAACCGACCTGAGCGGTCAGCACCTCACGGCGCTTGATGTCGAACCGCAGGTAGGCGGCGTTACGGTCCGAGGCCCGCTCGATCAGAGCGGTCGAGGCGTGGCAGGCGACCGCGATGCGGTCGAGCCGTCCTTCCAGGTCAGCCAGGGACAGGCCGGGGCGCAGGTACACCCAGACCCGCTCACCAACAGGGGTGGGCTTGGCCCAGAGGATGAGCGGCAGGCTGCCGGACTGGTTGGCGATGATGAACTGCGCGAAACACACACGCAGCCGGTGCCGCACCACGAGGCACCAGGTCCAGGCGACCAGGAACCGGCGGGACACCGGCAGGCCGGCGGGGACGCCGACGACCAGGGCGACCACCAGCAGGGTGATCGGGGTTGAGGTGTGGTTGACCAGCTGCACCCAGCAGATGCCGAGAAGCGTGGTGATCCCGATTTCGGGGGTCCACCACCACAGCAGCCGCAGGACCGGCCAGATCCGCACGAGCAGCCAGGCCAGGCCGCCGAGCGGGACCCCGATCAGGGTGCCGACGAAGACGGCGAGGATGGGGTGGATGGAGGAAGCGGCCACCACGGCCGACAACAGGCCGACGATGACCGCCGTGAGGATGAACGCCAACCGGGCGTTGCGGGCCGAGGACCAATGGACCTTGGCCTCGATGACGGTGATGGTGCCGTTGGCCTTCCGTCCGAAGGAGCGGCGAGGGCTAGACTTGGACACGACACGTCCTCCCAAGTGATTGGGCTGGATGGGTTGGAGAGAGCGGGGTCGGCAGGTGTAGGAGCCAGTACCGGCCCCGCGCTCGTTTTCCTTTCCGCCGATCAGGTCAGCGGCGGTTGTTCAGGTCGTTGGTGAGCTGGCCGAAGCGGATGCGCTCGTCCTCGTCGAGGACGGTGGGGGTGCGCCCGGCGGCGCGTTCCTCCCGGAGCTGCTTGTCGAGGTGCTTCGGGTCGACCTTGACCTCACGGACGCGGCCGTTGGCGTCCTCGCTGAACAGGTACGTGCGGCCCATGACGGGCTCCTTCCGGTGTTCAGGGATGGGGTTTCTACAGGCAGGCGAGGAGCAGCGCGGACACCCACAGGCACGCCGCGTGCAGGGACTGATCGGCCAGGTACATGCCGCAGATCGGGGCCTGCCGGTCGGCGAAGTCGGCGCTTGCGGTGTGGGTGAGCAGCCAGCGCACCGGCCAGCGCCGGTCGAGGAACGCGTGACTGATCGCGGAGAAGCCCAACCCGGCAGCAAGGCCGCCGGCGGTGACGGGCAGATCAAGCGCGGCGATGGTGACCGCCAGCATGACGATCACCACGAGGTGGTAGGCCACGACGTGGCCGAGCAGGTGCTTCCAGCCGTGCCAGCCGGGCGCGGCCTTGTGAGCGGCCTGCTTGTCGGACTGGCCGAACACGTGATCGGCCACCTGGTGACCGGCGTAGAGGGTCGCCGCGACGACGGCGAACACGATGGCGGAAACGGGCATGACAACCACTCCCTACGTTGAGGGCAGACAGGTTGGAAGGGCAGACGGGGCCGGCAGGTGTAGGAGCCAGTACCGACCCCGCGCCACACTTTCGAGAACGGCAACCACGGGTTGCCAGGGCCGGGAGAGTAGGAGCCAGAAACGCTCCCGGACCAGATCGGAACAGATACAGCGGACTCAGGCCGCTTCACGCGCGATGCGCGTCAGACACCAGAAGCTCACACAGTTGCAGGTGGATCGAGGGACTACTTCGCCGCCGAGGTGCCAGCCTTCGGCTTCAGCGACACGGCACGGAACGCGACGCCGTTGCGCCCGTTGGTCGCCCACGGAATGGCCTCCAACTGCTCGACAGCGACGAGCTGCCCCACCGTCACGCTCGGCTTCTCACCCGCCGTGGTGATGGTGATGATCTCGCCGCCGGTCTCGTCGAGAACGAAGACCTGGGTCGACCACATGAGCCGGCCAGTGTTCTTCTCCGACCGCTGGTTACCGTTCTGGTCGTTCTTCGGCTCCGGGTCCTTCGTCACCTGGACCTGCTTGCTCGCGGTGTCCACGTACAGCTTCACAACAAACCTCCTGTGTCTAGGCGCATCCCTTGTTGGATGACTGCCTTGCCATCAAAGTACCAACTGAGTTGGTACTACGCCAGACCCTTGATGGAATCGGTTCGGCGTTTCGCTGGCACATACAACGATCTCTTTCGCTGCGGTAGAACGACAGGTGTCACTGCGGTGACAGGTCCAAGTCCCCTCGCCATGTCCCCGCGATCGGGGCGATACTGGCGGTATGGCTGACGTGGCTGCGGACCTCGACCGACCCGTCTGGGCGACCAGGCTCAGGGCTGAGCGCACTGCCCGGGGGTGGTCACAGGGAGAGGCCGTCCGGGCGATGCGAGTGCACGCCGCCGAGCAGCTTCCGACCGATAGCACGCTGCTACGGAACTGGAAGCGGTGGGAGGCGGGAAGCTCCGAGCCTGACGGCTTCTACAAGGCGCTGATTGCGAAAACGTTCGGCACCGTGACTGCCGCATTCTTCCCGCCCGCGACACCTCATGAGGCTGACGCGGCGCTGATTGCTGGCACCGGCATGGAGACTGTCGAGATTCTGGCACGCCTACGCAGCTCTGATGTATCGACAGCCACGTTGGAAGCACTCCGAATCACTGCCGATCGGCTCTGCTGCGAATACCCCTACATGGAATCGGAACAGCTTCGGGTGGAGGGCCGGGCTTGGCTTCGCCGGATCACTGCTTTGATGGATCGTCGGCTGACTCTTGCCCAGCACCAGGAGGTGCTAAGTCTCGCAGGATGGGTGGCGCTGCTGGTTGGCTGTGTGGAGTACGACATGGGGCTACGCCGCATTGCCGAGGGCACCCGCAAGGCCGCCTTGACGCTGGGCAACGAAGCGGGAAATGCTGCCATCTCTGGGTGGGCCTACGAGATGCGTGCCTGGTATGCGCTCACCCAAGGCGACTACCGAGGCGTCATCGCAGCCGCCGAAGCCGGCGAGGCAATAGCAGCTCGCGACGGCGCGGCGGTCCAGTTGACGGCGCAGCGCGCTAAGGCATGGGCTCGGCTCGGCGACAGGCGGCAGGTGGAAACAGCGCTAGACAGGGGCCGAACCCTGCTGGAATCGTTGCCGTACCCGGAGGACACCGACCATCACTTCGTGGTGGACCCAGCGAAGTTCGACTTCTACGCGATGGACTGCTACCGGATCGCCGGTGAGGACCGTCTCGCGGAGATGTACGCCCGTGAGGTCATCCGTTCGTCCACGGACCCGGACGGGACCGAACGCAAGCCCATGCGCAACGCGGAAGCCCGGATCACACTCGGGGTCGTGGCAGCGCGCAGCGGGGATCTCGACCAGGCGGTGTCGTACGGCCGCAGGGCGTTGAGTGGCGACCGCAAATCGCTGCCATCGCTGCTGATGTGCTCCAAGGAGCTGGCGACCCTTCTGCGGGATCGCTACCCGAAGGAGCCTGAGGCCGTCTCCTACCTTGACGAGGTTCGGACCCTCAGCGCGAGCTGACTCCGTCCGGGTTGCCGTCCTGGATAGGCCGACCGCCAACACCAGGACGAGGCCGGCTCTGGTGCCACTCGATGACCCGCCTCGGGCGCCACATGTGAGTGCGCCCGACCGTCGTATCGGGCTCCGGCATCTGGCCCCGCTTCCGGTAGTTGCTGACGGTCGCCACCTTGACGCCGAGGTACGCAGCAACGTCGGAGGTCGTCCACCACTCCGCGGTTAGGTCGGGGCCAGCTTCCACCCGGCCATTCTCGCATTAGGCGCACTAGGCAAGTCGAGGCGCACGAGCGTGAGAGTTAGACCTTGAAAGCCGAGAGTCGTACACCTGTACGATCGCGAGTGTGGCGAAGGAGCTGGTCGCACGCTGGTGGAACGGCACTTGGGGACGGCTGACCCGCCGTGACGTGTGGCTTGCCCGAGAGGTTCGGTGGCAGGTCGTTGCCAGGGCCGGTGATTCCGAGACGGGCAGGGTGCTGCGGTGGGAGTTCGACACCGAGGGCGAGGCTCGACAGATGGTGCGGCGGCTCGTTCAGGCCGATGGCGGCCAGTGGCGGGAGCAGTCCGGCGACGCAGCCACGCAGCCGCCGAGGTAGGGCCGGCCGGGCTGCCGGCGATGTGGTTCAAAGTTTCTGTACGTCTTCAAGGCGGCCCTGAACGGGCCGCACGCGCCGCCGCCTGGGCGCGCGTCCGTCGCTGCGCTGGCGCTCCGACTCCGGCCACGCAACACGCCCGGCGGCTAGCGCGGAAGCGGAAAGCCCAAGGGGCCGCCGCAGAACGACAGGGCGGTTGACCGGGTGGTGGGCCGGCAGCCGGCCGGGCCGCGCGGCCACGAGCCCGCGCGGCGTAAGGGAGCGCACGCCGGCCGCGACGGCGAGCTGGCGAGGTCGCACGGTTGCGGTTACTGCGCCTCCGGCGGGGGCGCTCCGGCTCCAGGATGGCCGGGGCTGTGTCGGCGGGTCACGGTTCGTGGGTGGTTGCGGTCAGGCCATCCCGCCTGCCCTCGACCCGGGCAAGCCGAGCAGACCACCGCCCGACCCGCCAGCATCCGAACCTGCGTCAAGGTCCGCTTGACGTGGCGGGCCGGGCGGCAGCCCGCTCCCCAGGAGGGCGGGTCGACGGCAGACGGGATGGCACTAGGGCTTTCGGCTGGGAACAACGTCCAGTATGTTCCGCCCATAACCTATGGAGGGGTCCGTGGACAGTGCATGGTGGCTCGCATTGCTGTTGGCAGTTCCAATTGGCATTGCGACAAACCTGCTCACACCGCAAATCGCGAAGGTGGGTGCCCGCTACAACTCTAGGCTGCGGAGGCGGCTCGATGAACGTACCCAGCGGCAACGTCAGCGTGCGGAAGAGTATGTCGACGATCCTAGCTCGTACGAGTCATATTTGATGCTGGCAATCCTTCGCACGACCCTTATCTATGCAATTGGAGGAGTAGTATCGTCGCCGTTTGCGCTCGCTGCGTATTCCGTCCCCAATCGAAATCTGGGAGCCTGGTTTTACCTCTGGGATGTACTCTTCGGCATCAGTCAGCTCGTAAATCTTGTAGCCACTATCGCAGTTCTCAATATTGCTCGTGAGGCGATGAAGACGGTAAGCGTTGTGCGGAATATTCGCGCTGAGAGGCGCCAGGCTCTCCGCTCGTCCGCTGAAGTCGCTGCGCGTCAGTCTGGCAAGGCGGAGGCGGCAGCGAGCAGTTGAGGTATCAGCTGGTCGACAATCCGTAGGTGGCGCCATGGTGAGAAGGCTGGCTGCCGTGTCCGCTGTCCGCCGATACGGCAATACGGCGATACGGCGATCAACACCGCGCACGCACGAGGCCCTCAGCAACTTCGCGGTCTCTCCCGGCGATTGCGGGCGCGGTGCCTAGGCTTAGAAAGGGGGCTCCTCAGTCGATGTCTGCCAAGCATCTGATGGTAATGCGCCAGCCGGAAGTGGGAGGTTGGTGACCACAAACAGGTTCAGGATATCTTCCCGATCCATGAACATTATCTGGCTCCGTTTTGACGCATCCAGCTTGTTGCCGATCCAATTCCGCGCCTGTTTCGTAATCTCGCCGCCAGCAACGATGAATGCATGGTCGACTAAGACTCGCTTGCTGGTCTCCGGGTCGAAGATCTCGTGCCCCAGCATCATCAGTGCTTGATTGTGAATCTCGGCCACGTTCAGGTTTCCACCCTTAGTGACTCCCGAGGCATCCAGCTTACCCTTCTTGGCCTGAATGCCGAAATATAGCACATGGGTGGTCGGGAGTGTGTATTTCATCCATACATCCTTGCCGTATTCCAGAGCCTTATCCCTATGTCCGGCGGCGGTTACGCGATGGAAGCCGATCTGACGGAACAAGGGAAGCAGGATGTCTTCGATCAACTCGTCCTCAGATGCCCTGTCGAGGTAGGCGACTAACTGTTCTCGCCGTCGCGCCTCTGCGGGCGAGAAGGGGCGATGGGGGTTAGGTACAGGTGCCGCAATCGTATTGGTCGGCAGGTGGCGAAGGTAGCATTGCCTGTCCTCCGCGTAGAATGCCTCAAATCCTTCTCGGCTGAGTGCGGCGTTCAGGAGTGCTAGCGCCTTCTCTCGTTGTGGCCCTTCGTTTGTCGCCTCGCCCTGGTCCATGAGCCTGCGAATGACGCGGGCGAAGGTGTCGGGTGGCGTGTTGGGGTTTGGTTGCGGCTCAGCCAAGATAGCAGCGAGAGTATCTGCGACCCAATAAACCCGCGTTGATCCGTCATGTGCAAAGTCGGTCTCAATGTCCTCAAAGAATTCGGTTAGATAGCTGCTACTCCGATAAGGGAAGTAGGTCTCATCCACCGGGAAGTTGCCGCAAATCAGGTCCCCGATCTGCTTGAGAGTCCGCTTCTTGAACTCCATATCGATCTCTCCAGCTCGTCAGCTACGAATGACCGCGACGGCGCAAGTTGACCTTGCGTGAGACTCGTCTAGGTCCCACGCCTTTGGATTGCGTTACCGGTTTCCGCTTTCCTCGATGGCTGCTTGGTCGCTTTGCTTCGAAACGAAGTGATAGGTAGGAGACTGCTCGATGCCTAGATGGTTGATCCGCTTTTCTTCCCGAATGACCACGCCAACCGATTCTCCGAGTTGGAGCCCGAGCTGAACCAACCTTTCCTCACCGTCAACCTGAATTTCGTACCGCTTTGAGGTTCGAGACGGGGACAACTTGATATCGAATCTGCCAGAAAGGTCTAGCTTTACGACACGTCCGAATACGGAAAACTCCCGGCTGACCGTGTCGACCTCCCATAGTTGCCGGATATGGCGCCTTGCCCGCTCCGACAGATGGGAGTTTCTGTGGCGACCGGTTGCTGACCGCCAGCCAACCTCCAGCTCAAGGTTATGATTATCGAGTGTTGTTGCTAGTGACCGAAGGCCGCGAACCAGTGATTCATATCGAGCGAAGCGCCGGAGGTCGCCCTCGTTTTCGGCCGTCGAATGAAGGTCGGTAATGGTTGAGAGAACCACGTCGAGGGGATCAGTGGTCAGGGGTATTTGCCCCTCGTCGCCATGGTCCTCGTCAACGGATGGAACTAAATGCATTACCGCGCTGCCGCGAGAGACCCCGGCTAATTCGAAAGATACCTCGCTTCGAACGGAATTCGCCTCGGCCGCACCCGCCACTTCTTGAGAGAAAGCGTGGAACAGCTCGTAAGCGATGCCGATATCGAGACGCCCGGTGTGGACCGTGTCACCGAGGACGCGGAGGTTTAATCTGCGCGCGAGCCGCAGAGCGGGATCGTGAGCCGCAAGGGTGCTGTAGAAGTGTCGATCTAGGATCTCGGCCGGTGTCTCGGCGACCTCTGGGCCGTCGTCAAACTCTGCCCAGAACTGATCAACACGGTCCTGATCGACCTGCACCTGACGATCGAAGGAGGAGGGACCGGGACTACTCACCGTGCATCACCTCCACGTACCCTCGCCGCCACCCACCAGTCTCCACGGTTGGGGCCTGCTTGTCCTCCCCCGGCTGTCGTAGCCGGCACCACCAGTCGTCAAACCCGCCACGTGCCTGCTGGTACTCGCTGTGCTCCGGCTCGAAGCCTCCGGGGAAGGGACTCCTGAAGTATCGATACTTGATGATGATTGGCGATACCCGGAAGAGATCCAGGATCCGCTGGCGACTCGCGGCGAGGTGGGCGAGAGGTTTGCTCACTCCCAGTCTCATCTGTGCAGCTCTGTCCAGTACCTCTGCTTCAACGAATAATGTGAGATCTACGTTGTTGGGATCAGGCTTGCCGCTGATGAAGCTTCCCGCCAGCCAGAGGCACTTGATTAGCCTCTGTCCGTTCAGAGACGCCTCGATCTTCGTCTCAAGACGGCCCCAAAGCTCCAGGTAGGTCTGCAAGCCTTCCCAACAGGCACTCCTGGTAGCCGAGTTCTTGAAGGCAGGCGCGTCGACGAACGCCGCTTGGACCTCGCCCATCGAAGCCGAATGACGCCCAAGCGGCAGGTGCCCATCGGGGCCGAGCGGGGGGACCGGCATATCTCGGGTTACTCCTTCGCCTACGACCGGAGCCGGAACGTATCCTTCCCGCAACGATCTGTAAAGACTGTTGGCGGGAATCTTGCTGGGCTTGCCTGATCGCCCTGACACGGACAAGGCCCTGAGTGCAGCCGATTGCCGACATGCGCGGATGCAAGTGCACAGGGCTTGTAACGAGGCGTCAGGCAGCGAGGCAGCAAGTAGGCAGCACGAGCGTCGAAACGGGTTGACCCTGAACGTGAATCGGCGATGCCCGACACCTGCTCATCGACGTTGGCCGCCACCGCCCGACAGCCAGCCGTCAGATTGAGACCGCATCCCCCGGCGGGGTCAGGCTGAGTCGTCGACGAAACGACTGCCGCCAGCAACGCTGACAGCAACGCCGCCGGACGGCGGCACACTTGACGCGCGCTGGCATGGACGAGGCTCCGAGCGTGCAGCCGTTGTCGGACGTGTGCGGACGCGACGCGCAGAGCTTGTAAGGGAGATGTCGAGCGAGCAGTCAGGAACTGGCGGTGAGGGCGTGGCGTTCTTCGGGGGTCATCTTCTCGTATGCGTTCCAGAAGGTCTGGAAGGGCGCTGCGAGTTCGGCGCCGTACGTGTCGCTGGTAGCGGCCTGGCGGAGTGTGAGTTCCCCGTCTCGGACGGCGGTGGCCATCTCGCGTAGCAGCGGGTTCTTGCTGCGGGCGAGCTGGTCCAGGAGTTGGCGAAGTGTTTCGCTGCGTTTCGGGTCATGACCGGTGATGTAGTCGAGGTCGTTCGGTTCGTTCATGCTGGTGCTCCGGCGAGGGGATGGTCGTATCGGCCGCCGTCGGGCAGTGCGGGTAGGGTGACGGTGTCGAGGTCGCTGAGTTCGCGGGTGAGTGCGGCGCGGAAGATGAGGACGGCGGCGGCGATCTGCTGGCAGAGTTTGGTTGCCTCACCCCAGAGGCGGAACATGTTGGCGATCTCGGCGGCGGCGACGCCGTAGCCGACGAGTGCGCCGACGCCGGTTTCGGCGGTGACGGTGCCGGCTGCGGCGGCGATCCCGGTGATGATGGCGGCGTCGATGAGGCTTTTGATGACGCCGCCGAGGGATTCGCCGGCGGACCAGACGGCGTCTGCCATGTCGCGGTATGCCTTGCTGATCGCGGTTAGTGGGGCGTGGAGGTCGGCGGTGGCGTTGGCGGTGGTGGTGAAGTAGCGGAAAGCTCCGTCACCCGCGACTCCGTGCCAGAGAGGGCGCAGGGTGATGGCGCCGGACTGGACGTTGTAGGCCAGATCGTGCAGGGCGCCGCCGATGTTGTCGACGACGGGCGCCATGGTGGCGAGGGCTTCCCAGTCGCCGGAGACCTGGGCTTGGATCCGGCCTATGGGGTCGAAGCCGAAGACGCGGTTGAAGACCTCGTTGAGCCAGTTCGCGGGGCTGAGGTAGTCCATCCAGCCCAGCGGGTTTGCAGGCTTGTCCGGGTCGCCCGGGGTGTCAAGGTTGCCGCGCACGTCGCGGACGTCGACGAAGTTCGCCGGGGCGCAAGGGTTGTTCGCCAGCTCCAGCTCCAGGGCGGTGATACACCGGTCGACCGCCGGCGGGAGGGTTCGGTCGAGACGCTCGGCGTTGGCGAGGTCGACGGTGCGGTAGTAGCCGGCGGCAGCCCGCAGTTCAGGGGCGGAGTTCTCCAGCAGGCACGCGAGCCGGTTGAGGGTGCCGCTGATGACGTTCACGGCGTGTTCGTGGCCGGCTTTGGCGATCTGAATCTGCTCGCCGCCAGTCGCCACGTCGGCGTGACGGTTGAGGTAGGCGCGGATCTCCCACACGTCGGAGGCGGCGCGGTCGACCTGACGGGCGAACCCGACAAGCGCGTCCGGCTCGACGGACAGCGTCACGGCCGCCGACCTAGCTCGTGAGGAACATGCCGGTCACGCCCACCACGACCAGGACCACGGCGACCGCGAGCACGTACAACCTCGACCGCGGCTCCCGCACGAAATACGTGGCCAGACCGAATGCCCCGCCGACGATCGACACGGCGTACCACGGGAACGTCGCCGGAGTGGCCTGCCCGATGAACAGCATCCAGACGGCGATGACCGCCACGAAGATGGTGGCGTAGGCGACCGTCTGCCGCAGGTTCCGGTAGGCGGTGTGCTGCAACCTGCCGACCGACTCCCGGTAGTCCTCCACTGCAGCAGCGCGATCCTCCGCACTGACCTGCCGCCGCTTACTACGGCTACCAGAACCCCGACCCCCGCTCATGCCGCAGAAGATACCAACGACCGTCACGCCACCGCTGCCCTCAGTAATGCTGGCTAGCGTTGCGAAGCGAACCGTCAGGAACAACAAGTCGCCGATGCGCGAGCTCGGTTGGTCGGTGTCGGCATCCCTGCCAGTCGGTGCAGCAGACCCGTCTCTGCATCAGCAGCATGAGCAAGCTTCACCTGTCACGCGAACGACCCCCTGCGGTAACAGAGGGCCGTTCTGTCCGAGGTGTGCGCCTACGAAAGGCATTGGCTCACATCTCGTGACCCTTAACGATGAGTCTTCGACTTGGGTACGCCCTCAAGGGCGAAGTGCATCCCTCCGGAGCGCGAGTAGCCGCATGCAGCTAGCCAGCTTTTCATCAGCGTGCATGAATGAGCACGAGAGCGTGTGTCCAGCTCGGCGCTGGTCCCACGCTGCAATCCGTCGCTGCAAAGTCGCCGAAATGGATCGAAGTTCGTAGTCTGGGCAAGTCCCGGCGCGTAGAAGATCCACCATCACGCAGAGTCACCATCCTTGGACTACCGTCCCGATTCGCGCTAAACGTTCAACGAATACGCGCACCGTGTGTGATGAGTGGTCTCGCAGGAGCCGTGACTTCGAAGGCAGCGCGTCGTTAGCGGGGTGAGACGCCCGTCGCACCTGTTCGGCGGTAACCGGCAAGTGCCCTCCCAGGCGGTCGTCTCACGTCCGAGGAACACTACGAACAAGGTCATGTTGGAGAATCATGTCCAAGAACACCCGTCGTCGAGGCGGCGGTACGCGTCCTACTCCGACGCCCAGCCGTAGCAACGCGGGACGAGTCCCACGGCAGGCGGAGCCTGTCGATGAGGAGCCCGTCAACGACGAACGCTATCTGCTCACACAGCGAGATCTGCTCATCCTCATGATCACGCTGATTGTCGGACTCCTCGCTGCTGTCGTCAGCGGCTTGACCACCGCAATCCAGGCCAGCCCGAGCCTCGGGTTCGGCCCCAGCGTTGCGGTGGGCATTGCGTGTGGGGTCGTTACCCTGGTTGTCACCGGCCTAGTGGTCGCCAATCGGCTACACAAGCTCGTTCAGTAGGGCTAGGAGAGGAATCAGTGCCCTGCTCTGTTACCGCAGAGCAGGGCACTGTCCACACCTGAGCTCCTGGTGCACAGGTCACTGGCAAGTACTGCATTGGGAGAGCCAGCGAGCCCGCAAAGGCATAGTCGCCCGAGATCGAGGACCTAGCCGAGCGTCGTCGAGGTCGGAGTTGGCATGAACGACAGGCGATGGACCTCCAAGATCGCCGGGCACAAGCCAGGCACAACTGACGCCGACAAGGGTTGTCAATTGCCGCAAGACGACGAGAGAACTCGCCCAGGTCAGAAGGTCGATCCGCCCTATCTGAGATGATCCATGGATCGCCGGAGGGGTTCAGGGTTCGAGTCCCTGGCGGCCCACTCAACAGCGCATCTGAGCTGCGGGAAGATGCCAATCGGGCAGAACTGGCCGAACCCGGCAGCCGCATGCGGCTTGACGAGTGCGCGCAGACGATGCGGCAAGCGTCCAGTGCTGGCTGTCGTCAGGCTACCGATTCGCGCTCTCATACACCGATATCGGCAGATTGAGCCACCACCCAGCAGCGGTCCGGGCGGGTGGGGGGACGTCGATACGATCGCGGATACGTCGGAGAATAGTCATGTTTCGTGAGATGCCGAGGCCGTAGATCAGTGCGTCCAAAACAGATGCGCTTGTTCTGCCTCCACTACGGTGCCAGTGTCGAGCGTGCTGGTTGATGGCAGTTGTCCAGTAGTGGTCTGAACTACTGCCGCCGAGGTGTCCGAGCGTTGATGCTGCGGCGAGAACGAGTTGAGGCGGAAGGCCAGGCGCCAAGGTGAGCTGCTCAACGAGGGCGCGCTCCTTGTCGCTTCCGAGGATGCGCAGTGCTTCGATCAGTGTTCGAGCGACCCCTGTCTCACCGCCGCGGACCTGGTTGACTACTTCAATGGCCAGGCTGGCGGCCAGCGGTGCACGGTACGGCGTTCCGAAGGGCAGGAGCGCCGCGTTCAGCCGTACATCGAAGACAGGGCTGAACAGCATCTCCTCGATGAGGTCGGGCAGCAGCGTGTCGAGGAAGCGCGGAACATGACTCGCCATTCTTGCGACGGTCGAGTTGGCGATACCTTCAGCCAAGACGCGCTTCGGGCTTGACTCCGGCAACGACCCGCGTGCCGCGACGTCGTTGTGGAAGGCCGCTTCGCGCAGCCGCCGACGGAGATCGGATGGCAGGTCCGCCGGAATCCGCCGGATGAGTTCGGCAGCGAGCAGGCGTGCGTCTTCATAGTGGGTAGGGTTCGTGGCAAAGTCGTTGACGATTGGCACCAACTGCCGTACCTGGGGTTCGCTGAAGTGCCCAAACCGCAGCTTGCGTACGCAGGCAAGAAGAGCGCCGTACTGAGCCCGGCCGTTAGTGGGCTGGGCGAGTTGCTTGAGAACATGTGCGGCTGCGTCTGGATGCGGACTGGCATCGAGCACACTGACCGTCTCGATGAACACCTGGTTGGTGCGATCAGCCGCGAGGCTGCTGCACGCAGCGACCGCCGATTGCTGGCCGAGTGGGTGGCCGAGCAGGCGATTGAGGGCCTCGTAGCGCTGAGCCCAGGCCACGCCATGAGACACGATCATCTCGGCCAAAAGTCGCTCCGCGATATGCGCCCACCTGGATCGCGGCAACATCACCGGACCGGTGCCAGCGAGCAGAGCGGTCAACTCGTCCCACTGCGCCCCAGTCACCACGTCGTCGGACTGGACGGACTCCAGTAGTTCGGCTATCCGGTCGACGGCTGCTGACTCATCCCGGCGCGGCCGCTGCAGCATCGGCGCATCCCCGGGCGAGGCGGCGAAGTAACGGCTGATTGCATCGATCAGCACAGTCAGCTGATGTGCCGGCACCTGCAGTAGTTCCTCGTACCGCCGGACCGCCAGGTGGGGTACGCGGACCTTTGCCGTCTCCCAGCGGGAGATCCGATAGACGCTCGTGTGCTCCCGCCAGCAGCCGCCTTGAAAGTCCGCGGCAAATCCCGCCTCTCGCTGCCAGCGCGCTTCTGGGCCGTAGAGGCGGTTGACCCGAAGCAACCAACCGACCCGGTGCTGAAACGTGCCCTGCGGCGTACGCCGCGGCGAACGGTACGGACGGCCGCGACCACCGGCCGAGCCACTCAGAGCACCCACTGACCATTTATTGCACTAGCCAGCTCGACGTGCAAGCGGCCGAACGACCCCAGAGAATTGCCCGATCATTGAACCTAGTCGTCGGCGGGCTAGAGAACCGACCATTGATGCCCGCCTTAGCAGCCAGGGAGGCCAGCCATGAGAGACACTCTGCTCCTACGGTGGGTTACGCGCGCCATCGCAACCACAAGCATCCTGGCAGGGGCGGCCATCGTCGCACCCGGGCCTGCGCAGGCCGCTACTGGCTACGTGTATCTCGTCACCCCGAGATGGTGGGGGTGGTGTCCCGGCAACGGCAACTATGTGACGGGCGTGAACTATGCCGTCTCGAACGTCAGCAGCGGCGGAGACAGTGGAGACGACATCGTCTACGCCAAGGTCAACCTGAACCAGGCGCAGGATGTCGTGATGGGAGTCCAGTGCGCCAAGAACACCCCTCAGGGATCGAGCGCGTCGATTACACCCACACGAAGTGGCCAGACGTTCTACATGGGTTTCCCAACAGGTTCGTGGACCGCCGGATGATGCCAGGCCGCAATTACTGCCGCGGCCAGGGTTCCGCATGGCGCGATTCCCCGCTCCGGTGTTCCCGGGTGCGGGGACCGTGACCACACGCTCTTACCACCTTGCTCATGAGCATTACGGACCAGAGTTGCCTGGATGATCCACTTCGAGCAGTACATGATCTCGCGCGCACAAGGCGCTCATCCATCTTGAGCGACGGGTGCATGCCCTTGCCACCGGCCGGCGTGCTGCACCGTCGCCTCCTCGGCTGGACCAGAGAGGACCGGTGAAGAGCATCAACGATGTCGTCAAGGGCATGACGGGGATTGCCACTGACCGATTGCCGACTGCGACGCCGCTCAGTGCGTCGGTCAGTCGGCCGGGTCCGGATGGGTGGCCTCTTCCGCTGCGGCCAGCATCTCGTTGATCCGCCGGAGCCGCTCCTTCAGATCAGCCGTCACCGCGTCCGGATCCGCACCCGCTCGGACGGCCGCCGCGCCCGCCTCGCGCAGCTCCGACGTGAGATATTCGCGCAGCTCGGCGGAGGTCGGATCCTCGTCCATGGTTGCGCTCCTGTCGGCCGTAGAGTCGAGCCCACCGCCAGCATGCCCGCAATCAGCGGCCACCGGCAGGCCGTTTCCGATCAAGACAGGGTCATGCTTTCGGACTACGACGTTCATCCGGATCTATCGTCCTGTCGACCCTCCGTTGTGGACCAATCGGGGATAACCCGACCTCTGAGCCGCGCATCGCCTCGACTGACCGTCGACTGAAACGATTCATCTCGCCGTTCACCGTGCGCAATTCCCTGGTCCAAGGTGAGTCACCTTCGTTGGTCCACTATGAGGAGGGTGCGGTGCTCGGATCGCCCCACACCGACGGCGTCGACGAGGTCCGGGATCTGGCGCGCCAGGGTTTGCTGGCTACCACGATCGCGGGCGCCTCTGGTCCGCGCCGTTCGCGGCTCACCGGTGCGACGTACTCCATCGCCTGGCCGGTCGTGTATCAGCGACTCACCCGCAAGATCGAGATGCGCCGGGGTCATGTCAGCTGCGCCGCCTCGGTGCGACACCTGGCGGCCGAATGCCTGGACCGGTTCGAGAACGACGTCGAGGCTGTGGTCGACGACGTGGCCCGCAAAGCGAGCGCACGGATCGAGAACCTGGAGGGCTGGATCGCCAGCCGTCTGATCCCGGCCACTGTCGATGCCCACCGGCGACGGCGTGGTGAGCACGGGGCGTTGCAGCGTCCCCGCGTGCCGGCCTGGCTGGCCGACGAACTGGGCCGTGAGCCGTGGCTGCTCGATCTGGCTACCCAGATCCTGCTGTGGGCGGGTACGCCGGCCACCGCCGGCTACGAGCTGTGGCCCACCGAGAGCTGGGTGGTACGACGCTGCGAGCGGCACGGTGGCTGGTCGACGTACGGCGAGACGGACCTGCAGGCCGACATCCGCACCGTCCTGCACGCCATGAGCAGTCGTCCGCAGTGGTACGAGCAGTACGTCGAAGGGCCGCTCGGCCACAAGCAGGCTCCGGTCGCCTCGTCGGCGCTCCTCGACGACCGGGGCGACGTCCCGGTCGACGCCGAGGCCGAGAACGAGCGGTTACTCACCGCGCTGGCTCACGGGGCCGTCCAACTCATCCGGGTCCGCCTCGCCCGGGGCGAGGCTGCGCCGACAGTGGTGGCCGAGGTGCTCGACACGGTCTTCGGCGCGGACGCGGGTGGAGGTCACCTCGGGCGCGCGTACGACGACCGCCTGGAGCGGGTGCTGCGTGACAGCAGCGAACTGGACCGGATCGTCGCCACGGTGCTGGATATCATCGAGATCGGGCGCGGTCGATAGCTTCGACGAAGGACGGTGAACGTGCCCGAGGAGCCGGTGTTCGTCGGCCGCGACCACGAGCTGAACACATTGCGGCGCCGCCTGTCCGAGGCGGGGCAGGGCACGGCCCGTACGGTACTGATCGGTGGAGAGCCGGGAGTCGGCAAGAGCCGGCTCGTGGCCGCGTTCGCACGCGAGGCACGGGAATCCGGCGCCCACGTGTTGTCCGGCGCGTGTGAGGAGCACTTCGGCGACCCGATGCCGTACGCCCCGCTGCTCGAAGCGTTGGAGACGTTCGGCCGGGAGCACGGCGACCAGGAGGCTGCGGAACTCGGCGGCCCGGCGTACCGGAAGTTGACCGCCTTCTTCGATCTCGAGGGCGACGCCATGCACACGCCCCAGCAGGTCTTCCTGGCGGTCCGCCGGATGCTCGACCACATCGGGGCGGAGAACCCGGTCGTGCTGATCATGGAGGATCTGCACTGGGCCGACCCTTCGACGCTCGACCTGGTGCGGCATCTGGCCCAGGCGCCCCCGGACGGCCGCCGGCTTCTCTTCGTGTGCAGTTACCGCGCCAACCCCCGGCGCGGCGACTCACTGTGGCAACTGCTGGCCGGCACGACGTTCCTCCGCCGCACCGAACGCTTCGAACTTCCGGCCTTCACGCTCGAGGAGATGCGCTGTCTCGTCGCGGCGGGCAGCTCCGGGCGGGTCGATCCACGACTCGTGGAGCGCTGCCTGCGCTGGTCCGACGGCATCCCGTTCTACGCCGAGCAGTTGGTGGCCGCCGGCGCCCTCGCCGGTCGGGACGAAGACGTCCAGCTGCCACCGGACATCCGCTCGGTGATGCTCGCCCGCCTGGGTGGTCTGAGCGAGGAAGCTCTCAAGGTGCTACGGGTCGCGGCTGTGGCCGGGCGGGCGATGAGCCGGCGGCTGTTGCGGACGGTGAGCGGCTTACCGGCCGAGACGTTGCGGGACGCGTTGCAGGAGTGCTTCGACCAGCAGATGCTCGTTGCCGGCCAGGAGGACAGCTACAGCTTCCGGCACGCCTTGCTGCGCGAGGTGGTCTACCAGGAGACGGTCCGGGACACTCAGGTGGATCTGCACACCGCGATGGCCGAGGCGTTGGCAGCCGACCCCCGGTTGTCACTGATCGACGGCTCGGCCGTAGCCGAGCAGGCCAGCCACTGGTATCAGGCGGGCGCCTGGCCGCAGGCGCTCACGTACGCCGTGCAGGCCGGCCGGGCAGCAGCCCGGACGTTGGCGTTCTCCTCGGCCGAGGTGCAGTTCGATCGAGCCCTGCGGTTGTGGCACCGCGTCGCCGATCCGCAGGCCCGAGCCGGTGTGACCCGCTCGCAGCTACTCGCCGAGGCGGCCGAGGCGGCCCGCTGGTCCGGACGGGTCGACCAGGCCCTGGAACTCGTCGAGGAGGCCATCGACGCACCCGACAACGACGGCGACCCCGATCGGCTGGGCGAGATGCACGAGCGACGCGCCACCTACCTGTGGGAAGCCGGCCGGCGGGCCGAGTCCGGTGAGGTGTTCCGCGAGGCGGCCACGTTGCTGGCCCACAGCCGCCCCTCGGCCGTGAAGGCTCGGGTCCTGGCCGGGATCGCGCTCGCCCACCTGCAGGCCGGGCACTACCAGGAGGGCCGCAGGACCGCGGACAAGGCGTTGACCATGGCGACCACGGTCGAGGATGAGGCCGTCCGAGGGCGGGCCCTCAACATCTCCGGCCTGGCCCTCGGCATGCTCGGCGATCCGGAGGGCGAGGTGCGGCTGCGCCGGTCCATCGAGATCGCCAGGTCGGCCAACCATATCGAGGATCTCTTCCGGGCCTACGGAAACCTGGGTCTGGTCCTGGAGCACGCCGGGCGCCTGCGGGAATCCGCCGAGGTGACGATGGCGGCGTTGGACGAGGCCCGTCGGTTCGACCTGGCCGGTACGCGGCAGGGGACGGTGCTGGCCAACAATTCGAGCGCCGCGCTCGTGCTGCTGGGTGAGTGGGACGACGCCGAAAAGATCATCACCGAGGTGACCCTGGACCGGCTGCCGGCGGAAAGCCTCTATCCGCGTCTCACGCTCGCCGAGATCAAGGTGGCGCGTGGCGATCTCCACCAGGCGCGCGAGTTGCTCACCTCGATCGAGAACGTGGAGCACGGCGAGGACCCTCGGTTCCTGGGCCCGTTGCACGGAGTCCGAGCGGAGTTGGCACTCGCCGAGAACGATCTCGCGCGGGCGGCGGACGAGGTGCTCCGGGGCGTGGCGGCGGTGCGTGGAGGTGAGAACGCGCTCGAGCTGCTGCGCCTCTGCGCGGTGGGGATGCGCTGCGCGGCCGACCGTGCGACGGTCGATCCGCACGGCGCAGCGGCCGACGGCGACCGGATCGCCCTTCTCGCGTCGGATGCTCGCCGACAGCCGGCGAAAGACGAGATCGACCAACTCGTGTTGCTCTGCAAGGCCGAACGGCTGCGTATCCGAGGCGCGGACACCGCCACCGGCTGGAAGCGGGTCGCGCACGGCTGGGCGAGACTCGACCGGCCCTACCCGGCCGCCTATGCCCACTGGCGGCAGGCCCTGGCGCTCGCGGCCGCCGATCCGAAGGCAGCCCGCGAACCGGCGCGCAACGCCTACCAGGTGGCGAAGACTCTCGGCGCCGTGCCCCTGCGCGACCGGGTGCGGCAACTCGCCGCGAGGATCGGCCTCGACCTCGCCGACCGCCCGGCGCCGGCCCGGCGCCCCTTCGACCTCACCCCGGCGGAACTGGACACCCTTCGTCTTCGCTACGAGGGTAAGGACCCGGTGGGTATCGCAAACGCCCGCGGCGTGGCGAAGCGGACCGTGGACAAGCAGCTCGAACGGGTGTACGCGAAGCTCGGCGTGCACAGCGCCGTGGAGGCGATCGCCCTCGCCCGTCGCGAAGGGCTCTTCGACTGACCACACGCCCGCCTGTCCGTCAGTGACGGGCATGACGCGAAAAGCTCTGTTGATCGGTGCGCAGACCCACGGCCTGGCCGGCGTACTCAACGACGTCGACGCGATGGAGCAGGCGTTGACACCGCGCGGTTTCGACGTCCAGCGGCTGGTCACTCCGTACGCTACCCGGGCCGGGATTCGCGACGCCTACGAGAAGCTGACCGCCGACGCCGGCACGGACGACGCAGTCGTCGTCTACTACAGCGGCCACGGTGGTCGCCTACGGTCACCCGACGGTCGCGACCTGCAGTTCATCGTGCCGGACGACTACGCGGACTCGGACGAGGACGACTTCCGCGGTATCACCGACGTCGAACTCTCAGTCCTGCTCGCCGGGCTCACCGACCGCACCCACAACGTCACCGTGATCTTCGACTGCTGCCACGCCGCGCACATGTCCCGGCAGCCCGAACGGCGGGTGAAGGCGCTGCTGCGGGACGCGCGGGCGCGGTGGCGACCGACGTACGAGAGCGTGGAACGGCAGGTACAGAGGCTGGTCGCCGAAGGCCTTCCGATCGACCGACGACCATTGATCGGCAATCCGCACGCGGTGCGAGTGGTGGCGTGTTCGCCGTCCGGCTCGTCCTGGGAGAGCGTCAACCGGGACGGCGTCGAGATGGGCCTGCTCACCGATGCGCTGTCTCGCGCGCTGCGGGAGACGGACGGGCTGCGGATCAGCTGGGCCGCGTTGGTGGACGCGGTCCGTCGTGAGGTGCAGACGTTCGTGGCCGCGCAGCGACCCGAGGTCGAGGGCCCGTCCGGGCGCCAGCTGTTCGAGACGACCGAAGCGGACGCGCTGGACGCGCTACCCGTCGCGGTCGACGGCCCGGACCGGATCCGGCTGCTCGGCGCGCCGCTGCTCGGTGTCCGGACGGGCGACGAGTTCGCGATCATGCGTGGAGACGCGACCAGCTCGCAGGACGGGCCGGCGATGGGCACGGCGGTGGTCACCCACCTGCTGCCCGCAGCCGCCGCCGCGCGGTTGCGACTCACGGCACCGGGGCAGGCCGTGCCGTCCGACGCTCGCGCGTACCGCACCAGCGCTGCGCCGCCCGCGCTGGCGGTGCGGCTGCCGTCGGACCATCCGGTGACGGCGGAACTCGCCGAGAGCATCGTCCTGCACCCGATGCTACGACTGGCCGCGCAGGACGTGGAGACCAGCGGCGAGGTCACCGTCGAGGTCACCGTCGACGAGCAGGGCCGCCTCGCGGTGCGGGACGAGGCAGGGCCGCTGCACCTGCCGTACCGGCCGAGCCCAGCCGGCGTCGGTGCCGTCGTCGCCAACCTCCGACGGATCGCCCAGGCCACGGCATTGCGGCGGCTGAGCGGCGATCCGAGCCGACCACTACGGCAGTCGGTACGCACCGAGTGGGGCCGCGTGCGCGACGGCCGGGAGACGCCACTCGCACCCTCCGGGGAACTCCTGTTCGCGCAGGCCGACGAGCGGATCTTCTTCCGGGTGACGAACGAGGGCGACCTCGATGTGTTCGTCTCACTCGTCGACATCGGCGTCTCGTACCGGATCGCGCTGCTCACGCACTCCGACCCGAGTGGCGTCCGACTCGAGCCCGGTGCCTCCTACACGTACGGCTGGAACGAGGACCGTAACGAGCTGACCGGCGTCGCCGTCAGCTGGCCGGACGGTATCGACATGTCGGCGACTCGGCCCGAGACCGTACTGGTCCTGGTCAGTGACGGTCCGGTCGACGTGTCCAGCCTGCAGCGGCCGGGCGTACGGGGAGACGGCCGACGGGCGACTGGATCCGGGCTGACCCACCTGCTCGCACAGATCGCCACCGGCGCCACTCGTGAAGTCGGTCCCGAGCCCGCCGGCCAGGTCCGCTACGCCGTGCAACCGATCGATTTCATGCTCAGTCCGACGCCACCTCCCACGGCGGAACGAGCCGTTTTCCTGGTCGACGAGCGGCCCGCGCAGCCGATCCGGCTGCTGTCGCCACGCGGCACGGCGCCGGGAAAGCTCGCCGTCCGCATCGCCGAGCTCGTGGTCCACCGCAATCGGGCGTTGGGCAGCGCGGACATCCGGGTGGACGCGGTGGTGCTCACCGGCGGGTCCGGCGGGCAGCCGATCTATCGCGCGGAGACCATGCGGTTCAGCAACGTACGCGACGGTGACCGCCTACCCCTGGACGACGTGCTCATCTATCACGGGCCGGCCGAGGACTTTCTGGACATCGCGGTGTGGGTCTCCCGGGACACCACAGGCAGCCTGGCGCTCAGCGCGCTACTCGAGAAGAAGCTCACCGACCCGGTGGTGCACGGGGCCGTCGCCGAGGTCGCCGGACTGGCCATGACCGCGCCACACGCCGCCGTCGCGGTCGCCCTCATGGGCGCCGGCGCGGTCCTGGTCAACACGGCCTACGAGCTGCTCACCGGTGTGGTGGGACAGAGCGTCGGGCTCTACCGCACGTCCCTGCTGGCACAGGAGCAGTTCGGGATCGGCCGCCACGTGCGGCACCCACAAGACTTCTCGTTCACGTTCTGCGTGGACGAGGTGGCCTGATCCGTCCCACTCACCATCACGACAAGGAGTACGAGCATGACCAAGAAGCTCATCATCGGCCCGGCCGAGTGGTTCATCGCCGACGCTGACGCATCCGGTGTGGTCCGGCTGGTCCGGGAGGCGATGACCAACCGCACCACCGTCGAGTTGGGGCTGTACGACGGCGCCGGCCGGGCGGTCACCGTCTTCCTCAACGGGGCGACCGCCGCCAGCGTGGTGCTCGCCCTCGACCCGACTCCGCGTCCGCCGAGCGAGATGTCCTGATCGATCGGGGAAGGTACGTGGCCCGTACGTATGCGACGGGCCACGTACGCATTTCCCGGTATCTCCACCGCCACGCCTCGCCCGACCGCGACCCCGTCAAGACGATCGATGCAAACGTCGAGGTACGGAGGAGTTCGCCGTGGTCAATCCCGAAAAGCAACCCGCCACGACGGATGTCGTCCGTGAGCTTGCCCGGCAGGGCGCGCTCGCACGGCATTTCGCGGCATCGGCCGAAGCGGAGCGCCGGCGGCTCCGCGCCGCCGCCGCCGAGCTCGCCTGGCCGCTGATCTTCCTGCGCGTGACCAGGCGGGTGGAGCGTGGGCGTGGGCACCACATCTGCGCCATGGGTGTGCAGCGGCTCTCGCCCGACTGCCTCGACCGCTTCCATGACGACGTCGAGGCGGTTCTCGACGACCTGTTCGCACATGCCGACGTGCCGATCGACAACCTCGAGGGCTGGCTGACCATGCGGATGCGCAGGGCGACAGTGGACGGCTACCGCCGTCGACGTGGTGAACGGGGCGCACCGCAGCGACCGCGCGTGCCGAAGTGGCTGGCCGAGGCGGTGGACCGGGACCCCTGGTTGTCGGACCTGGCCGTGGCGATCCTCGACTGGGTCGGTACCGAGGCCACCGCGGGCTCCTCGTTGTGGCCCCTCTCCGCCTGGACTGCGCGGCGCGCCGCACGCACCGGTGACCACAGCGTCGGAGAGTCGCAGGTCGCCGACGAGATCGAGGTCGTGCTGGCCGCGATGCGGCAGCGCCCGACCTGGTACGAGCGGAACGTGGATGGGCCGCTCGGCCGCAAGCGGGCGCCGGTGCACCTCCCACGGCGTGAATCGTCCGGCGAGTACGCCGAGCCTGAGCCGCTCGCCCTGGTCGAGCGGCACGAGAAGGACGACGCCCTGATGCTCGAGCTCGCCGCTCGGGCGATCGCACTGATGGAGAGCCGGCGGGACGCCGGCGAGGACTTGCGTGTGCTCGTCACGGAGGTCCTGGGCACGGTGTTCGGCGCGCTGCCGGCGGCCCACGGTCTGGACCGGGCTCCCGGCGACGACCCGATGGGTGCGGAGCAGGTCGGCGCCCTGATCGGCGATCCGGATCGTCTCGATCACGTCATCGAGACGCTGCTCGAGCTGTTCGACCGCCCGGATCGTCCGTCAGATCTCTAGAAGGCAGGCCGGAAGGAGCAGCGATGACCAGCCGTGCGGGAGAGCCCGAGCACCTCAGGCGAGCACAGACCGCCGCCCGGATCCAGGAGGTGCTCAGCGCGGCCCATGACGGAAGCCTCGTCGACGTTCGCACGAAGATCGCCGAGATGGACCGCCTCGCTGCGGAGTTCGCCGACGATCCGCTGGTCCGGCGACTGGCCGAGCTCGCGGGGGCCACGCTCGAGATGGTCGCCGGCTACCCCCAGGGCGGCGGAGGCAGGATCGAGACGGCACTGTCGAACCTCAGCGAGCTGGTCGCGGGCAACCCGGAGCTCGACGCGATGCGGGCGATCCTGCCGGACCTCGTCGCCGCCTACCAGGCCAATCAATCCGGCGACGACGGAACGGCACTTGCCCTGTTCGCCGATGTGGCCGAGCGGTCCGCCGATCTTCCGCCGGGACATCCGCTTCGGGAGGCGATGGCTGAGGCCGGACCGATGGCGCAGGCACTGGGCGCGATGAGCAACGGTGAGGTGCCGGTGATCCCCCGGGTACGGGCGGGCGGGTCCGCGACGGACCGCCTGACCCAGCTGGTGGCCTTTGGCGGCATGACGATGCGGCAGGGCGCCGAGACCGACCTGGACACCGTCGACACCGGTCTCGACGCCCTGCGTGAGGCCGTGGTGCTGAGCCCCGACACCCACCCGCACCACGTGTTCCACCTGGCCTCGCTCGCGCTGGGGCTGGCCCATCGCTCGGAAGTGACCGGCTCACTCGCCGACGTCGACGAGGCCATCACGGTGCTGGAGCGCGCCCGCGAGTCGGCCGGTGGTCCGGAACACCCGAACTGGTCGTTCGTCAACGAGATGCTCGCCGGGCTTCGGCGACGACGCGACGAAGCCGGGCCGTCCCGGATCCACACGTTCGAAGGGCTACGCGGCTACACGTGGCGGATTCTGCTGCAACCCGACCCGATGTCCGCTCGCGCCGTCGCCGCCGAGGCGGCCAAGGAGGCGGTGGCGGCCGCCGGCCGATTCCTGATCGACCACCACCCGGCGGACGCGCTACGGGCGCTGGACGCAGGTCGCGGCCTGATGTTGTTCGCAGCCACCGAGCTCCGCGACCCGTACACCCGGCTGGTCGAGGCGGGGCACCGCGACCTGGCCGACCGGTGGCGGGCGGTGGACGAACCGCCGCTGCGGCTGCGCGAGGAGGTTCTCGCGGTGCTGGCCCGGGACACGGGTCTCCTCGACGCGCCTGACCTCGACGAGATCCAGGAGGCGCTGGGCCGGCTCGGCGCGGATGCTCTCGTGTACCTGGTTCCGGCGGAGTCACCAGCACCGGGCTGGGCGGTGGTCGCCCCGACCGAGGGCCCTCCGCGTTTCGTCGCCCTGCCACACCTGTCGATCGCCGCCGGCACGGATGTCGAGCGGTATCTCAACGCCGTGGGGAGTCGAGCCGGGCGTCTCCTCCGCGAGTTCGATCCGATCGACGAACCCGCACTCGCCGAGAGCCTCGACGAGGTGTGCGGATGGGCGTGGAAGGCCGCGATGGGGCCGTTGCTCAAGCCGTACCTCGGCGGAGAGCGCCTGCCGCGCCTCGTCCTCATCCCTATGGGAGACCTCGCCCGCGTGCCCTGGCAGGCGGCGCGCGCTCCGGACGGCAGCTACGCGGTGCAGCATGTCGCGCTGACGCAGGCCGTCTCGGCGCGGATGCTGTGCGACACCGCGGCGGCCGAGCCGATCCCGGTGAGTCCCGGCGGCATGATCGTGGCCGACCCGGACACCGCCGGCCGGGCGTCGGACCTGCGGTCCGCGCGGCTCGAGGCGTACGCGATCCACCAGGTCTTCTATCCGGGCGCGACCTATGTCGGGCGGCGCCCGGACGGGAGCGTCAGTCGTTCCGGCGCGGGCACCGCCGACGACGTGCGCACCTGGTTACGCGCCGACAGTTCCCGGGCCGGCACCTTCCTGCACCTCGCGTCGCACGGCGTCATCGAGACGGCCCGGACATCCGCGTCGTCACGCCTGCTGCTGGCGGAGGGCGACCTTGCCGCGGACGAGTTGATGGGCGTCATGACCGGGGCCGGGCGCCGCCCCATCGCCCTGGTGGTGCTCGCGGCCTGCAACTCCGGCCGGTCGATCCACGGGTACGACGAGGCGTACAGCCTCGGGACGATGTTCATGGCGGCGGGCGCGCGCTCGGTGCTGTCGACGCAGTGGAGCGTCCCCGACCAGGAGACGTCCCTGCTCATGTACATGTTTCACCACTTCCTGACGACCGAGCGACGCGCGCCGTGGGACGCACTGCACCGGGCGCAGCTGTGGATGCTCGACGACGATCGCCGGCCGCCGCGGAAGATGCCTCTCCCGCTGCGCCGAATGCTTGAGGATGCCGACCCCGCACGTGTGGTCGCTTGGGCTGGATTCGTCCACTGGGGACGGTAATGAACGGAGGGCCATGACGCCATGGACGACGACGTGACGAAGCTTCAGGATGATCTGACCCGATTGCGGGGGCCGGCGCGGCTGCCGACCCTGGTGCGGCTCGGCCAGAAGCTGAGCCAGGAGTACTGGCGGATCGGGCCGGGCCAGCCCACCTCACTCGGCAGGCTGTCCGCCTCGATCGATGCGTGGTGTGAGGCCTACCGCTTGGCATGTGCGGGCGACGATCCGGCACGCGGCCAGATCGCGACCCTGTACGGCTGGCTCCTAGCCACCCGCTACACCGCTCACGGGGGCGCTTCACAGGACCGGCAAGTCGCCATGTCCGTGCTCGCCGAAGCGACGAAGTCCGCCACTCTGCCGCCGGTGCAGGCCACGATGGTACCCCTGATCCTGGGCCAGCTGTTCCTCAGCCGGGCGGTCGAGGCGCTGGGCCCGGGCGCTCGCAGCGGGTTCCTCGGCGGTCCGCCGGCGAGTGGGAGCGCGGACATCAGCGAGGCCGCCCGGCTGTTCCGCGAGGTCTTGGCCCGTGAGTCGATCAACCCCGACATCGCCACCGCCGCCCGCACCATGCTCGACATCACGGAGATGATTCAGCCGCTGCTCAGCGGTGATCTGGCCCGCTTCGACCTCAGCAAGCTCAGTCATCTGGCGGCGGAGCTGAGCCACCTGCAACGCGGCATGGGTCCATACCTGTCGTTGCTGAACGCGGACCCGATGGACTACCCGGTCCTCGACATGCCGGGCCCCGCAACGGAGCAGCCGACGATCCCGCCGCGCCGGTCCGCCCCCACTACGCCGACCGGCTCATCCATCACGGCTTCGGCCCGCCGGGTCGCGCGGGAACAACTCGGGGCACTGGTTCCGGACCACGGGCTCGCCGTCTGGGAGCAGGTCCGCGTACTACTCACCAGCGACCCCGGGGTGCCGGCCGCTGACCTGGACGCCCTCGTGGGAGCGGCGGCCAACGCGGTCGCCGCCGAGGAGGACGGCCCACCGGTGGAGCACGGCCTCGACCTGCTGCTGCTGGCCGCCGGGTTGTGCCTGCGACACCGACGCGACGGCAGCGGCTGGGGTGACGACGGCGACGAGGCCCCCGACGTCACGCTGTCCACCGCAGCCGACCACCTCGCCGCCGCGTCGGATCGTGTTCCACCTGGTCACCCCGCCGCGATAGTGCTTGTCGAGGCGATAGGCGGGCTTCTGGACGGCATCCGACCGCTGTCCGGGCCGATCACGGCAATCGCCGGCACCTTCTCCTCGTACGCGGAGCGGATCCCCTCCCCGCCGCCCGCGGTGACCGCGCTCGCCGAGTTGTGCCGGGCGGTGGTTGCGCTCCGCGACGACGTACCCGTCGACCTGGAAGCCTTCGCCGCCGCCGTGCCGACGGACCCCCGGCCACCGGCGCTTTCCGTCGCGGTCACGCATGCGCGGCTCGCCGCTGCGGTACGGGCCGGCGAGCCCATCGCCGCCGACCCCGCCCTCGGCGAACTGGCGGGACTGCTCGACGCACTGATCCGGGGCGATCGCGAAGCCCTCAGCGCCTCGGTCGACGCGTTCCCGGGGCGACAGCCGCCGCGGGTGGCCGCGATCCTCGGCGCGGTACGGCTGGAGCTGCACGATCTTGGGGCCGCGATCCCGCTGCTGTCCCGTGCCGCCCGCGCTCTCGACGACAGCGGTCTGCGTACGCGCACCTGGTGGCGGCTCGCCGAGGCGTACCGGCGTCGGGGCGCCGCCGGAGACACCGCGCTCAGTCGCGACGCGGGAGTGAACGCGCTCGGTGGCCCGGACCCGGACCGGTGCCGAGCGGCCCGATTCGCCGGCTGGATGCTCGCCGACGGACAGACCGAGGATGCGTTCGTGGCGTTGGAGGTCGCCGGCGCCGCTCCCGAACGACCGGGCGACCACCTCACCCGTGACGTGTTGGCAGTCGTCATCGGAGTAGAACCGCGGGTGGCGGGCGCCGCAGAACCACCGACACCGGCGATGGTCGCCGCTGCGCTCCGAGAACTCGACGTCGCAGCCCTGCTCTATCTGCATCCGACCGACGACGTGGGACGGACCGCTGGAGTGCTCTGCCTCCACGCCGGGACAGACCGGCTCGACCTGCTCGCCAACGTTCCCGTGGCCGATCCGCTGAACTCCGACGACCCCGGGCTGCCGGCGGTCCTGGGAAGGTGGACCAGCGGCAACCTGCTGATCGCCGCGACCGGCGGTCTCGACCGGCTGGCGCTGGCCGCGGTGCGCACCGGTGGTGGTCGCCGGTTGGCGCAGGACGTCGTGCTGTCGTACGTGACGTCCGGGGCCCAGGCGGTTCGGCTGGCCGCACGACCGGCGCCACCGGTGGATGCCGAGCCGCTCTTCGTCGTCAACCCACGCGGCGACCGTGACCCGTCGATGGCCGACGTCATGGTCGTACGGCGGCTGTTCTACCCACGGTCGGCCTGCCTGGGCAGATCGCTGGAGCCGATCGACGCGGCCGGGACACCGGGCGACCTGCTCAAGCGGCTACCCGGGGCATCGGTGGTGCACCTGGCCTGCGGAATGCGAGGCGACACGCTCGAGCTGGCCGGGGGCCGAACACTGGACATGGCGGACCTCCACGGCGGAGGCGGGCTGGCCGTGTTCATGGAGGGCACCGCACCGAGGCTGCTGGACGCCGGCTTCACCGGGGTCGTCGGCTGGCGATGGGAGGTGCCCGCCCCGATCGCGGCACTCGCCCTGTTCATGGTCCACCTGTACCTGGTCGACCGACGTCTGCGCCCCGCCGCAGCGGTGAACGCCACGCAACGCTGGATGCTCGACACCGATCGGGTACCGCCGCCGTTTCTGACCGGTGCACACATGTACACCGTCATGACGACCGACCTGACCCAGCCGGCCTTGTGGGCTGCCCTGATGTACCACGGTCGCTGACGGGAGCCCGGGATGTCCGAGAGGCTGAAGGAACTGTTGCTCACTGAACTGCGACGCGCGGTAGGCGTCCGGAGCGAGGGTAGTGACGACCCGAACCAGATCACTGCCGAGTTGATCGGCCGGCTGCGAAGGATCAAGGCGATGCAGAAGCAGTGCGAGTACCGACACGGAGGTGGCGGGGAGCGGTGATCGGTCCGCGGGCGGTGCCAGGTTTAGCGGCTTTCGGGATGGCTATGAGGGGGATCGATCCGCAGACCGACGATCGAGGAGAGCGAGAGAGCCGATGGCCAGCGGTGCGATCCCGTCCGACGATCCGACCCGTACCCTCGTCCACGCCCGTCCCGACGACCCCGCCCTCGCGCACCTCGCCATCGCGGGCGGCACCTACACGATCCTGGTCACCGGCGAGCAGACGGCCGGCCGGTACTGCCTGATCGACATGCGTGTTCCACCCGGTGGTGGGCCGCCTCCGCACCGGCACGACTTCGAGGAGATGTTCACGGTGCTCGACGGGGCGGTGGAGTTCACGTTCCGGGGTGAGCAGACCGTCGCGCGGGCCGGGGACACGATCAACATTCCGGCGAACGCGCCGCATTTCTTCCGCAATTCCTTCGACCAGCCCGCGCGGCTGCTCTGCATGTGCACCCCGGCCGGGCAGGACGAGTATTTCCTGCGGGTGGGCGACCGGGTGGACGGTCCCACCTCGCCGCCGCCGGCTCTCACCGACGAGGAGCAGGCCGAGCGCCGGGACCGGGCCGCCGCGCTGGCCGCCGACTACCGCACGGAGTTGCTGATCGGCTGACACCGGGCACAACGCAACGGCTCACCGCCGTGGCCGAGACCACGACGGTGAGCCGTTTTCCGTACGAGGAGGTCAGCTCGTCGCGACGAGCTGGAACCGCTGGTTGGCCTGGCCGTTGCAGGCGTAGAGCTGCACCTGCTGGCCGTTGCCGGTGCCCCAGACGTCGAGGCAGCGGCCGGACTGGACTCCGGTGATGGTGCCGTTGGAGTTGACGTTCCACTGCTGGTTCGCCTGTCCGTTGCAGCTGTAGATCTGGACTGCCGAGCCGTTGCCGGAGCCGGCGGCGTCCAGGCACATCGAGCCGTACACGGTCAGTTGCCGGCTGGAGGTGTAGGTCCACCGCTGGTTGGTCTGGCCGTGGCAGTCGTAGAGCTGCACCCGAGTGCCGTTGCTCTGCGAGGAGTTCGGTACGTCGATGCACCGGCCGGACTGGCTACCGACGATGCGGCTGGCGCCGGTGGTCGGCGGCGGCGTGGTCGGTCCGGCGGTCGGGGTCGTCGTCGGGGTCGCGGTCGCCGTCGTGGTCGGCGTGGGGTTGGGCGACGCGGAGTTGAGGACGTTGAGGACCGAGTTGTACGCGGCCTTCTTGTTGCCGCCGCCGTCGAACAGCAGCGGGCTCTCGCCTGAGCGCCACGAGTCGCTGTCACGCACGCCCCAGACGGTGATGCCGATGCAGCGCGGCACGTTGATGCACGCCTGCGTCAGACCCGCGTACTGACTGGTGGACGAGTTGGTCACGTCGACCTCGGTCAGCGCCACGTCCACACCCAGCGCAGCGAAGTTCTGCAGCGTGGTCTGGAAGTTGCTCGGCAGCGAACTGCCGCCGGTGAAGTGGGTCTGCAGACCCACGCAGTCGATCGGCACACCACGGGACTTGAAGTCCCGAATCATGTTGTAGACACCCTGCGTCTTGCCGTACGACCAGTTCTCGATGTTGTAGTCGTTGTAGCAGAGCTTCGTCGACGGGTCGGCCGCCCGCGCGGTACGGAACGCCACCTCGATCCAGTCGTTACCGGTGCCCTGCAGGTTCGAGCTACGGCGGCTACCGTCCTCATTGAACGCCTCGTTCACCACGTCCCACGCGGCCAGCTTGCCCCGGTAGTGGGCCATCACCCCGTTGATGTGGTCGATCATCGCCTGACGCAGGTTGCTGCCGTTCAGGCTCTGCATCCAACCCGGCTGCTGCGCGTGCCAGGCCAGCGTGTGGCCACGGACCTTCAGCCCGCGCTGGGTTGCCCAGTTGTAGATCTGGTCACCGGAGGAGAAGTTGAACTGGCCCCGGTTGGGCTGGAGCGCCTCCGGCTTCATCTCGTTCTCGGCGGTGATCATGTTGAACTCACGCGCCGCGATGGTGCTGTACGTGGAGTCGTTCAGCCGGTTCGCCGCGATGGCGGTGCCGAAGTAGCGGCCCGACTGCGCGGCGGCGGCACCGAGCGTGCTCTCCGCTGCCTGGGCCAGACTGGGCACCACGAGCGCAGCACCGGCCAGGGCCAGCGCGCTGCTGACGGCGGCCAGCACCACGCGGTGGCTGCGCCTCGGTAGATGTTTCATGACACTCCTCTGCATATCGGACGATGATGCGCTGGCGATGCCCGGCTGGACGCGGGTGGGAGCCGGCGGTGCGCCCACCCCCGCGTCACTGCCCTGAAACTTTTCGAAGATGTACCGGTAACTTCCCTGGGAAGATATCCGCGACGGCACGATCGGTCAATGTCGATGTCGAATCGAACATGGACTCAACCGGCTGATCAGCGCGGGAGTCCATACATGACCATGAGAGCGAAGCGCGACGAGAAGCGCGACGCGGTCCGAAAGTTTCGGAGAATCCGGCGTAGCCGGTCAGTGCTGGGCGGCCGCGTCGTACCGCTCGCGGTTGGCGTGTACCTCGTCCATGTGCGCCTCGGCCCACAGCTTCATGCCGTACATCAGCCGGTGCAGCGACTGGCCGAGGTCGGTCAGCTCGTACGTGACGGTCACCGGCACGCTCGGCGTCACGGTGCGGATGACCAGGCCGTCGCGTTCCAGTGAGCGCAACGTCTGGGTGAGCATCTTCTGGCTGACCCCGGCCAGGCGGCGGGACAACTCGGAGTAGCGCATGACCTGCGGCTCCGCGTTGCGGTCGGGACCGTCGCGGCCGAGCGCGGCCAGGATCAGCGCCACCCACTTGTCGGAGATCCGGTCCAGGAGCTGTCGGCTCGGGCAGCCGGCGAGGAACGCGTCGTACGCCTCCCGCGCCTGCGCCCGCTTCTCCGCCGCCGTCTGCGTCGGCATCGTCCGCCTCCTACCCGGGGGTACCCAACGCACTCCGAAGTGCGTACTTCCCGATGGAAAGTTACCCCTCCATCGTGGAGCAGGGCATCCCTCACGAACAAGGAGACACCATCATGGGTACGCGTACCTTCCGCACTGCCGTCGTCCGCACCCCGGGCGGACCCGACGCCATCGAGATCATCGACGTCCCGGAGCGCGAGCCGGGGCCCGGCGAGGTCCGGGTGGACGTCGCGGCGGCTCCGGTCAACCCGGCCGACCTCGGCGTCGTCGGCGGCTTCTTCCACTCGCTGGGGCTCATCAAGCAGCCGCACCACACCGGCCTGGGCTGGGACTTCGCCGGTGTCGTCGCCGCCGCCGGGCCGGGCGTCGACCTCGCCGTGGGCACCCGGGTCGCCGGGCTCGTCGGCGGGTTCGACCGCGACTTCGGCACGTACGCCGAGCAGCTCGTCGTACCTGTGGCCGACCTGGCGGTCGTACCCGATGATCTGGATCTGGTGGCGGCGGCGACGGTGCCGCTCAACGGCCTGACCGCGGCGCAGATCGTCGACCTGCTCGGCGACCCGCCCGCCGGCGGCCGGCTGCTGGTCACCGGCGCGGCCGGCGCGGTGGGCGGCTACGTCGTGCCGCTCGCCCGGGACCGGGGGTGGCGGGTGACCGGCCTGGCGCGGGCCGAGGACGAGGAGTTCGTGCGCGGGCTCGGCGCCGACTTCACCACCGCCGCCGAGCCGGGCTGGGACGCGGTCGCCGACGCCGCGGTGCTCCAGGACCGCGGGCTCGCGCTGGTCGGTGACGGCGGCGTGTTCGTCGGGGTACGGCCGAACGCCCACCCGGCGGCCGAGCGCGGCGTCACGGTACGCGCGGTCGAGGTGCACGCCGACGGGGTACGCCTGGCCGACCTGCTCGCCCGCACCGCCGCCGGTGAGCTGCCCGCGCGGGTGCACGCGGTGGTGCCGCTGGACCGGGTGGCGGACGCCCACCGGGAGGCGGCCAAGGGCGGAGTACGCGGACGCTACGTGCTGCGCCCCTGACCGCCGCGCGCCCGGTCCAGCACCTCCTCGACGGTAAGCGGGCTGCGCGGATGGTGGGTGAGCGACAGCGGGGTGCGGATCTTGCGGGGCGCGGCGCCCTCGGCGGCGAGGTAGAACTCACCGACGGTGAGGCGGGAGATGTCCGGCACGTCGCCGCCCTTCGCGCGGGCCATCTCCCGGGCCGCCTCGATCTGGATCGGGCTGTTCATCAGGCCGTAGAGCTGGGTCGCCGCATTGCCGGGGATGCGGTTGTGCAGCCCCTTCGGCGCCTGGGTGGCGAAGATCAGACCGAGGCCGTACTTGCGGGCCTGGGCGGCCAGCGCCAGTGTGCTCTGGGTGCACGCGGTCATCGCGCCGGACGGGGCGAACGTCTGCGCCTCGTCCATGATGAGCAGCCCGAGCAGCGGCCGGTCCCCGGCCGGGTTCTTCTTGATCCAGGCGAACAGGGCCATCTGGAGCTGGTTGACGAAACTCTGCCGTACGTCGTCGGACGGCAGGCCCACCAGGCTGACCACGGAGACACGGGCCCGCTTGCCGGGTGCCGGTGTGAGGAGCACGCCGGGATCCATCGGCGTGCCCTCGCCGCCGAACAGCGGGTCGTTCACCATGGCGGCGGTGAGGGTCTGCGCCAGGCTGAGGCCGATCTTGTCGGCGTCGTCCAGGTCGATGATCCCGTCTGGCAGGTCGGCGAGCGTGTCGACGAGGCCCTGCAACCGGGAGCCGCCGCGCCGGCCGTAGTGCTCGACGGCCTTGCGCAGCACGGCCAGCCCGAGATGCGCCCGGGTGGCCCGGCCGGTCACCAGGGCGCGCGGCGCGAGCGACGCGACTGCAGCCTCGACCGCCTCGGCGAACTCGTCCGGGTCGTCGCGTACGCCGGTGAAGTCGGGCAGCGGCTGGAAGCTCAGCGGGCGGCCCGAGTTGCGGCGCGGCGTCCAGACGACGACGTCGGTGTGCGCGAGGTAGTCCCGGGCCCGGTCCGCGTCATCCGGCCGCCACTGCGCGGGCGGCTCGGGCCATCCCTCGCCGAGGCGGGCGAGGTCGTTGTTCGGGTCGAGCACGATGGCCGAGACGCCCGCCAGCGCGCACTCCTCGACGATGCGGCGGATGAGGACGGTCTTGCCGGAGCCGGACCCGGCGAAGATCGTGGTGTGCTTGCGCAACGCCTCCAGCGCCAGCGGCACGGGCGTCCCGTCGTCGTACCCGTGCCCGACGACGAACGAGGGATCGGCCGGGCCGGTGGCAGCGGCGGCGGCCGGCGACGGCTCGGCGGGCTCCGGCGGCGGTCCGGCGTCGGTGGTCCAGCGGTCCACGTCGGCCAGGGCGTGCTGGAGGAACTTCAGCTCCCGGGTCGGCCGGCGCTCGGCCAGCCAGCCCTGCAGGTCCATGGTGGCCTCGGCGAGCATGACCCGCAGCGCGGAGAGGACTCGCAGGTCCTCCTCGTCGACGCCGAGCGTCTGGCCACCCGCCGCGGTGAACGCCCCCACCGCCTTGCTGGTGGCCGCGCTGGTCGACCAGGCGCGGTTGCGCAGCAGGAACAGCTTCCGTCGCCCCGATCCGGTGTCGAGGGCGGCGGCCACTGACGCCTTGCGGAGACGGGCGAGCGCGGCGTTGCCGTGGTGGTCGTCCCCGATCGCCCGGAAACACCAGTGCACCTGGTCCTCGGTGCGCTCGTCGAGCGTGAGCCGCAGCCGGGCGTGCAGCGGCGGGTCGGTGCTCGGCGGCGGGTCGACGCTGAACGCCTCGCCCGCGTCGCCCCGCTCCAGGATCCAGGCGGTGAGCCCGGCGGCGAGCAGTGGCGGCATGGCCGCGTCCTCGGATGCGCGGCGCAGCGGGCCGGTGACGTCGGCGGCCTCCCGCAGCTCGGCGAACCGGGCGTCGTAGCGGTCCATCTCCTCGCCGGTGGCGGCCACCGGGGCGGGCCGGGGAGCCCGGGGTTCCGCGATGGGCGGCTCGCCGAGGCTCGTCATCTCCCGCACCTGGTCGTCGGCGAGGCATTCCCGGATGTGCTTGTCGATCTCGATGAGCAGCTGTCGCGGGGTGAACGCACCGGCCTCGGCAAAGGCGCGCGGGGACACCGGCCACGACGGGTACGGCGGGACGAACCCCGCCTCCTGGTAGCGGAGGGTGAACCGCTTCTCGATGATCGCCCGGGCCACGTCGGCGTCGTCGATGCGGCGCAGCGGCGGCGTCTCCCGGAACCGGTCCGCGACGGTGTCGGCGGCGGTGGACTTGATGACGGTCCACGAGTTCGGAATGCAGGCCAGGACGGTGAGCGTGCGCCGGGTCGTCTGCCGTAACGCCATCAGGCCGTCCGCCATCCGGGCCAGCATCAGCGCCTGCTCCGGGCTCATCGCAGCCGCACCGGCCAGGGCGGGATCGCTCTGGATCGCCAGCTGGGCGATGAGCGTATCGATCTGGTCGATCGCCACCACCGACGGGCCGGTGAGGGCAAGCAGCCAGGACAGGTCCTGAACGATCTGCTGGGCCGGGCGCGGAATGCGGCGCATGCCCCAGGCCGCGCGTTCCCCGGCGGCCACCTCCTCGCCGGAGAGGAAGTAGTTCTCCGCGATGTCGCGGTGGGAGATGTCCTCGGACGCGCTGAGCGCCAGCGCACGCGCCGTCTCCTGGCAGGTGCGGGCCGCGTGCCTGTCGAAGTCTCCGAGCCCGTCCAGGAAGGCGTCGAGCGCCGCCTTTGTCAGTTCGGTGTCGCCCATGACGGCCCGGCGCGCCGTCCGGGGTGCCCCGACCAGGGCGGACAGTCGCCGCAGCAGCAGTTTGAGCTGCGTCTCGCGGCTGCCGGGCACCGGCCGGGACAGGCCGTCGAGCATCGCGGCGAGCACGCCGTCCCAGAAGCCGCCGGCGTCGAGCAGACCGACCAGGAAGAAGTAGCCGCCGCGCTCCTGCACCTGCTGGCGGATCACACCCAGCAGGTGGGTCTTGCCGGAGCCGCGCTGACCCTGGACGACCAGGCCGAGCGGGCTGCCGTGCGGGTTCGCCGCGGCCTCGTCCACCCCGGCGAGGACGTCCCGGACGACTGGTACGTGCAAGCCGTCGACGTGGAAGGGCAACGGCCGCCACACGTCGTCGGGCACCGGCGCCCAGTCGAACCGCAGGGCGGCCAACGCGTTCCGTTCCGCCTCGTTCATCACACGCCGATCGCCAGCAGGTGGTTCTCCTGCCCGCCGAGGCGGAGCGCGGCAGCGGTGTCCGCCTCGGTGAGCGTCTTCTGGTTCGACTCCGGCGCGATGGTGACGCCCTCGGACCGGCTGAGCTGCCGCAGCGCCTCGTCCAGGTCGTCGCGGGGCACGTCGGCGAAGAACGGTCGCAGGCGCCGCAGGCTCACCCAGGCGCCGGGCTCGTCGGCGAGCGCCCGGTACGCGGCGACGACACGCGCCTCCAGCGACCCGGCCGGCGCGGCGGCGGGCGCGCGCACGTCGGTGAGCGCGAAGAGTTCGGCGAGCGTCGCACAGCCGCTGCGTGCCAGGACACGATCGCGCAGGTGCGCCTGCACCGCGGTGAGCGCGGCGCCGAGCGCGCTCGCTCCCCGCAGCGTGAAGTCGAGGTCGCTCTGCATCCGTACCCAGCCCTTGTCGTCCAGTTGCAGAGCGTACGTCGAGCCGCTCTTGCGGCTGGCGACGTAGTGCAGGCGGGTGAGCTTGTCGCGCTGCGGCTTGCGTACGTCCAGTCCGTAACGGTCACGGAGTTCGGTGTTCAGCACCTCCCGCGCCTCGGCCATGAGCACGACGAGGATCGCGCTCTCGGATGCGGTCAGGTCATCGCCGGCCATGATGCCGTCCTTCCGCCAGGTCTCGGCGACGTGCCCGCAGATAGGTGCCGATCTGCGTGACCACGGCGCCGACGTCGTGGATTACTCGGGCGTTGGTGAAGCGCAGGACGGCGTAGCCGTCCAGTTGCAGCTGGACGTCACGTTGCCGGTCGGCCTCGAAACGGACCGGGCGGCAGTGCTCCGGGCCGTCGATCTCCACCACGCACCGCTCGTCCGGCCACACTAGATCCAGGCGTACCGGCGCGGAAAGACGGTGCGACTGGTAGTTCTGGTTCCATCTCCGCCCGGCCGCCCAGCTCTGCGCGGCCAGCGCCGCCTCCAGGCGCTTCTCGGCGTCGCTGCCCGGATGCGGCCGGCCTGCCACCGGTGCCTGGCCGACGGGCGCGGCCGGCGGTGCGACGCGGAAAGCCGGAAGCCCGTCCAGCCCGGCCGCACCGGCTCCGGCCAGCCAGACCGCCGGGCCACCGTGCTGCACGAGCCACGCGGCCCCGGCCGCCGTCACCGCGCCGTCGCCGTGGACCGGCTCGGCGAGCAGCACCACCTTCCGTCTGCCGAATGCGTCGGCGACGAGACGCGCCAGGGAGGCGGCCCGGGCGCGCAGCGGGAGCGTCGTGGCGCCGGACCGTCGCCCGGTCACCGCGAAGACGGCCAGGTCGGACAGGAACGAACCGGGGTAGCGGTCACGGCGCGAGCGCGCGGCGGCCGCAGCCCGCACGGCGGCGAGTCCGGAGGTGTCCGGGCGGACGTCGTGCGCGGCCTCGGGCAGCCAGGCCGGCAGCAGCTCGACGGCGACCCGTTCGAGCCGGTCCAGCACGGCGTGCACGAAGTCCGCGGGCATGGTGTACGCCGAGACCGGGCGGTGCACGACGGCGGCCAGCTCCGCGTGGCCGTGGGCGATCGTCATGGCGACCGCGTCGGCGTCCGCGCCGGGCAGGGCGACGACGCGGTCGGTCGGCAGATCGGCGAGGACCGGGTCCATGCAGCGTCGACCCTCCCCCACCGTCGACCCCGGACGTCGGATGACCAGAGTACGAATCGTCTTCGGCCGGCGCCAGCCCTGATACGCCGGACGGCGACGAAGCGGCGACGCTCAGGTGATGTCGCGGCGCATCGGGACGACAACGGCGAGCGCGGCGGCGGCGAGCGCGTACCCGGTCAACAGCAACGCGCCGGCCGCCGGTGGCAGGAGCGCGACGGCGTCGCTGCCGAGCTGCGCGGACATCGCGTCGGCGACGTAGGTGAAGTCGGTGAGCGCGGCGGTGGCGCCGCCGGGCAGGAGCGGGTAGAGCGCGTTGACGCCGGGGATCATCATCAGTACGGGCTCGGCCAGGTACAGGTAGCCGACCACGACGCACACGGCAACGACCTGGTTGCGGAGCAGCGCACCCACGCCGGTGCCGACGAGCAGGTACACAGCCATCGCGACACCGATGCGGGCGAGCAGCGCCAGCACCGTGGGAGCGGGCAGGCCCAGCGACACGCCACGCGCGGCGGCGACCGCGAACAGGGCCACCGCGGCGGAGCCGGCCAGGGCGATCCCGTAGCCGAGGCCGACGATCGCGTGGGTGACGAGTTTGGCGGCGAGCACCCGCCCTCGGCGCGGCGCGAACATGAACGTGACGGCGGCGGTGCCGTGCCGGTACTCCGATGTCGCAGCGAAGGCGCCGGCGGCGGCCGGCACGAAGGCGGTGAAGCCGAGGATGCCGAGGATGGACCGCAGGCCCTCCTCGGTGTGCAGTCCGGGCATCGGCGGGTCGAAGTTCTCCGGTCCGACGAGCGCCATCAGCCCGACCAGGCCGCCGCCGAGCGCGACGGCGGTGAGCAGCAGCCCGCCCCACATCCGGGTCGCCAGCACCCGGCGTAGTTCCGCTCTGAGCAGGTTCATCGGGCCTCCGCCGGGTCGGTGGTCAGGTCGAGGAAGAGCTGTTCGAGGCTTGTGGTCTCGGTGACCAGCTCGTGGATCCGCAGCCGGTGGTCCGCGGCCAGGTCGGCGACGCGCGGCGCGTCCAGTCCGCGTATCCGCAGCCGGCCGGGCCCGGCCGGTTCGACGGACCCGGCGGCGGCCGTCAGCGCGGTGGCCAGGGCCTCCGCGTCCGGCGAGGTGACGAGCACCGTCGGCGGGCCGGTGAGCCGGGACCACGGCCCGGCGGCGACGAGTTCACCGCGCCGGATCACCACCACGTCGTCGACCACCTGCTGGACCTCGTGCAGGACGTGGCTGGAGACCAGCACGGTGCGGCCCTCGTCGGCGAGCCGGCGCAGCAGTCCGCGCAGCCACGACATGCCTTCCGGGTCCAGGCCGTTCGACGGCTCGTCGAGCAGCAGGACGCGGGGGTCGCCGAGCAGCGCCGTGGCGAGGCTGAGCCGCTGCCGCATGCCGGTGGAGAACCCTCGGGTACGACGGTCGGCGGCCTGGGCGAGGCCGAGCAGGTCCAGCAGTTCCGCGACCCGGCTGTCCGGGCAGCCGGCCATCGCGGCGTAGACACCCAGATGGTCACGGGCGGTGTGGCCGGGGTGGAACGCATTGCCGTCGAACACCGCGCCGACGGTCCGTGACGGCTGGGCCAGCCGGCCGTAGGGCTGCCCGCCGATCGTGGCGGCGCCGCTGGTGGGCGTCACCAGTCCGGTCAGCATGCGCATCGTGGTGGTCTTGCCGGCGCCGTTCGGGCCGAGGAAGCCGGTGACCGCACCGGGCCGCACGGTGAACGTCAGGTCGCTTACGGCGGTGACGTCGCCGTAGCGCTTGGTCAGGCCCGACGCCTCGATCGCCAGCCGGTCACCGGTCATGGCCGGCTCCCCGTCGCACGCCCGATGGTCTCGGCCAGGTGCGATGCGGCCGGGTCGGAGACGACGACCTCGTCGAACTCCCCGCCGGCCGCCGCGCGGTCCAGCACCAGGTGCAGACCGGGCTGACCGCGCCGGGCCGCCACGAGCTGCCGGGGACCGCCGAAGATGCCCCAGACGCCGACCTTGGCGAAGCCGGACACCGTGTACCCGCGCCGGGCGCCACGGGCCAGCCGGATCGGCTCGTCCACCGGGGCGGCGTACCGCACGGCGGACAGGCGCAGCGTGAACCGCTCCCGCCCGACCCACATCCGTTCCCATCCGGTGAACCGGATGTCGATCACGTCGCGGTCAAGCGTTACCGAGGCCATCAGTCGTCGCCCTTCGTCGTGTCGGAGTCGTGCGCTGACGTGTGCGTGTCGCCGGGGGCCACCGGACGCTCGGCGGGCATCAGGACGGTCGCCAGCAGCCGGGGGATCCGTCCGTCGCCGGGGCCCCTGGCGAGCAACGGGCCGACCAGCGCGTTGAGCCCGGCTGCGAACTCGTGCAGCTCGGCGTCGGTCAGGTGCAGGACGAGCTGCTGGTATCCGACGCCGTCGGCGACGAAGTCGACGGACTCCCGGGCGAGGTAGCGGGAGAACTCCGACAGCAGACTCGACACGAACGCGGTGAAGTAGCGCGCGTGGTCCTCCGGCGTCGCCGTCGCCAGGGCCGCCGGGTCCAGCGCCGCGCCGTGCGCGGGCAGCGCGTACACCCGCTCGACGGCGCCGCGGACCTTGCGTTCCTGCACCACGTCGAGCATCCCGGTCTTCACGAGCGTCGCCAGGTGCCGGTAGAGGGTGGCCTGCGGGACGTCAGGCAGCAGCTCGACCAGGTCGTGCGTGGTCACCCGGGCACCGGCGACCGCGCGCAGGATGCGGATCCGCACCGGGTGCAGCGCGGTCTCCGCCCACCGCTCCATCGACATCGTCACGCCGCAGACGTTATCACTATCGAGAACGATAATGATAGGCGGTGAATGAGGACGGTGCCGGAGGGCAGCCGTCAGGCGGACGGGCGGGGGTGGTGGGCCAGCACCCGCGCGAGCAGCCGGGTCAGGTCCGCACGCTCGTCCGGCGACAGCGGCGCGAGCAGCTCGTCCTGAACGGCGGCGAGTCGCTTCTCCAGCCGCCGCAACTGCCGCCGCCCGGCCGTGGTGATGGTGACGACGTTGCGCCGCCGGTCGGCGGGATCCGGGCTGCGGGTGACGAACTCCCGCTCGGCGAGTTCGTTGAGTGCGGCCACCACGTCGCTGACGTGGATGCCGCTGCGCCGTCCGAGCGCCGCCTGGCTGGCCGGCCCGAACTCGTCGAGCGTGGCGAGCAGTCGGAAGTGGTAACCCCGCGCGTCGACAGCGGCGAGGCCGTCAGCGACCAGCCGGCCGGCACGTACAGCGGTCTGGGTGATCAGCCAGCTCGGCAGGCCGGCCAGGCGGGTCGGTACGAGGTCCGGCTCCGGGTTCTCCACGTGCCCAGCCTAACCGTAAAACGTTGGCGTCCCCAACGATCTGCGTTATCGTTTGTCGCACCAACGTTAGTGGCACCAACGATTGGAGCTACCGTGATCGAACCGTTCCGCGTCCACGTCCCCCAGGCCGACCTCGACGACCTGGCCGACCGACTGGACCGCACCCGCTGGCCCGACGAGCTACCGGACGCCGGGTGGGACTACGGCATCCCGCTGACCCGGGTACGCGAGCTGGCCGAACACTGGCGCACCGCGTACGACTGGCGGGAGGCCGAGGCCGAGCTGAACCGGTACCCGCAGTTCACCACCACAATCGACGGGCAGAACATCCACTTCCTGCACGTACGCTCCGCCGACCCGGACGCGTTGCCGCTGATCCTCACCCACGGCTGGCCCGGCTCGGTCGTGGAGTTCCTCGACGTGCTCGGCCCGCTGTCCGAACAGTTCCACCTGGTCGTACCGTCGATCCCGGGATTCGGGTTCTCCGGCCCGACCCGGGAACGCGGCTGGGACGTCGACCGCGTCGCCCGCGCATGGGCCGAGCTGATGCGCCGGCTCGGCTACCGGCGGTACGGCGCACAGGGTGGCGACTGGGGCTCGGTCATCTCCACCCGGCTCGGCGGCATCGACCCGGAGCACGTCGTCGGCGTACACCTGAACTACCTGCCCACGCCCCCGCCACCGGGCTGGACCGGGGAGGCCGCGCTGTCCGGCGAGGACCGCGACCGGCTCGCCCGGATCATGCGGCTCAAGACGCAGCGCCACCCCCACCAGGTGCTCTACGCCAGCCGGCCGCAGACCGTGTCGTACGCACTCAACGACTCACCCGTCGGGCAGCTCGCCTGGATCGCGGAGAAGTTCACCGAGTGGACCGATCCACGCTCGACGGTCAGCGTGGACCGCGTCCTCACCGACGTCTCGGTCCACTGGTTCACCGGCACTGCCGCCTCGTCCGCGCGGCTGGTGCGGGAGAGCGCGTTCGCTGGCCCGCCCGCACCCTGCCCGCCCCCGCTCGGGGTCGCCGTGTTCGCGCACGACATCACCCGGTCCGTCCGGCCGATCGCCGAACTGACGTACACGATCCGGCAGTGGAGCGAGTTCGACCGGGGTGGTCACTTCGCCGCGCTGGAGGTGCCGGAGCTGTTCGCCGACGACGTCCGGTCGTTCTTCTGGAACCTGCGCTGACGGCCGCGCTCAGCTCATCGCCGCCGCGAACATGCCCGGCTCGTACGAGCCGCCGCGCTGGTGCACGAGCACCGCGAACCGGTTCGCCGCGTTGATCAGCCCGAGCAGACACACCAGCGCGGCGATCTGGTCGTCGTCGTAGTGCTTACGCACCTGCTCCCACGTCTCGTCGGACACGCCCTGGTGGGCGTCGGCCAGCCGGGTGCCCTCCTCGGCGAACGCCAGCGCCGCGCACTCGGCCTCGGTGAACACCGTCGACTCACGCCAGGCGGCGACCAGGTTCAGCCGGACCGCGCTCTCGCCGCCCGCCACCGCCTCCTTGGTGTGCATGTCGATGCACCAGCCGCAGCCGTTGATCTGGCTGGCCCGCAACGACACCAGCTCCTGGACGGTGCGGGGCAGCGACGACTGGTGGATCACCAGGCCCGCGCCGGCGAAGCGCTTCATGAACGTCGCCGAGACCGGGTTCTCGAACAGGTTGAATCGGGTCTGCATGGTGGCGCCCTCTCTGCTGGGGTGAGTGTCTGACGACCACGAGATGCCGGGGACGCGTCCGGCGTGACGGCGACGCCGGGTGAGGACCGCCACAGCGACCCGATGTCACACGGCGGCGGCGGGCGGCGTCTGGTGGGGAACGCAACCGAGCGGCGAAGGAGTCAGTCATGGCGGACCCGGCCACCGAGGACTTCCTCGCGCACCGGAACCTGCTCTTCACCGTCGCGTACGAGATGCTCGGCTCGGCCGCCGACGCGGAGGACGTGGTGCAGGAGACCTGGCTGCGGTGGGCCGGCGTCGACCTCGACGAGATCCGGGACCGGCGCGCCTACCTGGTCCGGATCGCCACCCGGCAGGCGCTGTCCCGGCTGCGTACGCTGGGCCGGCGCAAGGAGTCGTACGTCGGCTCGTGGCTGCCCGAACCGCTGCTCACCGCACCCGACGTCGCAGACGACGTGACGCTTGCCGAGAGCGTGTCGATGGCGATGCTGCTGGTGCTGGAGACGCTCACACCGACCGAGCGGGCCGTGTTCGTACTGCGGGAGGTGTTCGACGTCGGCTACGACGAGATCGCCGAGACGGTCGAGCGCACCCCGGTCGCGGTGCGGCAGATCGCGCACCGGGCGCGGGCCCACGTCGCGGCACGCCGCCCCCGGCGTACCGTCCCGGCGGCCGAGGCCCGCGACGCGCTCGACGCGTTCCGGCGGGCGGTCGAGACCGGCGACCTGGACGGGCTGCTCCGCGTCCTTGCCGCGGACGCGGTGCTGGTGGGCGACGGTGGCGGGATCAAGCAGGCGATCGCCCGGCCGGTCACCGGCGGCGACAAGGTGGCCCGCCTGCTCGCGGGCGGCTGGCGCCGGGTCGCGGCCGTGGCGTCGATGGAACCGGTGCAGGTGAACGGCTACCCGGCGCTGCTGGTACGCCTCGACGGCGAGCTGGACACCGTCGTCGCGGTACGCCTCGACGACGGCCTGATCAGCGGCCTCTACGCGGTGCGCAACCCGGAGAAGCTGTCCCACATGACCCGCGAAACGACGCTGCGCCGCTGAGCAGGCGATCGTGCGACGATCGGGCGATGAGCAGCGCCGCCTTCCCCGACGTCAGCGCCCTCGCCATCAACGTCACAGTGCCGGAGGAGTTGCGCTGGACCGACACCCGGCGCGGCGAGGAGTTCACGCTGACCACGCTCAACATCAGGCTGCTGCCGGACGGGCGGCTCGCCGCGAAGGCGTACGGCCGGCCCACGGCTGGGGGACGCGGCGCGTACGTGTCGTTCCGGGTGCCGGACCGGCCGGAGCTGGCCGCGCTCGTGGCGGCGGCGGCAGACCGGGCCGCCGCGCTCTGGGCCGCGCACGGCGGCCTGGACTGACTCCCGCCTCAGCGGCGCACGCCCACCCCGCCGTAGCCGTGCGACACCGCGGCCTGCGGCTCCCCGTCGGGCCGCCAGTCCGCCACCTTGACCAGGCCCGGATCGACCAGCTCGTAGCCGTCGAGGAACCGGGCCACCTCGTCGCGCGTGCGGGGCACCAGCGGGGAACTGCTGCGGCGGTAGATCGCGGTGCCCTGCTCGGTGGGCAACGTCGGCAGGCCGTCCAGGGTGAGGTGGGACAGCGCGAGCACGCTGCCCGGGACCGTCGCGTCGCGCAGCGTCGCCACCGCCGCGTACGGGGCGTCGGCGTCCGGCACGAAGTGCAGCACCGCGAGCAGCAGCACCGCGACCGGCTCGCTCAGGTCGATGGTGGCCCGCAACGTCGGGTCGGCCAGCAGCTCGTCGGGACGCCGCAGGTCGCCCTGGAGCACGACGGTGCGGCCGTCGGTGGGCAGCAACCGCCGGGCGTACGCGACGGCGACCTCGTCGTGGTCGACGTAGACCACCCGGGCGTCGGGGCGGATCGCGCGGACCACCTCGTGCACGTTGCCCTGGGTCGGCAGGCCGGCGCCGATGTCGAGGAACTGGCGGACGCCCTGCTCGGCCGCCCAGCGCACGACCCGGCGCAGGAACGCGCGGTTGCTCTGCGCGGCGACGCCGGTGTCCGGGAAGATCTTCAGGACCTCCTCGGCGGCAGCGCGGTCGGCGGCGAAGTTGTGGCAGCCGCCCAGGTAGTAGTCGTACATCCGGGCGACATTGGGTCGGTTCTCAGCCTCCGTCACGCCTCGATGTCTAGCACTCTGCGCGACACACCGCTGACCCGTCGTGTCGACGATCCGGCCGATCCCGGCCGCCACCTGGTACGACGGTGGGACACGCCGGCGCGAGGAGGTACCCGATGACAGGTGAACGGGAGACAGTGGAGGTCGAGCCGGCGGTGTTCCGCGCCGTCTACGACTCGCCCGCGTCACTACCAGGGCAGCACCGGTGGACCACCCCGGAGGCGGACGTGCGGCGGCTGGAGAAGCTGCTGAACATGCCCGCGCGCACGATCGGCGCACCGCTGTGGGTCAGCGGCGACGAACCGGACTGCCCGAAGTGCGGGCGGCGGGTCACCTGGTACGACATCGTCGCGTCCGCGCTGCACGGCGTACACGACCACACGATGATCGCGCGAGTGATCCTCGGCGACCGTAAGTACGTGAACACCGAGGTGCCGGACGCGATCTCCGGTGTCCACTGTGCCGACTGCCGCACCCCGATCACCGGGCTGCGCAGCTTCAAGTGCCACAACTGGGCGTACGCGTTCGAGGCGCTGGAGGAAGTAGTCGCCCGGATGTCCGGCCTGCCGGCTCAGTCGTCGCCGCCGGCCGCCTCCTGAGCGCGCCGTTCCGGACGGCGGCCGGGCGGGGCCTGCGGCTCGGGGCCGGGATCGGGCACCGGCGGCATCGGCCGGGTGACCGGCCCGTCGCCGGTGACGCGGAACTGTTCGCCGTGGTGCCACAGCTCCACCGCGTCGCCCGGCCCGGCGTCCGGCAGCTCGTAGCGGGCCTCCTGCGGCGTGAGCGTGACCCGCAGCCGGTGCCCGTGCCGGCGCAGGTGGAACGCCAGCCGGGTGATCGGCCGGGGTAGCCGAGGCTCGAACGCGAGCACGCCCCGGTCGTCGCGCAGCCCGCCGAAGCCCTGCGCCACCACCAGCCAGGCGCCGGCCAGGGACGCCAGGTGCAGCCCGTCGGCGGTCTTGTCGCCCAGGTCGGCGAGGTCCTGGAACGCCGTCTCGGCGAACAGGTCGTACGCCAGGTCGAGGTGCCCGACCTCGGCGGCGAGGATCGCCTGCGCGGACGCCGACAGCGACGAGTCCCGGACGGTCCGCGCCTCGTAGTAGGCGACGTTGCGCGTCTTCTCCTCGGCGGTGAACTCCCCCGGGCAGCGCAGCATGGCCAGCACCAGGTCGGCCTGCTTGACCACCTGCTTGCGGTACAGCTCCTGGTAGGGGAAGTGCAGCAGCAGCGGGTAGTCGTCCTCGCCGGTGCCGGCGAAGTCCCACTCCGGCTGCGCGGTGAATCCGGCCGACTGCTCGTGCACGCCGCGCTTGCCGTCGTACGGGACGAACATGGCGTCGGCGGCGGCCCGCCAGCCGGCCACCTCGGCGGCGTCGACGCCCAGCCGCGCGGCCACGTCCGGGCAGCCCTCGGCGGCGTCGGCGGCGCCGCGCAGGTTGCGCCGGGCCATCAGGTTGGTGAAGACGTTGTCGTCGACCAGCGCGGAGTACTCGTCCGGGCCGGTGACGCCGGTGAGGTGGAACGCGCCGCCGTCGTCGAAGTGGCCGTAGCCGTGCCACAGCCGGGCGGTCTCGATCAGCACCTCGGCGCCGCACTCGGCGAGGAACGCGGTGTCGCCGGTGGCCGCCACGTACCGCAGCACCGCGTCGGCGATGTCGGCGTTGACGTGCAGGCCCGCGCTGCCGGCCGGCCAGTAGCCGGAGCACTCCCGGCCGCTGAGCGTCCGCCACGGGTAGGTGGCACCGGTCAGGCGCAGCTCCGCCGCCCGGTCGCGGGCCTCGGGCAGGTGGGCGTGCCGCCAGCGCAGCGCCGAGCGGGCCAGTTCCGGCGCCAGGTACGTCAGCACCGGCAGCACGTAGCCCTCGGTGTCCCAGAGCACGTGGCCGTCGTAGCCGTTTCCGGTCAGCCCCTTCGCCGGGATGGTCCGGTCGCCGTCGGCGCGGCCGGACTGAAGCAGGTGGAACACCGAGAACCGGACCGCGAGTTGCAGCTCCGGGTCGCCGTCCAGCTCGACGTCGGCGGTGGCCCACGCCGCGTCGAGCGCGGCGCGCTGCTCGGCGAGCAGGACGTCGAACCCGTCGTCCCGGGCCGTGTCCGCCTCCGCGACGACCAGGCCGGCCAGCTCACCGGCCGGGGTGCCGTCGACGTCCGCGCACTCGTACGCGGCGAACCGGGTGACCCGGATCCGCTCGCCCTGGCGTACCGGACCGGACAGCGCCAGCCGGAACCGGTCGGCGGTCAGCTCGGTGTCGGTGGCGATCTCGTCGGACGCCTCGACCCGGTGCGCGACGGCGACGGCGACCCGCTGGCCGCTGCGCCCGGTCCGGTGCACGAGCACACCGTCGAGGCCGTCGTCGCGGCGGATCTCGCCGGTGAGCGGGTCGTGGATCACCGAGGCGGCCCGGGGGTCGTCGGCGCGTTCCGGCACCCGCTGGTTGGCGAGCAGGTCGGCGCCGACCCGCAGCCGGACCGGCTCGTCCAGCGGCTCAACAGACCAGTCGACGGCGGCGACCGGACGGCGGATCAGCGAGACCAGGCGGGTGCTGCGGATCCGCACACCCCGGCCACCCGGCGAGACCCACTCGGTCTCCCGGCGGAGCACCCCGGCGCGCAGGTCCAGCTCCTGGTGGTGCCGCCGGATCGTGCCGGTGCCCAGGTCCAGCGGCTCGTCGTCCACCCAGAGCCGGATCAGGGCGGCGTTCGGCGCGCTGATCACGGTGTCGCTGCGTTCCGGGAACCCGTACCCGCTCTCCGGGTAGGTCAGGTCGTGCTGCTCGTGGAACCCGTTGAGGTAGCTGCCGGGCATGCCGCAGGGCTCGCCCTCGTCGAGCGTCCCGCGCCAGCCCACCCAGCCGTTGGCGAGCGCGAAGACGGACTCGGTCTCGCCCAGCCGGTCCAGGTCCGCGCTCGTGCGCCGGATCCGCCAACCGTCGTCGCCGTGCGGCACGTGCCCTCCCGAGTCCGAAGCCTGGACCGCCACCGAACCAGACCCGGCTGGGAGGTGGCTGGGACTCCGATACCCGTGGCGAACCCGCCCGCACCTGCGGGTGGCCGATCACACCATGACGAGCACCAGCGTGGCGGCGGTGCCGAGCACCAGGAACGGGCCAAACGGCAGGTGCCCGGACCAGCGGACCCGCCGGGCGGCGAGCAGCGCCACCCCGGCCGACCCGGCGAGGAGCAGCGCGAGCACCAGCCCGGCCACCAGCACCGGCCAGCCGTACCAGCCGAGCAGCGCGCCCGCGCCGAGCGCCAGCTTGGCGTCGCCGAGACCGAAGCCGCGCCGCCCGAACAGCAGCGTGGTCGCGGCGAAGCCGCCGCCGAGCGCCAGGGCGGCCAGGACGGCGCGTACCAGCGGGTCGACGCCAGGGCCGGTCAGCGCGGCCACCCCGAGCAGCGCCCACACGCCGGCGGCGGCCGGCCAGGTGAGCCGGTCGGGCAGGCGGTGCGCCATCGCGTCCACGATCGTCATCGGCACCGCCCAGACCAGCCACCACGCCAGCGCCAGCCGGGCGGCGGGCGCGCCGCCGGTGAACACCGGGACGGCCACCGCGAGCAGCAACGCCACCTCCACCACCGCGGGTGCCGCGCCGACCCGGGCCCGGCAGGCCGGGCACCGGGCCGCGGGGCCGAGCGCCGGCAGCGGCCGGTCCAGCCCGATCGACGCGCCGCAGCCGTCGCACGCCGTCCGGTCCGGACACCCCGGCGGTACGGCGTAGCGCGCCACCGCCAGCCGGAGCAGGGGTACGACAGTCAGGGCGGCGGCCAGCCGGGCGCTCGGACGGCGGGCATCGGCCACCGGTCCGGTGCGCCGCACCCGTTCAGCCGTCATGCCGGATCCCCCGTCCGGTCGCCGTGCGTTCCGTCGTGGGACACGCAGAGTGATTTATCGATCGCGCGGATGTGACGGGGGAAGCCCGCGGCGGCGTGCGGCGCGACGCGCGACAGGCCGGGACGGGCCACGGCGTGGGCGCTGCCGAACCGGCGGGACGGATCGGACGAGCGGCACACTCCCCACCCATACCGGCGGCCTGTCGGCACCGCCGCGGGGCGTACGGGTGAGCACACACCAGCCGGCCCGGAACCCCGCCGAAGCCCGCTCGTCACCGTGGTGACACACACCGGCCACCACCTCCCGTCTTCACTCACCGTGTTCACGTGAATTGCCTCTGTTGCATCGGCGGACGTGAGCCTATGCTCGCCCCTTGGGTACGACGCAACCCCCGATCAATTGGCGTCGGAGGAGCAAGGGCCAGAATCCGCAGCGATCAGTACAGGTCAATACAAGTGGTGGCGACGGGGGCCCGGAGTGACAGTTCCGGGCGCGCTTCCGCATGCCCGGAGCGGGTCGGCGTGATCGCCCCGGGCCGGCACCGAGGAGGGATCGGCGTTGCGCACACGGCAATCCCGCCGATGGGAAATCTTCCTGCTCAGCCTCGTGCTGGTGGTCGGCTCGACCGGCTGCGGCACCGAGCCGGAGGCGGCGACCGGTCCGCTGACCGGCCGCGCCGCCGCACCCGCCGCCCATTCCAGCGCCGAGGAAGACGCGGCCGGAAAAGCGGCTCTGGCCGCCTATTCCGGCTATCTCGACGCGTCCCGGGCGGCCAGTGCGCGCAGCGATCCGTCCCATCCCGCTCTGACCCGTTTTCTGGCTGATCCGCTGCTGACTCGGGTCCGAATGGCGATTCTCGACGCGAAGGAGCACGGCGCGATGCGTACCGGGAAACTGCTCTCCGACCCCGAGGTCGTGTCGGTCGACCTGACCGCGCGCCCGCCCACCGTCGAGATCCAGGACTGCCTGGACGCGAGCGGCTACCGGCTCGTCTACGCCAAGGACCGCAAGGCCGTGCCCGGCACGCGCGGCGGGCGCTACCTGGCCACCGCCACTGCGGTCCGGTACCCGGACGGCCGGTGGCGCGTCAACGGCGGCGCCGCGCACCAGGACCAGCCGTGCTGACCTGGGGAGGAAGGGGTGTCCCGGCCCGGCCGGCCCGGGCCGGGACGCTCCGCCGGCTGCTGCTCGCCGCCGGCCTGGCCGCGCTGCTGACGCTCACCGGCGCACCCGCCCGCGCCGCCGATCCGGGCGGCTCGTGCCCGCCGGAACAGACCGACTGCGACGTCTGGGACGACGACCCCGGCATCCCCGGCGGACCGGGTGGGCCGGGTGGCGGCGGAGACAACGGCGGCGGGGGCGGCAACGGCGGCAGCACCCCGAAGTGCCAGTGGAACGGCCGGGCCATCCCCTGCTACAACGCGGCGCTCGGCTGGTTCAACAACGCCGACGGCTGCTACTACAAGCTCGCCGAGCCGCAGAACGAAGCGCCTCCCGGCAAGCAGTGGTACCAACTGACCTGCAACGGCGGCGACACCAGCCCGGGCAGCATGCGCCAGGAACTCCTGGACGCCCCGCCGCCCGGCTACGGCGCGCCGCCGGACCCGGAGGAACTGGCCCGCCGCGCGCTGGCCTCGATCTCGCTGCTCCCGCCCCGAGCCGCCGTGGCACCCCGGCGCAGTCAGGGCCCCGGCCTGGTCGGGCTGCCCGTCTGGATGTGGGCCAGCCCGGGCGAGGCGTACTTCGGGCCGCTGTCCGCGTCCGCCTCCGACCGGGGGCTGACCGTGGAGATCACCGCGAAGGTGGACCGGATCGTCTGGCACATGTCCGACGACATCGACGTCACCTGCGACGGACCGGGCACGCCGTACCGGGCGAACGGGCCGAGGGCCGGCTCCACCTCCCCGGACTGCGGCCTCGACCAGGGCTATCCGGAGGCCGACACCTACGAGGTGAGCGCCACGACGTTCTGGACCGTCGAGTGGTCCGGCGGCGGCGAGAGCGGCGTGATCGCCCAGAGCCGGTCCAGCGGCGTCGTCTCGGTACAGATCAACGAGCTTCAGGTGGTGACCCGATGAGTGTCGTGGCAGCCCGCAACGGAACCCCGGTGGAGGCACCCGTCGCACCGCCGAAGGTGGTCCGGCAACGACGCGTCCGACCCGGCCTGCTCGGCCTGGCAGTCCTGCTGATCGCCCTCGGCGGTCTGGGCGCCGCGTTCGCTGTCACCTCGGTCCGCTCCACCGGCACGTACCTGGCCGTGGCCCGGGCGGTCGACGTGGGACAGCAACTCAGCGCCGACGACCTGGTGCCGGTACGCGTCTCCGGCGGCCGGGAACTCCGGCCGGTGCCCGCCGACCGGATGGACGAGGTGCTGGGGTTGCGGGCCGCCGTCCGGCTCACCCCGGGCACGCTGCTCACCGAGGCGCAGCTCACCGAAGCCCCACTGCTCGGCGCCGGTCAGCAGCAGATCGCGCTGGGGCTGAAACCCGAGCAGGTGCCGGCCCGCAAGCTGCACCCCGGCGACAAGGTGCTGCTGGTCAGCACGCCGTCGAACGCCACCGGCGGCGGCGCCGACGCGTCCCGTGGCGGCGGCACCCGGTTCGAGGGCACCGTGATCGACACAGCCACGCCGCAGAACGGCGACGTGGTCGTCTACCTGGCGCTCGCCGTACGGGACGTGCCCGCTGTCGTGGCGCTCGCAGCCGACGACCGGATCGCGCTCGTGCTCACCGAGGCAGCCTGATGGCGATCATCGCCCTGGTCTCGGCGAAGGGGTCGCCGGGCGTCACCACCGCCGCGCTCGCCGCCGCGCTGAGCTGGCACCGGCGGCTCGTGCTGGCCGAGTGCGACCCCGCAGGCGGCTCGATCCTCGCCGGTTACCTCGGCGGGGCGCTGGACGGCCCGCGCGGCATCGGTGAGCTGGCGGTGGGCGAGCTGCGCGACGGCAGCCTGGAGCACGCATTCTGGTCCCAGCTGGTCGACCTGGACGCGCCCCGCCGCGAGCGGCTGCTGCTACCTGGCGTCGTGGACCCGGCCCAAGCCGGCAGCGTGATCCCGCTCTGGCAGCGCTTCGCCGACTACTTCACCGGACTGGAGCGGGGCGAACCGCCGTACGACGTGCTGGTCGACTGTGGCCGGCTGGCGGTGGGCGGTCCACCGTGGCCGCTGCTGCGGGCCGCCGCCGTGGTGCTGCTCGTCACCCGCGCGCACCTGCCCGACCTCTCCGCCACCAGGGCCACCGCCCGCGCGATCGAACGGGACCTCACCGAGCACCGCCTACCGCCCGGCACGCTGCGGCTCCTCGTCGTCGGGGACGGGCACGGCACCAGCGAGATCAGCAAGGCGCTCCGGCTGCCGGTGATCGCCCGCCTGCCGCACGACCCGCGTACCGCCGAGGTGCTCGCCCACGGCGGCACCGTACGGGCGAACCGGCCGCTGATGCGCGCGGCCGGCGCCCTGGAGGTGCCGGTACGGGCGCTGCTGGACCGGCGGCGCGCCCGGCTGGCCTGGCCCGGGGCGACCACACCGCGCGCGGTGACCGCGCCGAGCGTGCCGGGGGTGTCCGGTGCGGTTTGAGCCGGTCTCCCACGACCCGCGCGTCCAGCAGCCGGGCGTCGTCTCCACCGTCCCGCCGCTGGCCCCGCCGAACGGGCGGCACCACGTACCCGGTCCGATGCCCGCCGCGTCGGCGCCACCGCCACGCCCCCGGGTCGACTTCGCAGTGGTCCGCGAGCTGCGCCGGGAACTGAGCGAGCGGCTCACCCACTGGCAGCGCGGACGCGAGTTCGACGCCGACGCCGAGGAGGTCGAGCGCGCCCGGCTGGCGGTAGCCGTGGTGTCCGCGTACGCCGACTCGGTACGCCGGGCCGGCACCCCGATGGCCGCCGACGAGGAGCGGCTGCTGCTCGACCAGGTGACTGCCGAACTCGTCGGGCTGGGCCGGCTCCAGACGCTGCTCGTCGACGACAGCATCGAGGAGGTGCACATCCTCGGCTGCGACCAGGTGCGCATCACCCGGCACGGCGGCGGCGTCGACTGGGCCGAGCCGATCGCCGAGACCGACGACGAACTGGTGGAGATCCTCCAGGCTGCGGCCCGCCGGGCGGGTGCCACCGAGCGGTCGCTGTCCACCTCGAAGCCCACGCTCGACCTGCAACTTCCCGACGGCAGCCGGCTCGCCGCCGTGTTCCTGGTCAGCCACCGCCCGTACGCGGTGATCCGCAAGCACAACACGCTCGAAGTGAGCCTGGAGGACATCGCGGGCGGCCGGCCCGACCTGGACGAGATGATCGACCCGCTGCTGCGCGACTTCCTCCGCGCGTCCATGCGGGCCGGGCTGAACATCATGGTCGCCGGGCTCGCCGGGGCCGGGAAGACCACAGTCATCCGCGCGCTGATGGACGAGATCCCGGCCGACGAACCGTACGTGCTGCTGGAGGAGAGCCGGGAACTGCTGCCGGCCCGGCGCGGGCACAAGCACCGGGCGGTGATGAGCTTCGAGTCCCGGGAGGGGCACGGCGAGCGCGGCGCGGACGGGCGGCCGGCGGGTGAGGTCAGCATCGCCGACCTGATCCCGGTGTCGCTGCGCATGGGCGTGCTGCGGATCATCGTCGGCGAGGTGCGGTCCCGTGAGATCGTGCCGATGCTCCAGGCGATGACCACCAGCCGCGGGTCGATGTGCACCATCCACGCGCGTACCCCCTCGGGGGTGAGCGAACGCATCATCGAGCTGGCGCTGTCGCACGGCCGGGAGATGACTGTCGACCAGGCCCGCCGGATGGCCGGCAACGCGCTCGACCTGATCGTCTACGTGACGGTCGAGGACGAGACAGCGATCGGCGGGCGCAAGCACCGGTTCGTCTCGCACGTCGAGGAGGTCATCGGCGTCGGCGAGGGCAACCGGATCACCACGACCACCGTCTTCGGCCCCGGCCCGGACGGCCGGGCGGTCCCCCGTCACCTGCCCGAACGCATCCGCGACCAACTGCTGCGCGTCGGCTACGACGCCCGCCTGCTCACCCGGTTCGTCGAGGCAGGCATGGGCGCGTGGCGGCGTCCCCGGCACACCCGCCTCGGGGCGCGGCCGAACGGAGGCCCGGCGTGACGCAGATCGAACTGATCGCCCTGGTCTCCGGCGCCGCGTGCATGGCCGGGCTGGTGCTGACAGTCGTCGCGCTCGTCGGCACCCGGCGGCCACCGGGTCCGGCACCCGGTACCGGGCCGGGCCTGAGCCGGCTCTGGACCGGCTCCGGCGCGAGCCGCGCCGACCAGCGCCGCTACCAGCTCCTGCTCGGCGCCGCTGTGGTCGCCGGGGCGGCGGCGTTCCTGCTCACCGGGCTGCCGGTGGTCGGCCTGCTGGTGGTGCTCGCGGTGCCGGGCGTGCCGTGGCTGTTCGCGGTCGGCCGGGCCGAGCAGCGGGCCATCGCCCGGGTCGAAGCCGTAGGCGAGTGGACCCGCCGGCTCAAGGACATCTCGGCCACCGGCCAGGGACTCCAACAGGCGATCATCGGCACCATCGCCACCGCGCCGGAGGAGATCCAGGAGGAGGTACGCACACTCGCCGCCCGCCTCCAGGCCGGCTGGCTGGCCCGCTCCGCGCTGCTCGCCTTCGCCGACGAGATCGCCGATCCGGTCGCCGACCAGGTGGTGGCCGCGCTGATCCTGCACCTCACCGACCGGGGCGAGCGCCTCGGCGACGTGCTCGGGTCGATCGCCGGCGCCGCCTCGGCCGAGGTGGCGACCCGGCGCGAGGTCGAGGCGAAGCGCACCCAGCCCCGGTTCGCGGTCCGCTTCCTCACCGGCATGACGCTGGCGACGCTCGCGTACGGGCTGGTGAACAGCGACTACATCCGTCCCTACGGGACGGTGACGGGTCAGCTCGTGATGGCGGTGCTCGGTGCGGCGTTCGTCGGCCTGCTGGTCTGGGTGCGCTCGATGAGCCAGCCGCCCCGGCCGGCGCGGTTCCTGCCGGCGCCCGACCTGGACGAGGCGATCGCATGATCCTCAACTGGCAGATGGCGATCGGGGTGCTCGGCGGGTGCGCGGTCGGGCTCGGGCTGTTCCTGGTCGTCCGCGAGGCGCTGCCGGCCACCCCGGCGCTCGGCCCGGCGCTGCGCCGGCTGCACCAGCCGCCCGGTCAGGCCCCGGCCGTCGGTGCCGGGCCGGACTGGCTCGGCGGGTTCGCCCGCTGGCTGCGCCCGCCGCACCGGCAACTCGCCCTGCTCGACCGCACCCCCGAGCAGTACGCGCTGTCGGTGCTGCTGTCCGCGCTCATCGGGTTCGCCACCCCGGCGGTCGCCTCGGCGGTGCTCTTCGTCGGCGGGGTGGCGCTGCCGGTGGCCGTACCGGTGGTGGCCAGCCTGGGCCTGGCGCTCGGCGCCGGGCTGCTCGCGCACCGCGCGGTCCTCGCCAAGGCCGACGCCGCCCGGGACGAGTTCCGGCAGGCGGTCTGCACCTACCTCGACCTGGTGGCGTTGCAGCTGTCCGCCGCGCACGGCCCGGTGCAGTCGCTGGAGCGCGCGGCGGCGGTCTGCGACGGCTGGGTCTTCGACCGGATCCGGGAGGCGCTGCGGCTCGCCCAGCTCCAGATGCACTCGCCCTGGGACGAGTTGCAGGAACTGGCCGAGCGGATCGGCATCCCGGAGCTGGGCGACGTGGGCGCCATCATGCGCTCCTCCGGCAGCGAGGGCGCCCAGGTGCACGAGACGTTGCGGTCCCGTGCCGACTCGCTGCGCGACCAGATCCGTACCGACAACCTGGCCCGGGCCGAGGGGGTCACCAGCAAGTTGGACATCCCCGGCTCGCTGCTGGTGTTCGTCCTGCTCGGCTTCGCCGTCTATCCGTTCCTCGCCCGTCTGTGAACCCACCTTCGAGAAGGAGACGACCATGCACCTCTACGCCTACCTGTACGTGGCGGTGAGCACCCGCCTCGCCGAGCTGCGCCGCGACTCCGAGCGCGGCGACAGCCCGGTGCCGACCGCGGTGATCATCTTCGGCCTGGTCGCGGTGGCCATGGCGGTCACCGGGCTCGCCCTGGCCAAGGCGAACAACTGGATGAACGCCATCCCGGACAACACGGCGCCGCAGGCCCCGTGATGCAGCGCCCCGTCCGTACGGCCCGGAGCCGGCCGGCGTCTGCCGGCCGGCCCGCCGGTCCGCCCGGTCCGGGGCGGATCGCCGCTGCCCTGCGCGCCCGCCTGGCCGAGGGCGAGCGGGGCGCCAACCCGGTCGAGCTGGCCGTGGTGATGCCGGTGATCCTGGTGATGTTGTTCGGCTCGATCCAGGTCGCCGTCTGGTTCGTGGCCCGGTCCACCGCGCTGAACGCCGCGCAGACCGCTGTGAACGCGCAGCGCACGATCGACGCCGGGCCGGACGCCGGCCGGCAGCGGGCGATCAGCTTCCTGCAACAGTCCGGGGACTGGCTGGTCGGCTGGGAGCAGACCGGCCCGACCTGCGTCGAGAGCGCCACCGGCGTCACCTGCACGGTGCAGGGACGCTCCCTGTCGGTCATCCCGGGCGTCTCGTTCGAGGTCACGCAGACCGCGCACGGCCCGGCCGAACGCTGGACCACCGGATGAGCGGCGGGCCGCGGCGGGACCGGGGTTCCGTCTCGATCGAGGTGGCGGTGCTCGCGCCCGCCTTCATCGGACTGATGGTGCTGGCCGGGGTCGCCGGGCGGACCGCGATCGCGGACGAGGCGGTGGAGTCGGCCGCCCACGACGCCGCCCGGGCCGCCTCACTCGCCCGCAACGCCGACGACGGTGCGGAGGCCGCCGAGGAGGCGGCCCAGGACCAGCTCGGCTGGGCGGGACTGAACTGCACCGGCCCACCCCAGATCGATCTCGCGGGCTCCGTGGCCGGGACGACGACGAGCTTCGCCGCCGCGTACGCAAGCGCCGCAGGCATGCCGGCGACCGTGACGGTCACGGTGACCTGCACCGTCTCCTTCGACGACCTGAGCGCGCCCGGCCTGCCCGGCGTGCCGGGCGGCAAGACCGTCTCGGCGAGGTTCACCTCGCCGCTGGACACGTACCGGAGTCGCGGATGACCGGGCGGCGCGAGGCGGAGAGCGGCCGGGTGAGCCTGTTCCTGGCCGTGGCGATGACGGGCGTACTGGCGATCATCGGCCTCGCCTACGACGGCGCGGGTCAACTGCGCACACTTCAGCGCGCGGACAACCTGGCCGCCGAAGCGGCCCGCGCCGGCGGCCAGATGATCGACCGCGCGCGGGCCATCGAGGGCGGCCCGAAGCAGATCGACCAGGTCGCCGCCCGCGCCGCTGTCGCCACCTACCTGAACGCCGCGGGCGGCGTCCAGGACCACGAGGTCGAGTTCCCGGTGGTCGGCACCGAGACCCAGATCCGGGTGAGCGTGCAGATCACCTACAGCCGGGACCTGCTGAGTCTGTTCGGCGTGCAAGAGACCGCCACCGTCACCGGTGAGGCCACCGCTCGGGCCCTCACCGGACCACCGTAGGAAGGGAAGGCCGCCATGCGCGCACCCCGACGCTCCCCCGTCCGCCGCGCCGGCCAGGTTCTCACCGGCCTCGGCGCTCTCGTCGTGCTCGTCGGCGTGCTGGCCGGCGGGCCGGTCGCGCTGCTGGCGTTCGCCGGCAACCCGCTGCCGGATCACCTGCCCACGCTGGCCGAGGTCGGTACGGCGTTGACCAGCCGCGACGACGGTCAACTGTTCCTGCGCGCGCTGGCGGTGGTGGGCTGGTTCGGCTGGGCCACGTTCGCGTTCTCCGTCGTGGTGGAGCTGCTCGCGGCGGCGGTACGCCGGCCGGCGCCGAAGCTGCCCGGCATGCACCGCCAGCAGAAGGCCGCAGCCGCCCTCGTCGGTTCGGTCGCGCTGATCCTGGTCGCGAGCCCGGCCGCGGCTAGTGCCGCCGCGCTGACCGCCCCGCAGCCGGCGGTCGCCGCCGTCACCTCACCGGCCGTGGCCGCGAGCCAGGTCGCGCCGCCGCCCCCGGTCGCGTCGCAGGCGGACGACCCGGCCGTGTACCGGGTGGCGAAGGGCGACTACCTGGGCGAGGTGGCGGATCGCTACCTGGACGACTTCGACAGGTACAAGGAGCTGGCCCGGCTGAACCGGCTCGCCGACCCGGACCGGATCCGCCCGGGTCAGCTCATCATGCTGCCGGACGGCGCGACGGATTCGGGTGCCCGGCGGCACGCCGCCGGACGGATCGTGGTCACCAAGCCGGCCGAGACGGCACCGGCGAAGCCGGGTGGCGGCGGCGCCTCGTCGACCACCCCGAAGGCGAAGCCCAAGCCCACGCCGCGCGACGCGACGCCCACCGTGGAGGCGCCCGTCGGTCAGCCGCCGGCCATGTCGGCGGGCGCGTCCCGGGCCACCGCCGAGGAGGGCATCAACCGTCCGCTCGCCATCTCGGCGGTGCTGGCCGTGGCGAGCATCGTCGGCGCGCAGATCGGCGCGCTGCTCGGGTTGCGTAAGCGGCCGGTGCCGGCCCGGGCGCTGTCCAGTGGGCGGCACCGGCGGGACTGACTCAGGGCAGCCGGGCCTCGACCCGGCCGGACACCACGCGGGTGGGCAGCACGACCTGGTCGTTGGCGGCCGGGCCGTGCACCACCTCGCCGCCGTCGAGCCGGAACGCGCTGCCGTGCCAGGGGCAGACCACACAGGCGTGGCCGTCGACCTGCTCGATCGTGCCCTCGCCGAGCGGGCCGCTCTGGTGCGGGCAGCGCTCCAGCATGACTGTGACGTCGTCGCCGTCCCGGTAAAGGATCACCGAGACGTCGTCGATCTTCTTGGTGACCAGTTCGTGCCGGGGCAGGCTGCTCAGGTCGCCGACCCGGTGCCAGCCGTCGCTGATCAGGTGCAGCTCGGAGACGCTCTGGCTGGCCTGGGCACCCTGCTTGTACGCGAGATGCCCACCCAGGTACGCCCCACCGCTCGCGGCGGACAGCCCCAGGTAGGACAGCGTCCGGCCGAGGCCGTGCCGCCCGTTGAGCCGGGCCGCCAGCGAGCCGGCGAACAACGCCAGGCCGACCGTGTTGGCGGCGGCATGCACCAGCCCGACCCGGCGCTGGTCCCGGGAGAGCGTGGCCCAGTCGTTGAGCCCGGCGACCGCCGCGGGCAGCGCGCTGACCGTACCGAGACCCACCAGGGCGGTGGCGGCGCGGCGCTGGCCGGGCAGCAGGTCCACCACGGCGGCGGAGATCCAGGCGCCGACCGGCACCTGCACCATCGCGGGGTGCAGCGGATGGCCGAGCCACACGCCGTGCAGCGCGTCGCGTACCCGCTGCGAGCGCAGCGTGCCCTGGACGGCGCGCTGCAACCGGTCACCCACCCGGTCGAGACCGGTGGCCTGTTCGAGCTTCGTCAGTAGTTCGCGCACCTGTTCCGACTTCCCGGCAGGAGAGCCCCCAAACCGGACGCCCCGGAATTCCCTCGCACGGAACCCCCGCTGGATATACTCGGGCGGCCGACTGTATATAGGGAGCTGCGATGACCAAGATCCTGGTGGACGTCGACGACGAGGCGCTTGCGGATGCCGCCGAGGCGTACGGCACGAAGACCAAGAAGGACACGGTGAACGTCGCGCTCCGCGAGGGCGCGGCAAGACTGCGCCGCGCCCGCGCGCTGGCGGAACTGGCCGAGCGCGGGCAGACCGGTGACTTCGACGAACTGCTCGACAAGGGCGCCTACCGCTCGTGAAGCTGGCCGACTACCTGATCGACACCAGTGCCCTGGTCCGGCTCCTGCGTGATCCCGACGTGCTGGCGCGGTGGGACCAGCAGGTGACAGCGGGCCTGCTCGCCGTGTGCCCCCTGGTCGAGCTGGAGTTCCTCTACACCGCCCGGTCCGTCGCCGACCGGACGCGCCTGGCGGAGCAGCTCCGGGCCGCCTTCGGCTGGGTGGTGATGCCGGACCGGATCTACGAGCGCGCCGCCGAGATCCAGGGCGAGCTGACCGCGCGGGGCACGCACCGCTCGGCGGGCGCCGTCGACCTGCTCATCGCCGCCACCGCCGAATACCACGGGCTTTCGCTGCTGCACTACGACCGGGACTTCGACCAGGTCGGCGCCGTCACCGGCCAGCCGATGCGCTGGCTGACCCGGCCCGGCACGATCAAATAGACCGTAGCCACGACGGCGCCGTCGCGGGCATGCTGGGCCTATGGGGGTACGCGTCGAGCACGCCGGTGCCGTGACCACTGTGATCCTGGACCGGCCCGAGGCCCGTAACGCCGTGGACGGGCCGACCGCACGAGCGCTGGCCGACGCGTTCCGCGCGTTCGACGCCGACCCGGACGCGGCGGTGGGTGTGCTCTGGGGTGCGGGCGGCACGTTCTGCTCCGGCGCCGATCTCAAGGCCGTCGGCACGCCGCGCGGCAACCGGGTCGAGCCCGACGGCGACGGGCCGATGGGCCCCACCCGGATGCGGCTGTCCAAGCCGGTGATCGCGGCGATCTCCGGGTACGCGGTGGCCGGTGGGCTGGAGCTGGCGCTCTGGTGCGATCTGCGGGTCGCCGAGTCGGACGCCACGCTGGGCGTGTTCTGCCGCCGGTGGGGCGTACCGCTGATCGACGGCGGGACGGTCCGGCTGCCCCGGCTGATCGGGGAGAGCCGGGCGATGGACCTGATCCTCACCGGCCGTGCGGTGGGCGCCGACGAGGCGTACGCGATGGGTCTGGTCAACCGGCTGGTCGCGCCGGGTGAGGCCCGCGCGGCGGCCGAGGAGTTGGCCGCCGCTGTCGCCCGGTCTCCGCAGACGTGCCTGCGCAACGACCGGGCGGCGGTGCTGGACGGCGCGGGGCAGCCCGAGCCGGAGGCGATGGCGACCGAGCTGGCCTACGGCCTGGAGTCGCTGGCGGTGGACGGGGTACGCGGCGCAGGCCGGTTCGCCGACGGCGCCGGCCGGCACGGCGTGCCGGCCGGCTGAGGCCTCACTTCAGCGCGCGCAGCGCGTCCTCGATGGCCCTGTGGAACGTCGGGTACGCGTAGATCATGTGCCGGAGCTGGCTGATCGGCACCGCCGCGTGCACCGCCACGACGAGCGCGGAGAGCACCTCGCCGCCGGCCGGACCGGCCGAGGTGGCACCGACGAGGACGCCCTGGTCGGCGTCGGCGATCAGCTTGATGAACCCGGCGTTGCCGCTCTTGTGGATCCAGCCCCGGGCCGACGAGGTGAGGTCGGCGTACCCGACCTGGACGTTGACGCCGCGCTCGCGGGCCTGCTGCTCGGTGAGGCCGACCGCGCCGACCTCGGGGTCGGTGAACGTGACCCGGGGCAGCGCCCGGTAGTCGGCGACCGGGACGCTGCCCGGCGCGGCGGTCGACCCGCCCGCGCTCATCGCGCCGCCGACCGCGCTGACCACACCGGCCGCGCCGCCGACCACACTCGCGGTGCCGCTGGCATCAGGGCCGCCCTTGGTACGCCGCATGTGGTCGAGCACGTCCGCCACCACGATGCCGGCCTGGTACATGGCGATGTGGGTGAACGCACCCTCGCCGGTGAGGTCGCCGACCGCCCAGATCCCGTCGGTGACGTGCATCCGGTCGTTCACCGGCAGGTAGCGCTGCCCGGCGTCCACCCCGACGGTGTCCAGGCCCAGCTCCTCCAGGTGCGCCTTGCGGCCGGTCACCACGAGCAGCTTCTCGCCGGTGAACTCGGCGCCGTCGGCGTACACGGTGAACGCACCGCCGTCGTGGCCGACCCGGCCGGCCTTGGCCCCGGTGTGGATCTCCACCCCGTCGGCGCGCAGCGCGTCGGCGGCGAGCGCCGACGCCTCCGGCTCCTCGACCGCGAGCACCCGGTCGGCCGCCTCGATCACCGTCACCCGCACGCCGAACCGGGCGAAGACCTGTGCCAGTTCCAGCCCGATCGCGCCGCCGCCGAGCACCAGCAGCGACGCAGGCAGTTCCTCGACCTCGATGGCCTGGTGGTTCGTCCAGTACGGCGTGTCGGCCAGCCCGTCGATCGGCGGGACCGAGGGCCGGGTGCCGGTGCCGAGGACCACGCCGTAGCGCGCCTGGAACACCTGGTCGCCGACGCGTACCCGGTTCGGTCCGTCGAGCCGTCCGCTGCCCCTGACGAACCGGCCGCCCTTGCCGGTGAAGCGGTCCACCGCCACCTTGTCGTCCCAGGTGTCGGTGGCCTCGGCGCGGATCCGCTTCGCCACCGGCGCCCAGTCGGGCCGCACCTGGGCGGACCCGGCCAGCTCGTTGACCCGGTGCGCCTCGGCCAGCGCGTTCGCCGCCCGGATCATCATCTTGCTGGGCACGCACCCCCAGTAGGGGCACTCACCACCGACCAGGTCCCGTTCGATGCCGACCACGCTGAGGCCGGCCTCGGCGAGCCGCCCGGCCACCTCCTCGCCGCCGACGCCGAGCCCGACAACGACCACATCCACCAGTTCCGGCTCCGCCATTCCGCAAGCATTCCGTACCTTCGGGACACCGACCACCGCACCGGGCCCGAATTCCGCGCTCGTCACGAATGCCACCGCCTACGGTGGCCGCATGCACACGCGCTTCACTCCGGTCCGGGACTGTTTCCACGACCTGTTCGCCACCGGCCGGGAGACGGGCGCGTCACTGGCGGTGTGGCACGGCGGCGTACCGGTGATCGAGCTGGTGGGTGGCACCACCGCAGCGGTCCCGCCCGGCGTGGTCGTACCGGTTTCCGGGGCGGACCGGCCGTGGCGGCCGGACACGCTCGTCGACGTCTACTCGGCCGGCAAGCCGGTGGCCGCGCTCTGCCTGCTGCTGCTCGTCGACCGGGGCCGGGTCGACCTGGACGCGCCGGTCTCGGTCTACTGGCCGGGCTTCCGCGCCCCGGCCACCGTCCGGCAGGTGCTCGCCCACACCGCCGGGCTGCCCGCCTTCCCGGTGCCCCGGCCCGCCGCCGCCGTCGCCGACTGGGACCTGCTCTGCGCCGATCTGGCCGCCGCCGAGCCCGAGTGGACGCCGGGCGCCGTCGCGGCCGAGCACGCCTGGACGTACGGGCACCTGGTGGGCGAGCTGGTCCGCCGGGTGGACGGACGCTCGGTGGGCCGGTTCCTGGCCGAGGAGATCGCCGGACCGTGGCGCCTGGACCTCGCCTTCGGACTGGGCGAGGCCGACCGGCGGCGGTGCGCCGATCTGTCGTACGCCGATCCGGCCTGGCCGGACGCGATGCGCGGCGAGCCGGGCTCGTTGCGGGCGCGGGCGCTGGACAACCCGCCGGGCGGGCGCGACGTGGCGATGGTGAACAGCGAGCTGTGGCGCGCCGCCGAGATCCCGGCGGTGAACCTGCACGCCACCGCCGCCGGGCTCGCCCGGCTGTACGCGGGCCTGCTCGCCGGCGGCACGCTGGACGGGGTACGCCTGTTCAGCCCGGAAGTGGTCGCCGAGGCGACGCGGGTGCAGTATTCCGGCCCGGACCTGCTGCTGGACCGGCCGGTGGACTGGACGCTCGGCATGCAGTGGGAGCCGGACGGCAGCTGGGGCATGGGCGGGATCGGCGGCAGCAGCGCCTGGGCCGACCCGGAACGCGGCTACACCTTCGCGTACGCGACCGCCCGGCTGGCCGACCACGACCGCGTGGAGGACCTGGTCGAGGCGTTGCACTCCTGCCTCTGACCGACCGTCACAGTCGGTGACTGCCGGGCGTCGTCACGCAGCGCATTCGAGCCGGCCGGGCAGCCTGGACTCCCCTTTCCGCCTTGCTCTGCAGCCATCGGCGCAGCATCGCGTTGAGCAGGGGTTTCCTCGCAGGCCCGAAAACCGCGCGGGGCCCCGACGGTCACGCTCCGCAACCGGTGCGGATATGGCTGCAGAGCAAAGGGGACCAGAGGTGAACGGCGTCGGCGGGGAACCCGATCACCTACGGTAACCAAGGAAGTCGGCCTGCGACGCGCGGGAGGTCTGCGCCGGCGGCGTTCGTGATCGTGCGCGGGCGACGCATCTGGCGCGACCGCCCGCGCGTCCGCGCAAGCCGGCGGGCGGCGGGCGGCGTCAGCGGAGCCAGACCGGGTCGGCGCCCGGCACCTCCAGCGGTGGCGGGTAGTCGAGCGTGCGGCGTACCTCGTCTGGCAGCCGCCACGGCTGGTGGACCGCCTTGCCCGCCACCGACGCCAGCTCGGGCACCCAGCGCCGCACGTACGCGCCGTCGGGGTCGTAGCGCTCGGCCTGCCGTACCGGGTTGAAGCCGCGGTACGGCCGGGTGTCGTTGCCGGTGCCGGCCACCCACTGCCAGTTGCCCGAGTTGTTGACCCGGTCGCCGTCGAGCAGCCACCGGAAGAAGACCTCCAGGCCGGGCCGCCAGTCCAGCCCGAGGTGCTTGGTCAGGTAGCCGGCGGTGATCAGCCGCGCCCGGTTGTGCATCCAGCCCTCGGCGCGCAACTGGCGCATGCCCGCGTCCACGATCGGCATGCCGGTCCGCCCCTCGGCCCAGGCGTCGAACGCGTGCGCGTCGTCGCGCCAGTCCTCGCGCGCACCGCGGCGGTAGGCGACAGTGGACAGGTCGGGGAAACCGGCCACCACCTGGTGGTAGAAGTCGCGCCAGCAGAGCTGCCTGACGAACGGGCCGTCCCGGTCACCGGCCCGGTTCGCCACGGCCAGCGGCGACACGCACCCGAAGCGCAGGTACGGGCTGAGCCGCGAGGTCTCGTCGCCGGCCATGTCGTCGTGGATGTCGTCGTACCGATCGAGGGTGGGCAGCCAGGCGGTGAGCCGGCGCCTGGCGACGGCCTCGCCACCGACGGCGGCGTCCGGGCTGTCGCCAGTCGGCGGATCCGGCAGCCGGCCGGGGTCGACGCCGTCGGACAGCCGGACCTGCTTCGGGGCGGCCAGCTCATCCCGCCACCGCACGCCCTGCCAGACGCGGAAGTAGGGGCTGAAGACGCGGTAGTGGTCGCCGCCGCCGGGGCGCAGCGCACCGGGCTCGACGATCGTGAGGCCGGGGAACACGCGCAGGAACATCCGGTGCCTGTCGCACTCGGCGCGCAGCCGCCGTTCCCGGCGGTGGGCGTAGCGGCTCACGTCGGCGGAGAGCCCGATGCCCTCGGCGCCCACCTTCCGGGCCAGCTCGATTGTTTCGGCCACCGGGTCGCCGCGCCTGATCACCAGGTCCCCACCGCGTGTGCGGAGCGCCTCACGCAGGTCGGCCAAGCTCTGATGCAGGAACCGGGTGCGGTTCGGCGAGAGCTTCTGCAACGCCGGATCGAGCACGTAGAGCGGCACCACCCGGTCGAACGCGGAGCAGGCGGCGGCGAGCGCCGGGTGGTCGTGCACCCGCAGGTCACGGGTGAACAGCACGACCGCCGTGCGGCCGGTCATCCGGCCAGGGCCGGTTCCAGGGCCGGGCCGGGCACCCGCACCGGCGTGCCCGACGGGGTGAGCAGCGCCCGCGCGGCCACCGCCATCCGGCGCCGCTGCGGCACCAGGGCACGCCGCACGAAGACGTCGTAGTCCTGGGCGGCCACCTCGTCGAGGATGCCTCCGTAGAGCGCGTACGCGGTGCGCATGCACGCCTGCGAGGCGGGATCGAGCAGCGGGATGCCCGGTGCGGCGGCGACGTAGTGGGCCTGGGCGCGGGTCACCTCGTACTCGATCAGCTCGCGGATGCGCGGCGTGGTGCGGCCGGCGGCCTTTGCGGCGAGCAGGTCGTCGCGGGTGAGGTCGAACTTGGCCATGTCCTCGTCGGGCAGGTACGTCCGGCCCCGGTCGAGGTCCTCGGAGACGTCCCGGATGAAGTTGGTGAGCTGGAACGCGAAGCCGAGCTGGCGGGCGGGCTCGCGGGCGGCGGCCGGGTCGGAGCTGCCGAGGATCGGCAGCATCATGGTGCCGATGACAGCGGCCGAGCCCTCCATGTAGTCGAGCAGGTCGTCGTAGGTCGGGTACGACATGACCGTCAGATCCATCGCCATGCTGCGCAGGAACGACGCGAAGTCGTCGCGGTCCAGGTCGAACACGGCAATGGTGTGCAGCACCGCGGGGAGCAGCGGGTCGTCGACCGACGCACCGTGCAGCCCGGCGACGAATCGATCCGACCACTCGCGCAGCCGGGCGGCGCGCTCGGCCGGCGGCAGGTCCTCGGTGCGGTCGACGATCTCGTCCGCGTAGCGGGTGAAGCCGTACAAGGCGTGCACATGCCGCCGTTTCCAGGCGGGAAGCAGCCGGGTGGCGAGATAGTAGGTACGGCCGTGACGCCGGTGCAGCTCGCGGCAACGGTCATAGGCAGCGGTCAGATCCGTGTCCATCGGCCCCTCCTCAGTTTCGACGCAGCAATCGACGCAACTCGTAACCCTAGGGTACGCTCCCCCACATGGCCAACGACGCAGTTGCGGGTAATGCGCTCCGCGTCGCGCCGGCTCAGGCCGGGGCGACGGACGATCCGGTCCGCGGCGTACTGGCCGCGTTCACGAAAGACCTGATCAAAGGGGTCGACGAGACGCTGGCGGCGTTCCTGGCCGCAGAAGTCGAATCACTCACCGAGATCGACGCAGCGATGGGTGGTTTCGCCGCGACGGCACGTGACTGCGTGCTGGCCGGCGGCAAACGGGTCCGCCCCACGTTCGCGTACTGGGGATGGCGGGGTGTGGTCGGCGGTGAGGAACCGCTGAGCTCGGTGCTCCCCGCGCTGTCCGCGCTCGAACTCCTGCACACGTTCGCGCTGGTCCACGACGACGTGATGGACGCCTCCGACACCCGGCGCGGGCTGCCCACCGCGCACCGGGCCGCCGCCGCCCGGCACCGGGCCGCCGGGCACACGGGCGACCCCGACCGGTACGGCGAAGCCGTCGCCGTCCTCATCGGCGACCTGTGCATGGTGTGGGCCGACCGGCTCATGGCACACGCGGCGGTCCCGGCGGACCGGCTGCTCGACGTGCGCCGCTGCTACGACCAGATGCGGGTCGAGACGGTCGCCGGGCAGTTCCTGGACGTGCTCGGCGAGAACGACTCGGCGAGCTGGACCGTCGACCGGGCGCTGCGGGTGGCCCGCTACAAGACCGCCAGCTACACCGTCCAGCGCCCGCTGCTGTTCGGCGCCTGCCTGGCCGGCACCGACGCGGACGACCCGCTCATCGCCGCGTACACCAGGTACGGGCTGGCCGTCGGCGAGGCGTTCCAGCTCCGCGACGACCTGCTGGGCGTGTACGGCGACCCGGAGACCACCGGCAAGCCGGCCGGGGACGACCTGCGTACCGGCAAGCCGACAGCGCTGCTGATGCTGGCCCGGCAGCTCGCCGACCCGGCGCAGCGCCGCGCGTTGGAGCGGGCCGGCTCGGTCACCGCGGCACACGAGGTGGACCGGCTGGCCGACGTGGTCCGGGACACCGGCGCCACCGCCCGGGTGGAGCGGATGATCTCCGACCGGGTGACCGAGGCGCTCGCCGCGCTCGGCACCGCACCGATCGACGAGACCGCGCGCACCGCGCTGACCGGCCTCGCCACCGCCGCCACGGCGCGGCGGGCATGATGAGCAACTTCGTGAGCAAGGGGGCCGGAATGCGTACCGTCAAGGGACGGACCGACCGGGTGGTAGTGGTCGGCGCCGGGCTGGGTGGGCTGGCCTGCGCGCTGCACCTGGCCGGCAGTGGCCGGCAGGTGACGGTGCTGGAACGCGAGCCGGTGCCGGGCGGCCGCGCCGGGCGGCTCAGCGTCGACGGGTACGAGTTCGACACCGGCCCGACCGTCCTCACCATGCCCGACCTGATCGCCGAGGCGCTCGGCGCGGTGGGTGAGGAGCTGACCGACTGGCTCGACCTGACCCCGCTCGACCCGGCGTACCGCGCCTACTACCCGGACGGGTCGACGCTCGACGTCATCACCGACACCACCCGGATGGCCGCCGAGATCGCCCGCGTCTGCGGCCCCCGGGAGGCCGACGGCTACCTGCGTTTCGTCGACTACGCGCGCAACCTCTGGCAGTGGGAACGGGCCGACTTCATCGAGCGCAACCTCGACGCGCCGACCGACCTGCTCACCGGCAACCTGCTGAAGCTGTTCGCGAGCGGCGCCTTCCGGCGGCTCCAGACGAAGATCAACCAGTTCTTCCGCGACCCGCGTACCCAGCGGATCTTCTCCTTCCAGGCCATGTACGCGGGCCTGTCGCCGCACGACGCGCTGGCGATCTACGCGGTCATCGCGTACCTCGACTCGGTGGCCGGTGTGTGCTTCCCGCGCGGCGGCATCCACGCGGTCTCCCGCGGGATGGCCGGCGCGGCCGAGAAGCACGGCGTGCAGATCCGGTACGGCACCACGGTGACCCGGGTGGAGACCGCCAACGGCCGCGCCACCGGCGTCGTCACCGCGGACGGCGACTTCATCCCCGCCGACACGGTGGTGCTCAACCCGGACCTGCCGGTCGCCTACCAGGACCTGCTGCCGCCCAGCCGGCAGCGCAAGCTGACCTACTCGCCGTCCTGCGTGGTGCTGCACATCGGTTCGACGCAGGGCTATGGCAAGATCGCCCACCACAACATCCACTTCGGGCGCTCCTGGAAGGGGACGTTCGACGAGGTGATCCGGCGAGGCGAGCTGATGACCGACCCGTCGCTGCTGGTGACGAACCCGAGCCGCACCGACCCGTCGGTGGCGCCGGCCGGGAAGCACACCTACTACGTGCTGGCCCCGGTGCCGAACCTGGAGCGGGCGCCGTTCGACTGGACCGGCGACCTCACCCAGCGGTACGCCGACCAACTCGTGAGCACGCTGGAGGAGCGCGGCTACGTCGGCTTCGGCGACGGCATCGAGGTGATGCGGGCGGTCACCCCGGCCGACTGGGCGGCGCAGGGCATGGCCGCCGGCACCCCGTTCGCCGCCTCGCACAGCCTCTTCCAGACCGGCCCGTTCCGCCCCTCCAACCTGCACCGGACGCTGGAGAACGTGGTGTTCGTCGGCTCCGGCACGCAGCCCGGTGTCGGCGTGCCGATGGTGCTGATCAGCGGCAAGATCGCCGCAGCCCGGGTCACCGGGGCGATGTCGTGAGCGAGCGGGAGACCCACCTGGTCGAGCTGGTCGACGACGACGGCCGGGTGCTCGGCGAGACCACCGTGGCGGCCGCCCACCAGCCACCCGGGCGGTTGCACCGCGCCTTCTCGGTGCTCCTGGTCGACCCCGACGGGCGGGTGCTGTTGCAGCAGCGGGCCGCGGTCAAGACGCGGTTCCCGCTGCGCTGGGCGAACTCCTGCTGCGGGCACCCGCTGCCCGGCCAGTCGCCGGCCGAGGCCGCCAACCGGCGGCTCGCCGAGGAACTCGGCGTCGATCCGGTCGACCTCACCGAGGTCGGCGTGTACCTCTACTACGCCGAGGACCCGGCTACCGGACGGGTCGAGTTCGAGTACGACCACGTGCTGCGCGCCGACGTACCCGCCGACCTGGTCACGCGGCCCGACCCGGACGAGGTGGCCGACCTGCGCTGGGTCGACCCCGGCGCGGTGGTCGGCGACCTGGACGCCCACCCCCGTGAGTACGCCCCGTGGCTCGGCGGCGTGGTCAACCGGCTGCTGCACCCCACCGACGCGTCCCGGCCGGGCGTAGCGGCCACCGAGGCACCGGAGCGGTCGGGTGGCCGATGAGGCGCTGAGCGCGGGGGCCGTCGCACGCCGACTGGGTGTGGCGGTCACCACGCTGCGTACCTGGCACCAGCGCTACGGTCTCGGCCCCAGCGAGCACGTGCCGGGTCACCACCGGCGGTACACGCCCGCCGACCTCGCCCGCCTGGAGATCATGCGCCGGCTGACCACCGAGGGGGTCGCGCCCGCCGAGGCCGCCCGCTGGGCCCGGCAGGCGCCGGCCGTGCCGCCCCCGGAGCGGCTCGGCCTCAAGGCGAGGGCCTCGACGGTACGCGACGGCGGCGGCACCACCATCCCGGTCGGCCGGGCCGGGCCGGCGGCGCGCGGGCTGGCTCGTGCCGCCATGCGGCTGGACTCGGTGACCATCGGCCGCACCATCGCCGACGCGCTGGCCGCCGACGGGGTGGTGGCGACCTGGGAAGGGCTGCTGCGGCCCGTGCTCGCCGGCATCGGGGAGCGGCACGCCGCCACCTCCGCGCTGATCGAGGTGGAACACCTCATGTCCCGGTGCGTCTCCGAGGCGTTCGCCACAGTGGCACGGGCGCACCCGATGACCGGGCCGCCCCGGATCCTGCTCTCCTGCGCCGACGAGGAGCAGCACTCGCTGCCGCTGGAGGCGCTCGCCGCCGCGCTGGCCGAGGTCGGTGTGAGTTATCGCATGCTCGGTGCCCGCGTACCGGTGCCGGCCCTGGTCGAGGCCGTCAACCGGACCGGTCCGGCGGCCGTGGTGCTCTGGTCGCACATCCGGGCGACGGCCGACCCGTGCCAGCTCACCGCGCTGCTGGCGGTGCCGCGCCGGCCGCTGCTGGTACTCGCCGCCGGGCCCGGCTGGCGGGCCGACTCGCTGCCGGCCGGGGTGGTCCGGCCGGTGGACCTGGCCGAGGCGTTGTCGCTGGCCGTGGCCGTGCGGGACTCGCTGGACCAGTCGACGACGAGCTGAGCCCCTCTCCCGTTCCGGGTCGGCGTCCACTACGGTCGGAAAGTCCGTCTGACCCCGACCCCTCCGGGAGCGACGAATGCGTCCACGCGCCCTGTCGGCGCTCGCCCTGGGCCTGGTGCTCCTCGTCACCGGCTGCGGCGAGGCCGGCAAGTCACCCGAGAAGGCCGCCGCACCGCCGTCGGCCTCCGCGTCGCCGTCCCCGACGCCGGTGACGAAGCCCTCACCGACCCACACCACCCCCGCGAAGCCCAAGCTGCGCCCGGTGCCGAAGAAGCTGCCGGCCGGGCTGCACCGGGCCAGCGGGAGCAGCGGCGTGGCGCTCACCTTCGACGACGGGCCGGATCCCCGGTACACCCCGCAGATCCTGGCCCAGCTCCGGGCGGCCCGTGTGAAGGCCACCTTCTGCGTCGTCGGCAAGCAGGCCAAGCGCTACCCGGAGCTGGTGGCCCGGATCGTCCGGGAGGGTCACCAGCTCTGCAATCACAGCTGGCACCACGACGTGAACCTGGGCCGGCGCTCCGCCGCCGAGATCCGATCCGACCTGGAACGGACGAACAAGGCCATTCACGCCGCCGCGCCGAAGGCGCCGATCACCTGGTTCCGCCAGCCCGGCGGCCGCTGGACGGCCGAGGAGGTCGTGGTCGCCAAGCAGATGGGCCTGCGCCCGCTGCACTGGAGCGTGGACCCGCAGGACTGGGACCACCCACCGGCGAAGACGATCATCAAGCGGGTGAAGGGGGCCACCCGGCACGGTTCGGTCGTGCTGATGCACGACGCAGGGGGCGACCGGGCCCAGACGATGGCCGCGTGCCGACACCTGATCCCGGACATCAAGCGGCGGTACGGCATCGCCCTACCCCGCTGACCTGCGGTTATACCCGGTCCCACAGCCATCCCCATACCGGTTTTGTCGTCCGCGCAGGCATGACATATGCTTCTCCTGCCTCCGGCGGGGCCGGATGGGAGCAAGTCCGCTTGAAGTTGCGAGTGTGCAATGATGGCGGGGCCGCCCTCATCGTCTAGCGGCCCAGGACGCCGCCCTTTCAAGGCGGTAGCACGGGTTCGAATCCCGTTGGGGGCACGGTCCGGCTCGCGCCGGATGCAACACCAGCCAGGTCCTGTGGAGCAGTTGGAGTGCTCGCCGCCCTGTCAAGGCGGAGGTCGCGGGTTCAAGTCCCGTCAGGACCGCAAGCGCTGACGCCGCGCAGCTCGATGCGCGGCGTTCTGCGTATCGGCCCGTGCGGTAGCATGTGCCGAGCACCACGGCCAGGTAGCTCAGTTGGTACGAGCGTCCGACTGAAAATCGGAAGGTCGGCGGTTCGACCCCGCCCCTGGCCACATAGCCTTTCGCCGGGCTACAGGAGCGCCGATCAGCGGAGACGCCGGTCGGCGTTCTGCTTTTCAGCCCAGGTGGGCCGCCTCCACCCGCAGATGCTCGAGGAAGTGCGTGACGGCCGGCGACGGCGTCCTGCCCCGCACGGTCGCCGCGAATATCTGCCGTACCGACTCGTCGTCCGGATGCAGGCGTAGCAGTGCGATGTCCGGCGGGGTTCCGCGTACCGCCAGGGCCGGAACCAGAGCCACCCCCAACCCGGCGGCGACGCATCCCAGCTTGCCGGTCCACTCGGCCGCGACGATGTCGACGCGCGGTGAGAAACCGCTGGGCAGGCTTGCCCGGAGCAGGCTGTTCTCCGCGGTGGCCGAGCCCACGACGAACGCGTCCTCGGCGAGGTCCGCCAGGCGCACCGAGCGGCGGTGCGCGAGCCGGTGGTCACGTGCGACCGCGACCAGGAGCCGCTCGTCGAGCAGATGTCGCAGGTCGAATCGTTCGCGGTCCAGTTCGCCCGTGGGCGAGGCGCTGACCACTGCCACATCCGCCTCCTCCGCGAGCAGGCGCTCCAGCAGTTGCGGCGTCACCCCCTCGACCAGCGACAGCGAGATCTCGGGGTGGTCCGAGCGGAACGACGCCATCGCCCGGGGTACGAGAGCCGCGAGAGCGGTCGGGAAGGCGCCCACACGCAGCCGCCCTCGGCCGAGCCCGCGCAGGTCGTCGAGGTCACGCCGGGCCGCGGCGAGCCGGTCGAGGACCGCCTCGGCGTGCGGGAGCAGCTCTCGTCCCTCCTCGGTGAGGGCGACGCCGCGGGGCAGCCGGTCGAAGAGCCGAGCGCCGATGTCGGCCTCCAGCGCGGCGATCTGCCGGGAGACAGCCGACTGGGTGAAGCTGAGGGCGCGGGCGGCGGTCGTGATCGAGCCGTGCCGCGCGACGGTGCGGAACACCTCCAGCAGCTGAGTCTCCATGCCAGGCATGTTAGTCACGCATGGCAGGCATGCGAGACATTCGTTTGTCGCATTGCCCCCACCGGCCTAGCGTTACCGCGTGAAGATCATCGCGGTTCTCGGGACCGGACACATGGGTACGCCGATCGCGCGCCGCCTCCTGGCCGGCGGCAACCGGGTCAGAGTGTGGAACCGCAGCCCGGAGCGTTCGGAGCCGCTCGCCGCGGCCGGCGCGACGGTGGCCGCGAGCCCGTCTGCCGCAGTCGACGGAGCCGACGTCGTCGTCATGCTCGCCGATGCCGGCGCGGTCGAGACGGTGCTGTTCGGGCCGGACGGCGCCGCCACCGCGCTCCGGCCCGGCACGGTCGTGGTGCAGATGTCGACGATCGGGCCGGACGAAGTCCGAGCAGTGGCCGGCCGGCTTCCGACGGGCGTCTCCCTCCTCGACGCCCCCGTCGGCGGCAGCGTCGACGCCGCCCGGGCCGGCACGCTGGCGATCTTCGCGGGCGGTCCCGCCGATGTCGTGGAGAGGGCAGCTCCGGTGCTGGAACAGCTCGGTTCGGTCCGTCACTGCGGCCCGATCGGCGCAGCCGCCGCCGTCAAGCTCGTCGCGAACACGGGCCTGGTGACGGCTGTCGCCGCGCTGCACGACGCGCTCGCTGTCGCCGCGGCGCTCGGTGTCGACAGGCAGACCGCCCTCGACGTGCTCGGCCGTGGGGCCCTCGCCGGCGCGGTCGGACGGGCCACCGCGCCGGGCGCCTCGTTCGCAGTCGCGTTGGCGGCGAAGGATGCGCGGCTGGCGCTGCGCCGTCCGGTGCCGGCCCCCGTGCTGGAGGCCGCCCTCGACCTGATGCAGGCCGCGCCGGACCAGGACGCGGATCTCTCCTCCCTCGTCTCAGCCGACTCTGCGAAGGGATGCTGATGCGCCTCACCCTGGACAACCCCGCACCCGTCGCGGCCCCGTTCGGCGACCGCTTCGCGCACGTCGCCCGGATCGATGTCGGCGGCGGGGCGCTGCTGATGCTCGCCGGACAGGTCGCCGTCGACGACGACGGCGAGGTGGTCGCTCCCGGAGACCCCGGCACCCAGGCCGAACGGATCTTCGAGATCGTGGGCGGCGTGCTCGCGGCGCACGGCGCGTCCTTCGACGACGTGCTGCACATCCGCACGTTCATGACTGACCTGGCTGACCTGCCGGCGTACGCGGCCGTCCGGCGCCGGCTCTTCCCTGGCACACCGCCGCCGGCGAGCACGACTGTCGAGGTCAGCAAGCTCTTCCTGCCCGGGGCCGTGCTCGAGGTCGAGGTCATGGCAGTGGTCCGGTCCCGCTAGGGCTCGACACTCAGGCGGCGTAGCTGAACCGTCGGGAAGGATCCCCACCGGCGGACACTCCGATGGGGATCCTTGCCGTATCCGGGTCAGACCGCGGCGGGCTGCTCGGCAGCGTCCGAGGCGCAGCAGGCGCTCTCGGTCGCCTTCTCCAGCTGCGGTGAGTCGGCCTTGACCGTGTAGACCTCCCACGGCTCGTCGCCGGGGCCGCGCACCCAGACCTTGTCCTGGAGCGCGTAGCAGCACTCGGTGTCGTTCTCCTCCAGCGTGATGAGGCCGGAGTCGGTGAGCCGACCGGTCGCGGCGCTCACCTCGTCGGTGGTGGCCACCTCGACCCCGAGGTGGTCCATCACCGTCGGCAGGCCGGGCTCACCTTCGAGGAGTACGAGCTTCAGCGGCGGGTTCTCCACCGCGAAGTTGGCGTAGCCGGGGCGGCGCTTGGCCGGCTCGACGCCGAACAGCTTGCTGTAGAAGGCCACGGAGCCTTCGAGGTCGGAGACGCGCAGGGCGAGCTGGACGCGGGACATGACTGACTCCCTGTCTAGATGTTCATCTAAGCATTCTCCACTCTGCCTCCTGTTTTGAAGCCTGTCAACCTAGAGGAATATCGAAACAAGCGCCCGCCGGTGGTGGCACCGACGGTCGAGCCCCCTTGCGCTATTAGGTTTGCAATGCAAACCTATTTGAGTCACAGCACATCGGCTGCCGGGAGGAACCATGCCGTCCGAGTCACCCCGCGACAGGGCCCAGGAGCTGCTCGCCTCGATGACCAACCTCCGTCGGCAGGCCCGGGCGGCTCGTCAGGCGTACTGGCTTCCGCTCCTGCTCTTCGGGGTGCTCATCGCGGCGGCCGCGCCGCTGTACGTCGAGTCGGCGGAACCAGCCCCGCTGCGCGCCGGGACCGACGGCCCTGCCCTGAGCGGTCTCGGCGGCGGCTTCCTGCAGAAGTCGACCGCGCTCGGCTGGTACTGGCTGGCCGCGCTCGTCGGCGGCTACCTGGCCGGCCTGGCGTGGTACCGCTGGCACGGCCGGCGAGCCGGCGTCCAGACCCCGACCCGGTCGTACGTCATCGCCGGCCTCGCGGGCACTCTCGTCGGCCTCGCCCTTCCGGTCGTCCTGGAGTTCCTGCTGTTCAACACCAGCGGGCCGGTGTGGGGCGGCACCAGTCGGCTGACCGGTCCGCTGCTCGGCCTCGCCAACCGGGGCATGCTGCCGCACCTCGTGATCGCCGTCGGCCTGGCGGTCCTCGCCCGCCTGGAACGCAGCCGGAGCCTGCGGGTCGTGGTCGGTCTCTACACCGTCGTGCTGGTAGCCGTGAACGCCTGGTTCCAGCTCTCCGACCTGCAACCGGGTGATCTGACCCGGTTCAGCTTCATGCTGGCGGCCGTGCTCCCGGCACCGGTCCTGCTGATCGGCGGGGGTCTGGCGCTCGCCGCCGCCAAGAAGCAGCACAATCGGTAGTCGTGAGCACCGTGGACGACCCTCGCGCGAGCGGGCCATTCCCGACGAACGGCCTCGACGACACGGTCCACCAGCGGCACCGGCTCGGCATCCTGACCATCGCCGCTGAAGGCGAGCGGGTGGAGGTCGCCTATCTCCGCCAGGCCCTCGAACTCACCGCGGGCAACCTGTCCCGGCACCTCACCGTGCTGGAGGAGGCACGCCTGATCGAGGTGGAGAAGGGCTACCACGGCCGTCGTCCGCGGACGTGGATCCGGATCACCCGGGAGGGCCGTCAGGCCCTGCACTCCGAGATCACCGCCCTCCAGGAGCTGCTCCGCCGCCACCAGCAGACCGCGCCGGACGACTCCCCACCCCCGTAACGCCCTCTCCTGCCCGACCGCCCCGGCCCCGCCCGGTGGGCGGGCGGCGGGCCCGGGAGTGCCGGGAGCGGGTGGGACAGTCAGGTTTGTGGGGGGCGGCGGTTCTGGGTGGGGCTGCCCTGGATCGCCTCCCAGACGCTTCGGCCGGCCTGCCGCAGTGCCTGCCCGGCCTGTCCCGCCAGTTGTGCCGCCTCGGCGGCTGCGCTCGCCGGCTGGCCGGAGCGCTCCGAGCCGCGCTTCTTCTCGGCGGGACGTTCCGCCGACGGGCCCGCCCCGGCGCCCTGCCCCGATCCGGCGGCACGCTCGGACTCCGGCTTCCCCTCCCGCCCGGCAACCGACGCCGGTGACGGCTCCGCCCGCCCGGAACCGGGCGGCGGCTCGGTCCGCTCGGGACTACTTCGCCGAGAACTACCACCAGCAGTACCTGGCGCCGACGAAGAACCCGGACGGCTCGGTGGTGGCGGCTCCGTCCGCGCCGGGCGCCGGGGCGGTTCGGGGGCCTCGATCGGGCCGGACACGGCCGGCCCCGTCCGATCGGCCACCGCCGGAGCGGCCCGGTCTGCCACCGCCGGACCGGTGCGCTCGACCACCTCGCCGGCTGCGGCCACCGTACGCCCGGTCTGGTCGACCACCGGCGCGGCGAGCCGGTGCACGTCGTCCAGGGTGACGCCGGCCGAGCGCGCCAGCGCGTCGATCAGCTGCGGGTTGCGGTCGATGGTGGTCAGCGCCCGGTCCAGGATCTGCACCAGCTTCTCCAGCCGTACCTTGAGCAGCGCCTCGGCGCTCACCCCGGTGATGTCCAGCTCGACGCCCTCCAGGTGCACCCGGACGCCGGCGTCGAGCTGGAGCAGGTTCGCCAGCCGGGCGCGCAGCGACAGGTCGGCGTCGAGCCCGTCCACCACGAGCCGGATCTCGTCGACGGTCAGTTCCGGCACGTCGAGCAGGACGTCCGGCTCCGGCTCGGGACCGGCCGGCGAGCCGGTCGGTTCGTCGCCGGGGTCCGGCACTGGTGCGGTGGCTCGGCTGTCGGTCATGCTGCCCGCTCTCCCATCGGTCCGGTCGGCGGCGCTTACCCGCTTTCCGGTACGGCATCCGTCGCCCACCCGCACCTCGCGGAAGCCCGCCCGCACCTCGCGGAAGCCCACCTGACCTCCCGGAAGCGCCGCCCGCGCCTTGCACAGAGCGCCTGTCCCACCACTCAGCGCTGTCGGGAAACGGTGTTCCCGGTGTCCGGAAGCGGGCGGAACGGAAGCTGCACACCGAGACATGAGCCGGTATGGTCCGGACCTATGGGACAGGAGATGGCCGATCCGGATGAGGTCCAGCAGGAATCCGATCGCTTCTCCCTCCGCAGCAGCCTGCTCGTCCCGGCGTCCGCCGAGCGGGCGTACGCCGTCTTCACCGGCGCGCTCGCCGACTGGTGGGTGCGTGAATACACCTGGTCCGGCCCGGAGGCGCTCGCCGCGCTCGGCATCGAGCCCCGGGCCGGCGGCATGCTCTACGAGATCGGCCCGTACGGCTTCCGCAACGACTGGGGCCGCGTGCTGACCTGGGATCCGCCGCGGCGCCTGGTGTTCACCTGGCAGATCGGCCCGGACCGGGTGCCGGTGCCGGATCCGGCGCGGGCCAGCGAGGTGGAGGTCCTGTTCCACGCCGAAGGTCCGGAGCAGACCCGGGTGGACGTCGAGCACCGCTACTTCGACAGGCACGGCACGGCGGCCGAGGGCTATCGCGAGGCGCTCACCGCGGGCTGGCACGAACTGCTCTGCCGCTATCTGGCAACGGTCGCCCGTACCGCCTGAGATCGGTCAGCCGGCGATACCGGGCGCCGCGCCGGTGCCGGCCACGCCGGTGCCACCGAGGTCGGCCCGGCGGCCGGCGTCCGCGCCGGAACCGAAGCCACCGCCCGCCAGCCGCCGTCGCGGGGCGGTGCGCAACCGGGGGTACGCCTCGGCGACCCGGCGCTGGACGCGATCGGAGCGGTCGGCGAGCACCAGAGCCGTGGAGGGTCCACCCGACTCCGCCACCGCCTTGCTCTCGGCAGCGCGCAGTCGTTCCGCGACGACGTACGCGAACCCGGCCAGCCAGGTACGCCGGAACGCCGCCGGATGCTCCCCGGCCGGTACGACGGCACCGGCGAGCCCGTGCGCGGCCTGCACGAGCAGCGAAGTGAACAGCAGTTCGACCCGTTCCAGGTCGCTGGCGAAGCCGAACAGGTGCATGACGAAGCCGCTGCCGTGCCGGCGGCGTACGCATCGGCACCGCAACGGTTCGGCGACCGCCGCGAGCAGGCCGGCCTTGTCCCGGGCGTACGGCGCGATCACCTCGACGGTCCGGTCACCGACCGGGTCGGCGGCCGGGTCGCGGGCGGCGAGCAGCGCCCGGTCGACGCCGTAGCGGGCGATCAGCTCGGTGGCCTTCGCCATGAAGGCGGCCGACTCGGCGGGGGTGCAGGCCGGGTCCTCCGCCTGGGCGAGGAGCTTGCGCACCTTGCTGAGCATCGCCTCGGACATGCACCCAGAGCTACCACAGTCGGGGCGCCTGGCCGCGCGCCGGGCTCAGTCCGAGCGGCTGCGCAGCGTGGCGATTGTCGACCCGGCGAGCGTGAGCAGGCAGTCGGGCAGCAGGCCGTCGGCTGCGGCCGCCCCGAACAGCGCCTCGCCGGTGTCCGCGTCGTCGTTGGCGCACGCGCTGACGAAACGGGCCACCCAGCGGGTGTCGTAGTCGGCCTGGTCGATGCCGGGGAAGTCGAGGGCGGCGCCGCCGCCCGGGGTGTCGTCGCCGAGCATGGTGGCGGCGAGGCACCACGCCACTCCGTACGCCCCGGCGAGGCCGGAGCGGTCCACCACCGCGTCGAACGTGCCCACCACGCCGGCGCCGTCCCCGGCGAGGGCGGAACGGAGCACGGCGGTCGCGTCGTCGAGCGTCTGCTGTGCTTCGTCGTTCACCCGCGGAACAGTATCGCCGGGGGTCAAGCGGTGACCCGGAAACGGCTCGTCGACCACGCAGAGTGATACCCGCAGTCGGGGTGCCGACGGAGCCGACTCCACAGTCCCGCGTGCCGCGTGAGCACGCTAAGGTGCGCAGCGGACCTTCGCCGGAGGAAGGACGACCATGCTGAGAACACGCACGTCGCGCGCGGCCCTGTCCATGGCCTGCGCGGCGCTTCTGCTCGCCACGAGCGCCTGCGGGAGCGACGAGCCGGAGGAAACGCCTGCCACCCAGGTACGCCTCTACGGCACCGACGGCAACATGCTCAATTCGTACCCCGCTGAGCTCAAGGACCGGGGAGACCTGGTGAACGGGATGAAGGGCACCACGCCCCTCACCCCACTGCCCGAGAGCTTCAAGGAACGACTACTCGCCGTAGACCCGAAGCTGGGTGACTTCCTCTACTCCGCCGAGTCGTACGACGCGGTGGTGATCAGCGCGCTGGCCGCCCAGCTCGCCGGCACCACCGCTCCGGCCGAGATCGCCAAGCAGATCGTCGGGGTGACCACCGGCGGTGAACGCTGCGACGACGTGTCGTCCTGCCTGGAGCTCGCCCGTGCGGGCCGGGACATCGAGTACCGGGGCGTGTCGCTGACCCGCGCCGGGTTCACCGACACCGGCGAGCCGGCCACCGCGAGCTACGGCACCATGCACTTCGACAACCAGAAGATCGACGACAGCAAGACCGAGTTCGTCGGCGCAGGTGAGGAGTCGGGGGCGAGCACGAAGGCCCCGCCGCGTGGGCGCAAGCTGCGCGACGGGAAGGCGAAGGACGCCCCGCTGGTCCTCGGCGGGCTGCTGCCGAAGACCGGTGACCTGGCGCTGGCGAACCCGCCGCTGGCGGCCGGCGCGGCGCTCGCGATCCGTGAGGTGAACGCCGCCGGTGGTGTGCTCGGCGAGCCGGTGAAGTGGATCGAGGGCGACGACGGCACCAACCCGGCGGTCGCCAAGGCCACCGTCGCCTCGCACGTCAGCAAGGGCGTGCAGGTCATCATCGGCGCAGGCGGCTCCGGCATCTCCCGGGCCGTGCTGCCGGACGTGGTCGCCGCCGGGCGGATCCTGTTCTCCCCGTCGAACACCGACGCGGGGCTGAGCGCCGTGGACGACAACGGCCTCTATTTCCGAACCGCGCCGCCGGACAGCCTCCAGGGCCGTGCGCTGGCCGACGTCATGCTCCGGGACGGGCCGCGCAAGATCGCGATCCTGGCCCGTAAGGACTCGTACGGCGAGGGCCTCCAGGAGAACGTCCGCTCGGAGCTGGAGAAGGCCGGCATCGGCGCGGACCGGATCAAGCTGCTGACCTACGAGCCGCCGGCCGACCCGAAGACGCCCGTCGACTTCAGCGGCACCGCCAAGGAGATCAAGGCGTTCGGACCGGAGGCGCTGCTGCTCATCGGCTTCGCCGAGTCCGCGCCGGCGATCACCGCGCTGGACGACGCGGGAGTCGACATCAAGCGCTGACGCGTACCGACGCGAAGGGCCGCACCGGAGACACCGGTGCGGCCCTCGTCGTCTCTCCCGGGCTCAGCGGGCCCGGCGCCGGTCCAGGAACTCGGTCATCCGCCGGTGCTTCTCCTCGTCCTCGAACAGCACCGCCTGGCTCAGCAGGTCGAGCTGCGGGTGCGCGGTCGCCGGGGCGTCCACTGCCATCTTGGTCAGCCGCAACGCCAGCGCGGAACCCTTCGCCATCTCGTCGAGCAGGCCGTGCGCGGTGGGCAGCAGCTCTTCCGGATCGGCCACCACCCGGTTCACCAGCCCGATCCGCAGCGCCTCCTCGGCGTCCACCCGCCGGCCGGTGAACAGCAGCTCCTTGGCCCGGGCCTCACCGATCAGCGCCGGCAGCCGGTAGGTCGCGCCGGCGCCGGCCAGGATGCCCAGCCGCACCTCGGGCTGGCCGAACACCGCGCGGTCCGTGCACACCCGGAGATCGCAGGCGTACGCCAGCTCGGCGCCGCCGCCCAGCGCCGGCCCGTCGACTGCCGCCACGGTGGGCATCGGCAGTGCCCGGATGCGGGCGAAGACACCCTGGTTGATGGCGGCCAGCGCGTCCAGCCGGCCGCGCTCGCGGAGCTGGGCGATGTCGGCGCCCCCGGCGAAGATGCCCGCCGTCCCGCCGGTGAGCAGCAGCAGCCGGGGACGCGCCTCCAGGTCGGCGCAGACCGCGTGCAGCTCGCCCACCAGGTCGGCGTCGATGGCGTTGCGCTTCTCCGGCCGGTCCAGGGTGACCACGAGCCGGTCCGGCAGCTCCTCGATCCGCAGCCCGCTCATTTCTTCTGGCCGTCCTTCCACGTGTAGAAGCCCTGCCCCGACTTCTTGCCCAGCTTCCCGGCGGCCACCATCTCGACGAGCAGCGGCGGTGGCGCGAAGCGGTCGCCGTACGCGGCCTGGAGCGTGCGCGCGATGTCGAGCCGCACGTCCAGCCCGACCAGGTCGGTCAGCTCCAGCGGGCCGATCGGGTGCCGGTAGCCGAGCACCATCGCCTTGTCGATGTCGGCCGGGCTCGCCACCTCGTCGGCCACCATCCGGATCGCCTCCAGGCCGAGCGTGACGCCGAGGCGGGAGGTGGCGAAGCCGGGCATGTCGCGTACGACGACGGGGTCCTTGCCCAGCCGGGCGGCGAGCGCGACGGCCGCCTCGGTCGTGGCCGGCGCGGTGGCCGGGCCGACCACGACCTCGAGCAGCGCCATCGCCCACACCGGATTGAAGAAGTGCAACCCGACGAAGCCGGCGGGCCGGTCCAGCCCGGCGGCCAGTTCGGCGATCGGGATGCTGGACGTGTTGCTGCCAAGCAGCGCCGGCCGGCGGCTCTCCGCCTCGCGCAGGACGGCACGCTTGAGGTCGAGCCGCTCGGGCACCGCCTCCACGATCACGTCGGCGCCCTCGGTCACCTCGGCGAGCCCGGCCCGGAGCGTGACGCGCTCACGGTTGGCGGTGGCGGCCTCCTCGGTCAGCTTGCCGCGCTGCACGCCCCGGTCCCACAGCTCGCCGAGCCGGCGCACGGCCTCGGCGCCCCGGGCGGCGTCGACCTCGACCAGTTCGACCGCGTACCCGGCGCCGGCCGCCACGTACGCGATGCCGAGGCCCATGGTGCCGGCCCCGACGACCACAAAACGACCACTCATCGATGTCCCCTCGCCGCGGCGGGGGCGCGCGGGGTCTCCGCCGTCGGGCCCGTCCGCTCGCTCGTTCCTGCATGCGACCCTATGCAGGGCCGGGCCGCCGGGATGCGTGGGGGCGGAGCGGACGGGGTAAGGACGGCCGTCAACGCCGAAGGAAGGAACGAGATGAGCCAGGCACCGGAGAGCGCGGAGAACACCGAGACGGTCGAGACCCGCGGCGACGAGCGGGTGGACCTGCTCCGCGCGGACACCAACAACGACGGCAAGACCGACGTGTGGGTGGTGGACACCGACGGCGACGGCAAGGCCGACCTGTTCCAGTTCGACACCGACGGTGACGGCAAGGTGGACATCACCATGGTGGACATCGACGAGGACGGCACGCCGGACGAGGTGGTCGACGGCGACGGCGGGCTGCCTCCGGAGCAGACCACCCCCACCGTCCAGGTCTGAGTGGTGCGGGGGAGCCGCCGGATCCCGGCGGCTCCCCGCTCACCGCAGCTCCAGCGTGGCGAGGTAGTAGGGATGGTCGGTGTCGTCCACGTCGGCCAGTCGCCACGCTGAACCGTGGACCAGCTCGGCGAACTCCTCCGGCGAGCAGACCAGGTAGTCGAACCAGGCGGTGCCCAGCAGCCGGTAGCGCAGCCGCAGCCGCAGTTGCCCGCCGATCCGGCCCCGCTGCCGGTTGCGCTCGTGGTAGGCGGTGTGCACCGGGTCGGTGGTCCCGTACGGGTCGGTGCCGTGGGCGATCACCCGGGCGCCGGGACGGGCCAGCGCGGCGAGCGCCGCGAGCATCGCCGGGGCGCGTTCCCGCCCCTCGAACAGTCCCAGGTTGTTGCCGAGCAGCAGGAACGTGTCGTACCGGTGGCCGTCGGCGGCGTGCTCGTCGACGGTGCCGTGCACCAGGTCGCGTACGCCCCGGTGCCGGCTGACCCGCAGCGCGCCGAGCGACGTGTCCAGCCCGGTGACCGGCACGCCGCGCTCCTGGAGGTGCAGCGCGATCCGGCCGGCGCCGACGCCGACGTCGAGCACGTGCCCGCGTACCCGGTCCACGGCCCGGTGGTCGTGCGGCTGCCACCGCTGCGGCGGGTCCAGGTAGTGCCCGGCGGGCGCGCCGTTGATCAGCCCGTCGTCGCGCTCGATGATCTCGATGACCGGGCGCGGCAGGCGACCGCCGGCCATCGGGCGCGGGCCGATCCCGGTGGCGACCGCGTACGCGTCGCGGATCATCTCGCCGAACACGTCGCCGATCTCGGGTTCCCCGGTCATGAGAGCACGCTATCCGGCGGTCGGCGGCACCCTGACCGCCGTATCCTTGGCGGCGTGACCGACCTGGACCGCCTGGCTGCGGAGAAGTACGTCCTGCTCACCACGTTCCGCAAGGACGGCCGGGCGGTGCCGACTCCGGTGTGGGCGGTACGCGACGGCGACGGGCTCGCGGTCTGGACGGTGGCCGACTCCGGCAAGGTGAAGCGCATCCGGCGCGACGGCCGGGTCACCGTGGCACCGTGCGACGTGCGCGGCCGGCCGCACGGTGAGGCGGTGCCGGGTCACGCGACGATCGCCGACCCGGAGAGCACGAACCGTGTACGGACGCTGCTCAAGCGGAAGTACCGGCTGATCGGCCGGCTGAGCCTGCTCGGCAGCCGGTTGCGCCGGGGTGAGCGCGGCACGGTGGGGCTGCGGATCGTGCTGGACTGAGCCGCACCCGACACGATCGAGCCCGGACACGATAAAGGGCGGCGCCGTGACGGCACCGCCCTTGATCGGAACGCCGGAGAACGCCGGTTCGTCAGTCTCCCTGGCGCTGCTGGGGGATCTGCCCCTGCAGCAGGGCCCGAACCTCCGACTCGCGGTAGCGGCGGTGACCGCCGAGGGTCCGGATGGCGCTGAGCTTGCCAGCCTTGGCCCACCGGGTCACCGTCTTCGGGTCGACACGGAACATCGACGCCACCTCGGCCGGTGTGAGTAGCGGCTCAGGTTCGTGCGTTCGCGATGCCATCGGGGTCACTCCTCCACATGTATAGACATCGGCCGGGGTCCCGCCGGCCGACGCGTCTCCCATGGTCCGGCTAGTCCCCGATGTCCGACATGGGCCGAACGGCTGAAGGTCCCTAGACGGACGGATGAACCATGCCCGATTTTTACGACTTTTATGCCGCAGAAAGTACCTTATTCGGACTCATGATCACGGTTCGTGATGCATTAGCTACGAGACACTCTCGTGTCCAAGGCCACTTAGCAGGGCAAACCGGGCGTCAGTTGCACCGTTCGAGCAGCTGCACCGCGCGCCAGCGGGCGACCAGCTTGTCGTACGCGGCGGACGCCTCCTCGGCCTCGCCCCGGCCCAGTCCGGACAGTCCGGCGGCCACCAGATCGGTCGAGTCGTCGGCTTCGAGCGTCTCGTCCGGCAGCAGCTGCACCAGGCCGCCGTAGTCCAGTTCGACCACCGAGCGCGGGTGGAACTCCTCCAGCCACCGGGCCGCCTCCTCGACCGCCTCGGTGATCGGCGCCTCGCCGATCGACTTGCGCAGCACCGACAGCGCCCGGGACGCGCGGCGGCGCGCCTTGGAGATCTCGGTGCGGTAGCGCAGCGCCCGCCGCCCCGGATCGGTGACCAGGTGCCGCTCACCGGCCTCGAACAGCACGAACCAGCGCAGCGGCACGCCCCAGGTGGCGATCTGCTCGTGCACCCGGGGCACCCCGTGCTCCAGCACCCGGGCGCCGCTGCGCCAGTCCTCCACCACGGCCTTGGCCTGGCCGGCGAGCACCGGCGGCACGAACGCGTCGGCGAGCACCGAGGGCACGCCGTCGCGGGCGCTCAGCGCCGCCTCGGCGACCCGGATGCGCAGGTTCCACGGGCAGACCAGCAGCGCGTCGTCGGACTCCAGGACGTACGCCTCGTCGGGCAGGTCGGGCAGCCGGGTCCAGCCGGCGCCGAGCGCCTCGATCACCGCGGTCCGCTGCCGTACCGGCCCCTCCAGCGGAGCTATCGCACGACCCTCGCTGACGTACCGGCGCCAGTACGACTGCCGATCCCGGTCGAAGGCGGTCAGCGGCTCGTACACGCGCAGGTATGAAGCGAAGAGCGACGGCACGGCGCGATCCTCCCACGAGACGGGACCGCCCGTCGCCGCCCTCGGGCCCGTGGCGTGACATGCGCGACAGTACGGTTCGGGCCGATATTAGGCTCAACGACACCGGCAGCATCCCGCCGGCGTGCCACCCGGGTTCCGCGCCCCACAAGGGCGCACACCGACACAGGAGTCAGCCATGGGCGTATTCGCCAGTACCGACGACCCCGTCTCCACGGGGCATGAGCAGGTCGTGTTCTGCCAGGACAAGCAGTCCGGCCTGAAGGCGATCATCGGGATCTACTCGACCGCGCTGGGCCCCGCGCTCGGCGGCACCCGGTTCTACCCGTACGCCAGCGAGGCCGACGCCCTCGCCGACGTGCTCGACCTCTCGCGCGGCATGGCCTACAAGAACGCCCTGGCGAACCTCGACCTCGGTGGCGGCAAGGCGGTCATCTGGGGTGACCCCGACCAGATCAAGAGCGAGGCGCTGCTGCGCGCGTACGGCCGCTTCGTCGAGTCGCTCAACGGCCGCTACTACACCGCCTGCGACGTGGGCACCTACGTGGCGGACATGGACGTGATCGCCCGGGAGACCCGCTACGTGACCGGCCGCAGCGTGGAGCACGGCGGCGCGGGCGACTCCTCGATCCTCACCGCCTGGGGCGTGTTCCAGGGCATGCGGGCCGCCGCCGAGCACGTCTGGGGCAGCCCGACGCTGGCCGGGCGCCGGGTCGGCGTGGCCGGGCTGGGCAAGGTCGGCAAGTACCTGACCGCCCACCTGCTCGACGACGGCGCCGAGGTCGTGGCGACCGACGTCAGCCCGCGGGCCCTGGAGTGGGCGCGCACCACCCACCCGCAGGTCACCCTGGTCGACGACACCGCGGCGCTCGTCGCCTCCGACATCGACGTGTACGCCCCGTGCGCCCTCGGCGGCGCGCTGAACGACGACACCGTGCCGGTGCTGCGGGCGAAGGTGGTCACCGGGGCGGCGAACAACCAGCTCGCCCACCCGGGCATCGAGAAGGTGCTCGCCGACCGGGGCATCCTCTACACGCCGGACTACGTGGTGAACGCCGGTGGCGTGATCCAGGTGGCCGACGAGATCGAGGGCTTCAACTTCGACCGCGCCAAGCTGCGCGCGACCCGGATCTTCGACACGACCCGGCAGATCCTCCAGCTCGCCGACGACGAGGGCGTGCCGCCGGCGGTCGCCGCGGACCGGCTCGCCGAGCGGCGGATGGCCGAGGTCGGCCGGCTGCGGACGATCCATCTGCGGTGAAGCTCACCTCCGGGGGCGGGGCGGCGCTCCTCCCCCGGAGGCGGTGCGCGTTAAGCTGATCCTCGGGCTTGTTCGTGCCGGTTTGTCCGGTGTCACGGCCAGCCCCGGGGCTTACCCCTTACCCGGTACACTTTGTGACAGCTGGACCACCGCGACGCGCAGGTCCGGTCGACGGTGACCCGAGGTGCCGAACGATGGCATCCCCATGTACCGTAAGAGCCACGAGAGATGCCTGACGTCATCGGGGCCCGCCTTCGGGCTGCCCCGCATTCTGTGCGAGGGGGTCGAGCCATGGGGCGCGGCCGTGCTAAGGCCAAGCAGACGAAGGTGGCCCGGGAGTTGAAGTACCACTCCCCGAACACCGACCTAACCGCCTTGCAGCGCGAACTGGCGGGTAGTGGAAAGTCTGAGCACAACTTCGACGACGACTACAAAGAGTATGTCGACGACGATGACGAGGACCACGCGGACGACGACCCGGATACCTGGGCTCGTCCGACCCGCTGACCTCCGGTCACATCTGAGCACGCGGTAACCCCCGCGTGCTCACGCATGTGCTCTGCTGAGCCGGCGTACGACCGACGATCAGGGACCTGCCGGCGCTCCGGGGCGCCCCGCTCCGACGCGCCGGCAGGTCCTTGATCGCGGAACCGTCCCCTCAGCGCGGCCGGTTGTTCCAGTTGTAGAACGTCGGGATGTTCTCGAAGTGGTTCCACGCGCAGACCGCGTCGGCGCCGTCACCGCCTGACACCTCCGCCCGCAGCAGCCGCGCCGCCTCCGCCTCGTGGAGCAGAGCGGTAAGCCCCGCAGCGGCGTCCCGCACCCGGTCGGCGACCGCCTCCCGGTCGGTGTCACTGATGGTCTCGGGCATGCTCCAACACTCCCTCCAGTAGGCGGATCTTGCTGTTACGGCAGTGCTCGGTCTCCGTACCGTCGAAACGCCCCAGCTCGAAGTAACGGTTGGCGGCGTGCCCACCGCCGCAGAACCCGAAGTACGCACAGGACGCCCGGCACGCCTCCACGCCGGCGACGAACTCGCCCACCCACGGCGTACCGGCCGCGCCGGCGAGGATGTCCCCCAGCGGCGTGGTGAGCACGTTCCCGCTGGCGAAGTCGCCGTACCGGGGGTCGGTGAAGCCGGCCAGCTCCGGCGAGAGCACCACCACCGAACCGTCGTGCCCGACCGTCGGAATCGGGTCGAGGCTGCGCGGCAGCAGGTCGTCGGCGGTGCCGGCCAGCACCGCGCCCGCGTACCGCAGCGACCACTCCACCTCGCGCAGGTGGATCCGGGGATCCCGGCGCCAGGCCGCCACCAGCTCGGCCCAGAACCCGGTGACCGCGCCCTCGTCGCGCGCGTTCGTCCGGGTGTTGACGCCCTCGGTCTCCTCGATGTTGACGCCGAGCACGTCGCAGCCCAGGTCGAGGAAGTAGTCGTACAGCTCGGTCGCCAGGCCCGGCTCCGGCCGCGACACCACCGCGAGCGCCGAGAACGGCAGGCCGTGGCGACGCAGCGCCGCCACACCCGCCACGATCCGGTCGTACGCGGGCCGCCCGCCCCGGGTGACCCGCTCGCCGTTGCGCGCCCGCGGCCCGTCCACGCTGACGCTCACCCGCACCCGGTGCTCGGCGAAGAACGCGCACCACGCGTCGTCGATCAGCGTGGCGTTCGTCTGCACGTGGTGCTCGACGTCCGGCCCGAACGGCGCCAGCAGCGCGGCCAGGTGCTCCCGGCCGGCCGCGAGCGGCTCGCCGCCGTGCCAGACGACGGAGAAGCGACCGCCCACCGCCCACGGGTTCACCGATGCCGCCACCGCCTCGGCGACGGCCACCGGCATCCGCCTGTCGACCGCCCGGAACGGGAGGTAGCAGTAGGCGCAGTCGAGGTTGCACAAGGTCGTCGGCTGCATCACCACGTACGACGGGACGGCGGCGATGCCCCGCATCCCTTCGGGTGCGCGCGCAGCCATCAGCACCTCCCCCGCCTGCCTGAAAACCGAACCTCCAGGCTAGGCCGCGGCGACCGCTCGGGTGAACCCCCGATCACGTGCCCGGCCGATCGGCGCAGGGTGATCAGCCTCGGGTGTGCTGTCCGACCATCTGCACGTTGCCGGACCCCTCGATGATCTCGCCGGCCTGCCAGGCGTCCACGCCCCGGCCGGTCAGGGTGGCCAGCGCGCGGTCGGCGTCCTCGGCGGAGACGATCGCGAACATGCCGACGCCCATGTTGAACGTGGCCTCCATCTCCGGGTCCTCGATCCGGCCCTTGGACTGGATCAGGTCGAAGATCGGCTGCGGCTTCCAGGTGGAGCGGTTCACCACCGCGTCGACGTGCTCGGGCAGCACCCGGACCAGGTTGCCGGGGATGCCGCCGCCGGTGACGTGGGCCAGCGCCCGCACCTCGGCCTCGGCGATCAGCTTGAGGCAGTCCTGGGCGTAGATCTTGGTCGGGGTGAGCAGCTCCTCGCCCAGCGTCCGCTGGCGGCCGAAGTCGTCGATCACCACGTCCAGCCGCATCCGGCCGGCGCCGAGCAGCACGTGCCGGACCAGGGAGTAGCCGTTGGAGTGCAGGCCGGACGAGCGCATCGCGATCACCACGTCGCCCACCTCGACCCGCTCCGGGCTGAGGATCTCGCTCTCCTCGACCACGCCGACGCCGGTGGCCGAGATGTCGTACTCGTCGGGGCGCAGCACGCCCGGGTGCTCGGCGGTCTCGCCACCGAGCAGCGCGCAGCCGGCGTACCGGCAGCCGTCCGCGATGCCGGCGCCGATCTCGGCGACCTTGTCCGGCACGACCTCGCCGGTGGCGATGTAGTCGAGCAGGAACAGCGGCTCGGCGCCGCAGGCCACCAGGTCGTCGACGACCATCGCGACCAGGTCGATGCCGACCGTGTCGTGGATGTCGAGCTGCTGGGCGATCACCAGCTTGGTGCCCACGCCGTCGGTCGAGGACGCCAGGATCGGGTTCTTGTACTTCTTCGTGTCCAGCCGGAACAGGCCGGCGAAGCCGCCCAGGTCGCCCATGACCTCGGGGCGCCGGGTCTCCTTGACCTTGGACTTGAGCAGCTCGACAGCGCGGTCGCCCGCCTCGATCGACACCCCGGCGTCGGCGTACGAGACCGAGCGTTTGCGCTGCGTCCGGCCGGACCCCGCCGACCAGGGCTGGCGGTCGCCGCCGGCGCCCGTCGGGCTGGATCCTGCGCCGCTGCGCTCGGACACGTGCGTCACGGTTCTCCCCTTTGTGGTTCCCGCGAGCCCGGAGCGGCCGGACCCGCGTCGGTGGTGCTACGGGTGGTGGGTCGGTGTGGCGACGAGCGGACCGGTCGGCCCGGCCGCCTCGGCGGCGACCCGGCGTCCCACTCCTTCGAGCACGTGCTTGCCGATCAGGTTCCCGGCCGGCAGTTCGATCGGGTACTCCCCATCGAAGCACGCCCGGCAGAGCCGGCTCTTCGGCTGCTCGGTCGCGGCGATGAGACCGGGCAGCGATACGTAACCGAGCGAGTCGGCGCCGATGGACCGCCGGATGCCGTCGTTGTCGAGCCCGTTCGCGAGCAGCTCGGCGCGGGTGGCGAAGTCGATGCCGTAGAAACAGGGCCAGCTCACCGGCGGCGAGGAGATCCGGACGTGGACCTCCAGCGCGCCCGCCTCGCGCAGCAGCCGGACGATCGCCCGCTGGGTGGTGCCCCGCACGATCGAGTCGTCCACCACGACCAGGCGCTTGCCGCGGACGTTCTGGCGCAGCGGGTTCAGCTTCAGCCGGACGCCGAGCGCGCGCAGCGTCTGCGAGGGCTGGATGAACGTGCGCCCGACGTACGGGTTCTTCATCAGGCCCTGGCCGTAGGTGATGCCTGATTCCTCGGCGTAGCCGATCGCGGCCGGCGTGCCGGACTCCGGCACCGGGATCACCAGGTCGGCCTCGACCGGGTGTTCCTTGGCGAGCTGGCGGCCGATCTGCACCCGCGCGGCGTGCACGTTGCGACCGGCGATGGTGGCGTCCGGCCGGGCGATGTACACGTACTCGAAGAGACAGCCCTTGGGCTCGGGCGAGGCGAACCGGCTGGACCGCAGCCCGTTCTCGTCGATGGCGATCAGCTCGCCCGGCTCGACCTCGCGGACCACGCTCGCGCCGACGATGTCCAGCGCGGCGGTCTCGCTCGCCACCACCCAGCCGCGTTCGAGGCGGCCGAGCACCAGCGGGCGTACGCCATGCGCGTCACGCGCCGCGTAGAGCGTCGACTCGTCCATGAAGACGAAGCTGAACGCGCCCCGCAGCTGCGGCAGCACCTCCAGCGCGGCCGCCTCGACCGACAGGTCGGGCCGGCTCGCCAGCAGCATGGTGACCAGCGAGGTGTCGTTCGTCGAGCCGTCCGAGTCGAGCCCCCGCACGGCGGCCTCGCGCTGCAACTCGGCGGTGTTCACCAGGTTGCCGTTGTGCGCCAGGGCGATGGTGGTGCCGGCGGTCGTGGCGCGGATCGTCGGCTGGGCGTTCTCCCAGGTCGAGCCGCCGGTGGTGGAGTAGCGCGCGTGCCCGATCGCGACGTGCCCGCGCAGGCTCGCCAGCGTCGGCTCGTCGAACACCTGGGCGACCAGGCCGAGGTCCTTGTAGACCACGACACCGGAGCCGTCACTCACCGCGATGCCCGCGGCCTCCTGACCGCGGTGCTGGAGGGCGTAGAGCCCGAAGTAGGTGAGGTTGGCGACCTCTTCACCCGGCGCCCAGACGCCGAAGACGCCGCACGCGTCCTGTGGGCCGGGTCGCTGGGGGTCAAGGTCGTGGCTCAGCCGGCCATCGCCTCGGGGCACCTGCCGCTCCCTCGCAGTGGGGTCTGGACTGGCCTGGCGGAGTCAGGGGGGCAGCTCCGCACACATGGGCCGGGACCGTCGTCGGCTCTCAGTGTACGCGACCAGCAGTCGACACCGACAGTCACGAAGCGTCCGCTCAGCGTGAGCAGAGTTTGCGCTGCTTGATGCCTAAACAGGGAGGTACGGGGAGAGGTCAGCCCGATTTCCGGAAACCCGGACGCGACCCTCAGTGACCGTTTCCGCCCATCCCCGGCGCCCGGTGGCGACCGCCAGCCAGGTCGCCGGATCCATCTCCACCACGTTCGGCGGCGTGCCGCGGGTGTGTCGTGGACCACTCACGCACTGGACCGCACCGTAGGGTGGGACGCGCACCTCCACCGATCGGCCGGGGGCGCGATCCGCGAGGGCAGCCAAGAGGGTCCGGACCGCCTCCCGGAGCACCGGCCGTTCGGGCGTACGCCCCTCGTCCAGCGCCGCCAGGGCGGCGAGTACCGCTTCGGAATAAGCGTGCGGAGAGGACACGACGGGACGATACGACCCGGCAGAAGGCCGTCCGACGGCGGCCCTGGGTAGAGATGATCCGGTCAGACAAGGCATAGTTGCCGACGGCGTTATTCGTACCGTGAGTGATCAACCTCGGCCGAACGGCCGGCGGGGCGATCAGACCCGGAAGGCGGTGGACGTGTCAACACACCGACGTGCCTGGAAGCAGCGGGCCGGTGTGGTCGTAGCGCTGGTCTTCGGCGCCCTGCTCACCGTCCCCGCAGCTCCCGCCTTCGCCGCCAACGTCAGCGTCTCTCCGGGATCGATTACGGTCAACGCCGGTAGCGACGCGACCGTGAGCGTCCAGGTCACTCCCGGCGACGGCGACGAGAGCGCGGAGATCGGCCTGACCGGCCTGCCGTCCGGCGTCAGCTGTGCCTCGGGCTGCGGTCAGATCAACTTCCCGCCCGGGAACAACAGGCCGCGGACGCAACTGCTCACCATCCGCGCCAACGACAACGCGCAGGACGCCAACGCCTCGGTCACGGTGCAGGTCCGGCCCAACAACTCCGACCCGGCCACCGGCAACTTCCAGCTCGCGGTCAAGGGCAAGGTCGAGGCGCCGCAGCAGCCGCAGACCGTCAAGACGGTGTCCGGCAAGGTGGTGAACGCCGACGGCGATCCGATCGAGGGCGCCCTGGTCATGCTCCGCGACAGCGCGGGCAAGGAACGCCGCACCAACACCAGCGGCAACGGCAACTTCAGCTTCAGCGGCTCCGAGTCCAACCCGATCGCGCCCGGCCGGATCGACCTCGGCGCCTCCACCGACGGCGCCTCGCCGGTCGCCCGGTCGATAAACGCGAACGCCGGCCAGTCGGTGACCGGCGTCCGGCTCAGCATCCAGCTGAAGGCGTCGGCGAGCCCGAGCGCCAGCCCGTCGGCGAGTGAGTCCGCCCCGCCGTCCGAGGAGCCGCTCGACGAGGAGGCGACCGACACCCCGTCGGCCGAGGCGCCCGCCGCGCAGCAGCCGGCCGCGAACGAGGATTCCGGCGGCTTCGGCTCCTGGCTGCTCATCCTGCTCGGCGGCCTGTTCGTCGCCGTCGGCGTGGGCACCATCGTGCTGCTCTACATGCGCCGCAAGAACGAGGGCGACGACGGTGACGGCGACGGTCCGGGTGGGCCGGCCGGTCCGGGTGGTCCCGGCGGGGCCGGTGCGATCCCGGGCGCCCGGGGCGCCTACCACGGCACCGACGACCAGACCCGGGTGGTGAACGGGATGGGCGCCGGGCCGGCCGCGACGATGGTCGGCGGCCCCTCGATCAGCGACGCCCCCACCATGCTCCAGCGGCCGGTCGTGGACGACGTCCCGCCGGACCCGTACGGCGCGCCGCCCGGCCCGGCGTACGGCGCAGGTGGCGGCCAGGGCGGCTACGGCTACGGCGACGACGCAGCGGGCCAGGGCGGTTACGGCGGCGCGGGCGGCTACGGCAACGCGCCCTCCTCGGGCGGCGGCTACGGCAACGGCCCCTCCTCCGGTGCCGGCTACGGCAACGGCCCGTCATCCGGTGCCGGCTACGCCGCAGGCGCGGCGGCGGGCGCGGCCGGCTACGCGGCCCAGGGCGGCGGCTACGGCAACGAGCGCTTCGACGAGCCCACCGGCCGCTACACCGGTGACAGCACGCAGTACGCGCCGGCGGCCGACCCGTACCCGACCAGCACCTACCAGCCGGAGCAGGACCGCGGCGGCTACGACCAGGCCGGCTCGGCCCCGTACGGCCGCAGCCCGGAGCAGGGCGACGGTTACGGTGCGGCCGGTGGCTACGGCGGTGCCGCGTCGGGCGGCTACGACAACGGCGCGACCGGCGGGTACGACAGCGCCCGCCCGCAGGGCGGGTACGGCGAGCCCACCGGCGCCTACGGCAACGCCGCCGGTGGGGGCTACGGCGACAACCCGACCGGCGGGTACGGCGACGCCCCGGGCTACGGCGGCGGTCGCGCGGCGGGCGGCGGCTACGGCGACGCGCCGACCGGCGGGTACGACAGCGCCCCCGCCGGCGGCTACGGCGACGCCCCGGCCGGCGGCTACGACAGCACCCGGCAGCAGGGCGGATACGGCGACGCGCCCGCGGGCGGCTACGACAACCCCGGTGGCTACGACAGCCGGTCCCAGGGCGGCTACGACAGCGGCGCGACAGGTGGCTACGACAACGGCCGTCAGCAGGGCGGATACGGCGACGCGTCGGCCGGTGGCTACGGCAACACCGGTGGCGGTTACGACGGTGGCCACCAGTCCGGCGGCTACGGCCAGCAGGGCGGCGGATACGGCGACGGCTACGGCCAGGCCCCGCAGGGCGGTTACGGCCAGCAGGGCGGATACGGTCAGGAGCCGCCGCAGCAGCGCGCGGGCGGCTACGACAACGGCTACCCCAACGACCCGGCGCAGGCTGGTCGCGCCCGCCCGGACGGGCAGGCGGACCGGAGCGGACGACGCCTCGACTGGCTGGACGACTGACCGGCACCAGATGTGAGAACTGTGGCCGTCCGCGAACAGCGGGCGGCTACAGTCGTCAGCAGGGGGAATCAGGCCGGGGCGAAGTAGCCCTGGCGGAGCACCGGCACCACGTCGGAGACGCCCACCTCGGTCGCCACCGTGACGTCCTCGGCGAAGCCGCCCTCGGCGAGTTCCCGCCCGGAGACGCAGCCCCGGACCGCCGCCGGCACGTCCGGCGTGCTCGCCAGCGCGGCGAGCGCCATCGCAGCCTCCACCGAGAGCCCGCCGGGCACCCCGGCCAGCGCATCGAGTACGCAGGCCGCACCGAGCTGGTCCTCCACGCACGGCCGGAGTGACCCGTCGGGCCAGCGCTCCCCGGCCGCCACCACGCCCACGGGTGCGTCCTTCGAGCCGTACCCCTCGGCCAGGAGCCAGCGCCCGACGGCGGGTGCGTTACGCAGGCACGCCGCGACCACCGGCACTCCGGTGGCGCTGGCGGCGGCGCTGATCGCCGAGCCGTTCGGAGAGGGCAGCACCAGGTCGGCGACGACCGGCGCGGCCCGCAGCGCCGCCGGGGACAGCGACCACTGGTGCTCCGCAGTCGTCTTCCGGCGGCCCACGGCGGCCACGGCACCCACCCGGCGGGCGTAGTCGGCGGCCTGCTCACCCCACGGGAACGGGTGCACCCGCATGCCACGGCTCACCGCCACCTCCACGGCGGTGGTGAACGACAACACGTCCACCACCACCAGGGCGGCACAGACCCGGCCGAGTTCCGCCGCCCCGGTCAGTCCCCAGTCGAACCGGGCACCGGAGCCGGGTTGGGCGAAGACGGCCAAGGCCAGCGCCTCAGCGCTGACCCGGCGCCGGCTCACCGGGAGCCGGACCGTCGGACCCGTCGGCATTCTCCGACTCGTCCTGGGCCGGGGTTCCGTCCACGGGCGTCGTCGCGTCGGCCTGCGCGGCCTCGTCCGGCGCGTCGGACTGCGCCTCGACAGCGGGTGCGGACGCCTCGGCGTCGGCCGGCGGGGTGTCCCGGCCGGCCTCGGCGATCGGCTCGGCGTCGACAGCGGCCGGGTCCACCCCGACCGGCTGCTCGGCGGTGGCCGGAAGCACAGTGGTGGTCCCGGTACGGGTCGCCTCCACCTCCACCCGGGCCGCCTCGGCGGCGCCGAACAGGCGCGGGAGCGTACCGGTGTGCGCCTCGCGCAGCTCGTCCAGGCCGATCCGGAACTGGCCGTGCACCTCCAGTGCGCCGGAGGCCGGGTCGGTGACGCCGATGAACTCCCACGGCACGCCGCGCTCGGCGCACAGGGCGGTGAACGCCTTCTCGTGGCCGCGCGGCACCGACACCAGCACGCGGCCGGCGGACTCGCTGAACAGGAAGACGAACGGCATCGAGCCACCGGCGAAGTGCTCCGGGACCACGACCCGGGCGCCCACGCCGCGACGCAGGGCCGACTCGACGAGGCTCTGCGCCAGACCGCCGTCGGACAGGTCGTGCGCGGAGCTGAGGTGCCCGACCCGGGCCGCCTCGGCCATCAGCTCGGCGAGCTGCCGCTCACGGGCCAGGTCGACCTGCGGCGGGATGCCGCCCAGGTGCTCGTGCGTCACCCAGGCCCACTCCGAGCCGGACAGCTCGACGTGCGTCTCGCCCAGCAGGAACAGCTGGTCGTGGTCGCCGGCCGGACGCGGCACGAAGCCCATCGGTACGCGGTCGGCGACGTCGTCGAGCACGCCCAGCACGCCGACCACCGGGGTCGGGTGGATGGCCGCGGCACCGGTCTGGTTGTAGAAGCTGACGTTGCCGCCGGTCACCGGGATGCCCAGCTCCAGGCAGCCGTCCGCCAGGCCGCGCACGGCCTCGGCGAACTGCCACATCACGCCCGGGTCCTCCGGCGAGCCGAAGTTCAGGCAGTTGGTCACCGCGATCGGCTTCGCGCCGGTCACCGCCACGTTCCGGTACGCCTCGGCCAGCGCCAGCTTCGTCCCGTGGTACGGGTCGAGGCGGGCGTACCGGCCGTTGCCGTCGACCGAGAGCGCGACGCCGAGGCCGCTGCGCTCGTCGATCCGGATCACGCCGGAGTCCTCCGGCTGGGCGAGCACGGTGTTGCCGAGCACGTACCTGTCGTACTGCTCGGTGACCCAGGTCTTGTCGGCCAGGTTCGGCGACGCGATCATGCGCAGCACGGTCTCCCGGAGCGCCTCCGGGGTGCTCGGCCGGGGCAGCGTCTCGGCGCGGTCGGCCTGGAGCAGGATCAGGTCGGCCGGCTCACGCATCGGCCGGGCGTACACCGGACCGTCGTCGACGAGCGAGCCCGGCGGCACGTCCACCACGAGCTGGTCGCGCCAGGTGATGACCAGGCGGCCCGGCTGGCCGTCCGCCGACGGTGCGGTGACCTCGCCGATGGCGGTGGCCCAGACGCCCCACTTCTCGGCGGTCTTCAGCACGGCGTCGAGCTTGTCCGGCGAGACGACGAGCAGCATCCGCTCCTGGGACTCGCTGGCCAGGATCTCGTGCGGCTCCATCGACGGCTCGCGCAGCGGCACGCGCTCCAGCCAGACCCGCATGCCGGTGCCGGCGGAGGCGGCGGTCTCGGTGAGGGCGCAGGTCAGGCCGGCGCCGCCGAGGTCCTGGATGCCGACGACCAGTTCGGCGTCGTACAGCTCCAGGCACGCCTCGATGAGCAGCTTCTCCATGAAGGGGTCACCCACCTGCACGGACGGGCGGCGCTGCTCGCTGCCCTCGTCGAAGGTGGCGCTGGCGAGCACCGACACGCCGCCGATGCCGTCGCGGCCGGTCTTGGCGCCCATCAGCACCACGATGTTGCCGGGGCCGGTGGCGTCCTTCTTCTGCAGCCGGTCGACCGGCAGCACGCCCAGGCAGAGCGCGTTGACGAGCGGGTTCCCCTGGTAGCAGGGGTCGAAGACGACCTCGCCGCCGATGTTGGGCAGGCCCAGGCAGTTGCCGTAGCCGCCGACGCCGGCGACCACGCCGGGCAGGACCCGGGCGGTGTCCGGGTGGTCGGCCGCGCCGAAGCGCAGCGGGTCCATCACGGCGACCGGGCGGGCGCCCATGGCGAGGATGTCGCGGACGATGCCGCCGACGCCGGTCGCCGCGCCCTGGTATGGCTCGACGAAGCTCGGGTGGTTGTGCGACTCGACCTTGAAGGTCACCGCCAGCTCGTCGGAGACCCGGACCACGCCGGCGTTCTCGCCGATGCCGGCGAGCAGCCGGTCACTCGGCGGCGCCTTCTCGCCGAACTGGCGGAGGTGCACCTTGCTCGACTTGTAGGAGCAGTGCTCGCTCCACATGATCGAGTACATGGCCAGCTCGGCCTGGGTGGGCCGGCGGCCGAGGATGTGCCGGATCCGGTCGTACTCGTCGTCGCGGAGGCCCAGCTCGGCGTACGGCTGAAGCTCCTCCGGCGAGTCGGCGGCCCGGGGAACGGTGTCCACGCCCAGCGCCCAGTCGTCGTTCGGGCCGGCCTGCGGCACCACGCCCTGCGCCTCGCGCAGGGCCGGGTCCGGATGGGTGGTCATGACGTCTCCTTGCTGCGCTCGCCGCCGGTGCGGCGGGTGAGCCGACCGATGTTCCCGGCCACCATCACGCCGGCGCTCCCACCAGATGCTTGAGCACCGAGGTGAAGAAGCCGAGGCCGTCCAGGGAGGGGCCGGTGAGCGCCTCCACCGCGTGCTCGGGGTGCGGCATGATGCCGACGACGTTGCCGGCCTCGTTGGTGATAGCCGCGATGTCGCGCTGCGATCCGTTGGGGTTGCCGCCGACGTAGCGGGCGACGACGCGGCCCTCGCCCTCCAGCCGGTCGAGCGTCGCGGGGTCGGCGACGTAGCAGCCCTCGCCGTTCTTGACCGGGATGAGCACCTCCTGGCCCGGCTGGAACGCGTTCGTCCAGGCGGTGCCGGTGCTCTCGATCCGCAGGACCTGGTCCCGGTTGCGGAAGTGCAGGTGCTGGTTGCGGGTGAGCGCCCCGGGCAACAGATGGGCCTCGCAGAGGATCTGGAAGCCGTTGCAGATGCCGAGCACCGGCAGGCCACCGCGCGCGGCCTGGACGATCGTCTCCATCACCGGGGCGAACCGGGCGATGGCGCCGCAGCGCAGGTAGTCGCCGTAGGAGAAGCCGCCGGGCAGGACGACAGCGTCCACCCCGTGCAGGTCCGGGTCGCCGTGCCAGAGCCGGACCGCCTCGGCGCCGGCGATCCGTACGGCCCGGGCCGCGTCCCCGTCGTCGAGCGAGCCGGGGAAGGTGACCACACCGACCCGGGCGGTCACGACTGCGCGCCCGCGGTCTCGTCGGCGGTGACCACGCGGACGGTGAAGTCCTCGATGACCGGGTTGGCCAGCAGCTTATCGGCGATCTCCCGGGCCCGGTCCAGGTCCGGTTCGCCGGTGAACTCGATCTCGATCCGCCTGCCGATCCGAACCGAGGCGACGTCACTGACGCCGAGGCGGGGCAGCGCGTTTGCGACGGCCTGGCCCTGCGGATCGAGGATCTCGGGCTTGAGCATGACGTCGACTACGACGCGAGGCACTGGGCACTCCTGACTGTGTACGCAGTTGGGTGCCGGCCCAACAATCGGGCGAGCGCAGCCAGCCTACCTGGCAGATACCGCCCGGCCCGCACCGGCCGGGGGCAGTTCCGGCACCGATCGGCGCCACCGGCAGGGCCGGACCGGCACCGTTGCCCGTTCGTTGCGGCGTCGATGCGAATTCGTTGCGCTGCGTGCTCGCCGGAGCCCTTCGACAACGCCTCCCAGCAGGCATTCTGCCGTGAAACACCCCACCTTGGACCGGTATCCGACAGCACACTCGTGCGGTACGCGGCGCGCGTCACGCCATCGGCGTGATTCGTTCCGCACCTTGTGACAGAGGGTGTCGCGGTCGTAGCATGCATCGTCAGATGTCGATGAGTTAGATCGATGTCCCTCGCCGGCCCACCCCAAGCCGGCGGGTATCACCCCCTGCCCGGCAACCCCCGGGCGTCCGCGCAGAAGGAGCCCCGACATGCGCCTCCGTCCCCTGCTCGCCGTGCTGACCACCGCGCTGGCCGGCGTCCTGGCCACCGCCTCCGGCGCCACCGCCGCGCCGGCCGGCCCCCAGCCGATCATCGGCGGCGGCACCGTCTCGTCCGCGCCGTGGGCTGCCGCCGTCTTCAGCAACGGCTCGTTCACCTGCTCCGGCAGCGTGATCGCGCCCCAGTGGGTGCTCACCGCCCGGCACTGCGTCAGCGGCACCATGTCGGTCCGGGTCGGCAGCGTCTACTACGCCTCGGGCGGCGTGACCCGAACCGTGAGCGCCTCCTACACCCGCTACGACCTGGCCCTGCTGCGCCTGTCCAGCACGGTCAGCACCTCCGCCGTCTCGCTCGCCAGCAGCAACCCGCCGGTCGGCTCGACGAACACGATCTACGGCTGGGGCATGACCTGCTACAGCGGCTGCGGCGCGTCGCCCCAGCTCAAGACCGCCACCGTCCAGGTGACCAGCACCAGCGTCACCGACGCGTACGGTGGCCAGGCGATCCGGAGCACCCGGGTCAACGGCAACGCGTGGCGCGGCGACTCGGGCGGCCCGCAGTTCTACAACGGCCGGCAGGTCGGCGTGGCCTCCACCGCCAACGGCACCACGATCCAGAACTACGGCAGTGTCGCGTACAACCGGTCCTGGATCACCTCGACGGCCGGTGTCTGACGGTTGATGCCGATGCGGCGCGGATCGGCCGGGTGCGTCCCGGCCGTCCGCGCCGCGCCGTTTTTCAGCATCCGTTCAGCTGAACACGGCTCGCGAACCACCCGGCCGGGGACTGACAGCATCGGAAGTGTGCTGGTCGTGACGACGGATCAACTGCCCGGCTACGAGATCCGCCAGATCCTCGGCGAAGTGGTCTCCTCGATGGCGAGGACCCGCAACCCGTACCGCGAGGGGGTCAAGAACCTGCGAGGTGGCGCCTACGACCCGATGGCGCCGGACAACCTGACCCGGTGGCGTACCGACTCGGTGGCCCGCCTCGGCGAGGAGGCGCGCCGCCTGGGCGCGAACGCGGTGATCGGCATGCGCTTCGACAGCCGGGACTGCGGCGAGATGTGGATGGAGATCTGCGCGTACGGCACGGCGGTGATCGTCGCGCCGAAGATGCCTGACGTCATGCCGCCGGACCAGCCGGCGATCGCGGCCGAGACCGCCCACGACCCGGAGATCGCCTCCGCTCCCGGCGGCATCGCCGAACCCGCGTCCGCCCCCAACCTGAGTTCCGCAGCCGAAACCCCCACCGGCCCCTGACCGGCCCGTTCACCGGGTCGATCATGAAGTTGACGGCAGGAATGATCT
>NZ_JADKYQ010000013.1:0-231109 GCF_015354395.1 Micromonospora sp. ANENR4
TCGCCTCTTTGTCGCCCCTCGGTCCACCGCGTGGATCTGTTCGCTCCGGCTCATCGACGGTTCGTCGCCAGTGCTCGGCATCTCCACCTCCGCCAGGAGAAACGCGGCGGCCCTCTCAGCCGCCACCAGTCCACAGTGACGTCTGGGTGTCACTGATCGCGACGGCACGAGAGCCGACAGTCCGACTCCATAGGTGGCGACATTTAGGCGACATAGCATTATCGTGGCGGGCATGACCGCCCCCAACACGGTTCTGCGCGGCGTCCGCACCGGAATGCGCATGAGCCAGGACGACTTCGCCCGCGCGCTCCAAGCCGCCGGCCACCGCGTCGGCGAACCCAACGACGCCAACAAGCGACTCGTCCAGCGATGGGAGTCCGGTGCGATCGCCGCACCGCGCCCCGTCTACGCTCGCGCGCTGGAGGTCGTGACCGGCCTGCCCATCTCACTGCTCGGCTTCGCCGCGGTGCCCGGTGGGCACGTGGCCGACGACCAACACGGTGGCTACGACCTGACCTCACCCGTATCGAGCCTGGCTACGCCCACGCCGACATCGAAGTCCGCCACGGCCCACAGGTCGTACGAGGGCGTGTGGCTCAGCCGCTACCAGTACTACTCCAGCGGCCGGGAGGAGTCCTTTGCCGGACAGCACTTCGTCGTCCTGCTGCAGCACGGCGACAGGCTGACCGCGCGCAGCCTGCCCGGATCGGCGTCCTCGTCCCTGTCGCTGGACCTGACCGTGGACGGCGCCGTCATCACCGGCACCTGGGTGGAACAGACGGACCCGGCCGGTTACTACCGGGGCGCCCGCTATCACGGGGCGATCCAGCTCCTGGCCGAGCCGACCGGCCGACGGATGGCCGGGAAGTGGGTCGGATTCGGCAAGGACATGGACGTGAACACCGGCCCGTGGGAGTTCGTCTTCCGCGACGCGTCGACCTCCAAGGCGACGCTGGACCGGTACAACACGCCGGCGACGTAGCAAGCGCCGCGCCATCGCCTCGACGTCGGACAGGAGCGGTGCCGGCGTCGACTACTCTGCATCGGAACACGGCAGGGCACGGTGCCCAGTTCCAGCGAAGCCGCACGTCGTGCCCGCGATACAACAGGAGAACGCTGTGACAGTCCGCGCCGCGGGCCGCCCACTGACCCGACTGGAAGCCGCCCAGGCGCAGGCAGAGCACGCGCTCGGCGCCCGCAAGGCCAAGCGGATCGCGATGTTCGGCAACGGCACGCTGTATGTCAAGGCCGGCACGATGGCGCAGGTCATGTCCTGGCTCATCGACTTCGTGGTGTGCCTGTTCGCTGTCGCGGTAGGTGTCGTCGCCCTGTCCGTGGTGGACCGTGCGGTGACCCTCTCCGGCGGTGCCCTCGCCGGGGCGGTGCTCGCGTTGTTCGTACTGGTGCCGGTGCTCTACGGCCTCTGCTACGGCAACGGCCGGGCGCTCGGCGGGGTCCTCACCGGCACGCAGCTCGTGCGGGTCAAGGACGGCAGCCGGATCGGCCTCAAGGCGTGCTGGGCCATGCTGGTCCGGACGCTGTTCATGCCGGTCCTGTCCGTCGTGCTGGTCGTGACCGCGTTCAGTACCGGTTCCGCGGATGCGCCCGGTTCGCTCGTGCGGACCAGCATCGACCCGGACGCCACCCGGCGCCTCCACGCCGCAGGCATCCGCTGACCCGTCACCACACCGCACCGCGACGGCCGACGCCGCTCTCGTCCATCGCCTAGCCTCTCGGGCGTGGAGCACCTGCGCGACCTCGCCGTCCGGCTGACGATGGGCGCACCGGTCGGCGACGACCTGCCGATGGCGGCTGCTCACGCTCTGACCCGGGGCGTCGACTCGCCGAGCCTGCGTGAGCTCGCCGGCCTGTCGAAGGGCCAGTCGCGGGAGGCCGTCGATCTGTTCCGGCAGGCGATGGACGAACTCGGCTCGCCGGTGCCGGACGAGCGCGGCGCTCGGCTGCACCTGATGCGTCAGGTAGCGGCGAGCATCGTTGCGGGAGAGGGTGACGCCGAGGACCTGGCCCACGAGATCTACTGCCAGGCGGCCGAATCCCAGTTGCCGGAGCTGCGCCCCGTGGCCGATCGCTTCCTGGAGCTGTACGTCGGATGGGGCGCGGCGTACGACCAGACAAACGAGGCCGTAGCGGCCACGAAGGCGGCTGCCCAGTCGTTCCTGAACGACCATCCAGCCTCAACGGCTCCCGAAAGTCTCGCAAACAGCGGTGATCGCGAGGGAGCGAGCCCTTGACCGGCTGCGGACACTGGGGGCAGGCATCTGACCCGGGAGGTCGACATGCGCTGGGTGATCCTCGTACTCGTCATCGCGGCCGCCGTGTTCGTCGTCGGCCTGCTGCGTCGTCGTCGGCAGACACGCGTGGACGGCCGCCAGGTACGTGACCTCCGGGCGTCCGCCGAGGCACGCCGCCGGCTCGACGACCATCGGAATCGTACGGACGGCAGCAACACCGGCAGCGGCGGCGTGGGCGGCTGGAGTTCCTGACCGCTCCGGCAGATCACAGACGGTCCGCGCTTCTCCCGCACTCCAGATGACGAAACCTTCGCCGCGGACGGCACGGGCAAACGCCGGACGTGATGAGCCATATGCTGCACCCCGAGTGGAAGCGGGGATTCGTGGGGATCGTTGATCGGGTTCGCGGCGGATCCTTCGTCGCCGGCGTACTGGTGGTATTGGGCCTTGCCGGCTGCGTCACACGAGCCGACCCGCCACCGCCTCCGGCACCCTCCGTGGATCCGTCACCGTCGGCATCGCCCACCGAGCAGGAGGCGCTGATGGCGACGATTCGCCAGCTGGTCGAGCGGGCCGATGTCGGCGACGACATCCGGGAGCGCACGATCGAGGTCGGCGAGCCCTACAACCCCTGCGACCTGCTCATTGCCGACCCCGACCGGTCGAGCGGGAGCGGCTTGGAGTTCGACCAGGTGTGGGGCGCGGGCCTGGAGGTCAACCCCGTAGGGATCTTCGTCGACGTGCAGCCCCCGACAACCCTTCTGAACGTCACGGTGATCGGTCTGGGCGATGCCTCGGCGGCCGCTGCGGCCGCGCGTACGGCGCGCGCCGCACGTTGCCCGAGTAAGGATTTCCCACTCAACATCGGGATGGCCACCGCCCGGTGGGGCGCACGCACGATGCCCATCGGATCGACGAGCGCGCGGCTGACCACGGCGACGGTGAGCCGGGTGAACCCGGAAAGCGCCGAAGGAATGCCGTTCCTGCCCGGCAACGCGCGGCTGATCTTCGCGCACGGCTCGCTGCTCATCAGCGTCGAGGCGCTCACCTTCTGGCCGCCCAAACTGAACACTGCCACCGAGGTCACCGCAATCGCTCAGGAGAAGGCGACGTCCCTGGCAACGGCGATCGTCACTACCGTCTCCGCGCCAGGTTAGAACCGAGCCGCCCCGCCGGCGTCGACACACGCCGGCCGTGTGACTGGCATCAGCGACTGTCATCCAGGTTCGCTCAAAAGACCGCAACCCCGAACCACAAGGTGCATTCTCAGCCCACGGCAGAGGACGAAATGGACAACCGTACCGACCCGATCGAAATCATCGCCCGGGTATCAGAGAACCAGGGTAAGCAACGGGCCCTAGAGGTCTGGCTCTACAAGGCCCACAAGGAAGGCTGGCCTGTGACAGTGGATTCGTCCTCCGTCGACCAGCCGGGCAACGAATGCGGAGTGGTGGCCATCGAGGGACTGAAGTACCGGATCCGTCACACGAAGCGAGTCCGGCGACGGGTCGCCATCGTGCCCGCAGGGCAGCATCTGACCGCCGCTGCCGTCGACTCGGCCACGGGCAGGTCCGACGGCATCACCTGGACCTGGGAGTTCGACCATGCCGCGTGGGCCGAGCCGATGATCGACGATCACTAGCGCGGGCGAAGCACGAACGACGCACCGCGTAACGGCATTCTGCGGCCATGAGGCCGCAGCGTGTCCGCGCCGCCGTGGGGCATCTGCGGGTACGGGCATCTGACGTCGAGGAGGGTCGTCATGACGTTGGTCAAGAAGGGCTCTCGGCTCATCACGGTGGACGGGGTCACCTACAGGTGGCGCGTACGCGGCAGACCGACCTATGCCCAAGCGCTGTGTGAGGCTCCACTCGCTGTCGCTGTCGAACAGGTCGGCTGCAAGGGCAGGGTGTTGCTGGTCCGCTTGTCTCAGGATCATCCAAGCAACTGGTTCGGCACGCCAGTCGTCCCCGTACTTCCGTCGACTGTCGCGGCGATAGTCCGGAAGGCGCTGGCCGAGGGATGGCAACCTACCCAGCCGGGCACGACCATCCACATGACTGCGCCCGCGGGCTGATGACACGGCGCATCGGTGACCGGGCCATGTTCGCGGTGGAGATCGGCGAGGTCGAGCCGCACCAACTCCGCGTCGTCGAACTGTGGGCGGCTGGTCAGAGGTTGACCACCGAGGACAACTGGGCCTTCCTCCCGTTCTTGATCCGCGTCATGCGGTCGAGCACAGCGCAGGTCCGCCGAGGCACACGTACGGACGCTGCCGAGGCAGCCTGCTGAAAGATGGTGGGCGCGGCAGGTTTCGAACCTGCGACCCCTCGCTTGTAAGGCGAGTGCTCTCCCACTGAGCTACGCGCCCGGAACGCCCGTACGGCGGGCCGGAGCGGCCAGCTTACCTGCCCGCCTCCGGCCCCGCGCAACGACGTGCCTGGGGTGTGGGACTCAGGCGGCGACGGCCTCGGCCAGCGCCTTGCGCCAGCCCTGCTGGTCGCGCGCCTCGCCGGGCATGTTCATCTCGGCGAACCGGACCACGCCGGCCTTGTCGATGACGAAGGTGCCCCGGTTGGCGATGCCTGCGACGTCGTTGAAGACGCCGTACGCCTGCGCCACCGCGCCGTGCGGCCAGAAGTCCGCCAGCAGCGGGAACTGGTAGCCCTCCCGGTCGGCCCAGATCTTGTGGGCGTACACGGAGTCGACGCTGACGGTCAGCACCTGGACGTCGTCGTTGACGTACTCGTTGAGGTTGTCCCGCACCTCGCACAGCTCGCCCTGGCAGATGCCGGTGAAGGCGAGCGGGTAGAAGACCAGCAGCACGGTCTTGCTACCGCGGAAGTCGGAGAGCCGGACCTCCTGGTTGTTCTGGTCCTTGAGCAGGAAGTCGGGCGCCTCGGCGCCAACCTCGATGGGCATGCGTGCTCCCTCGGGATCGGGTCTGGAGATGATCAGCCTGCCACACCCGGCGACCTCGGTCGCCGGATGTGCGGCGCCGCCCTACTTCTTGCTCTTGGACCCGCGACGCATGACGAGGCGGGCCCCGCTCCAGTCGCGGCCGGCGTTGATGGTGGAGGTCTGCTGGAGCCCGGCGGTCTGCGCGCTCTCCGCGACCTCGCTCGGCTCGACGTGGCCGTCGCGGCCGGCCTTCGGGGTCAGGAGCCAGACCACGCCGTTGTCCGCGAGCGGCCCGAGGGCGTCGACGAGGAGCTCGAACAGGTCACCGTCGCCGTCTCGGTGCCAGACCAGAACCGCGTCGACAACCTCGTCGGTGTCCTCGTCGACGAGTTCCCCACAGCGGTCGGTCAGGGCGTCCCGGAGATCGGTGTCGACGTCGTCGTCGTAGCCCATCTCCATGACGACCATGCCCGGCTCGATACCGAACCGGTCCGCCAGGCTGCGTACCCCGTCGGCCTGGCCAGCGGTCGCGCTCACTGTCGAGTGCCTCCTCATCTATCCCTGCTCGTGGCGTCGGGTGACACCGTCGGGCTCAGTCCACACAGTTGCGGCTCGCCGCGCAAGTGGCGCACCGGGTGGAACGGAATTTACCGTGCCAGCAGCGTACGGGCACCCTGGGTGATGGCTTCCGCGGAGACCAGAACCTGACGGGCAGCCGGACCTAATGGTACAAACGAGTCAAGTGCGGCTACGCGGCGCGCGGCGCCCACGTACCCGGTGTCGACGAGCGCGGACAGCACGCCCTCGCCCACCCCGCCGGTTCGCCGCGTCTCGTCCACCACCAGCACCCGGCCGGTCGCCGAGGACTCCCTGATGATGTCGGCCACCGGCAGCGGGGCCAGCCAGCGCAGGTCGACCACCCGGCTGCCCACGCCCTCCTCGGCGAGCGTGGCGGCGGCGCGCAGCGACATCCGCACTCCGTTACCGAACGTAATGATGGTGAGGTCCTCGGCGGAGCCGATCCCGTACACGCGGGCCCGGCCTATCGGCACGTGCCGGTCGGCCCAGGCGCCCGGTTCGGCGTACTCGGCGGTCCACTCGTCGTCACCGTCCGTGTACAGGTCGCGCACGTGGTAGAGCGCGATCGGCTCCACGAACACGCAGACGCTGCCGTCCACCCGGGCCGCCGCCAGGCAGGTCCGCAGCATCGGCGCGGCGTCGTCCGGCCGGGCCGGCACGGCCACCACCAGGCCCGGTACGTCGCGCAGCGCCCCCAGCGAGTCGTCGTTGCGGTCGTGGCCGCCGAGTCCGTCCGGGCTCGCCAGGCCGGGCACCCGCACCACCATCGGGTTGCGGAACGCGCCCCGGGAGAGGAACCGCATGGTGGCCGCCTCACCGCGGAGCTGGCCCTCGGCGCCGTGCAGCAGCGTCAGGTGGCGGATCTCCGGCACCGGCAGCAGACCGGCCAGCCCGGCGCCCAGCCCGAGCCCGAGGATCGAGGTCTCGTCCGGCAGCGTGTCGAACACGCGCGCCGCCCCGAACCGGTCCCGCAGCCCTTCGGTCACCCCGTACACCCCGCCCCCGGCGGCGACGTCGTGGCCGAACACCGCCGTACCGGGATGGTCCAGCATGCCGTCGGCGAGCGCGGCGTTGATGCTCTGCGCCAGCGTGAGCGGGCCGGTCAGCTCCGGCGGCTTGCCGCCGAACGCCTCCGCCCGCGCTCCGGCGCCCGGCCCGGCCGCATGCGCCGCCGCCTCGGCCACCGCGCGGGACACCCGCACCGGCCGGCGTGGCGCCAGTTCCCGCACGATCTCGACCGGGGCGGCGAGCTTCGGCTCGTCCAGCACCTCCTCGGCGACGCGGCGCAGCTGCCAGCCCCGCTCGTCGTAGCGGGCGAGCAGTTCCTCGCCACTGGCGTACCCGGAGGTCACCAGCAGCCGCGCGGTGGCCAGCAGCGGGTCGCGGGCCGCGTCGCCGTCACAGTGCTCCATCAGGCGGACCACGCTCAGGTGCAGCACGGCGGGCCGCCGCTGCCGGCGTACCCACTCCGCCGCCTCCGCCGCGACCCGGTAGGTCGCGGCCACGTCCGTGCCGTCGGCGGCGAAGTACCTGATGCCGGGCCGGGCCCGCAGCGTGGTGGCCACCCAGCCCTCGGCGGACGCGCCGCTGTCCGCGCAGACGAACAGCACCGGGATGCGCAGGCCGGTGTGGTCGTACCAGCCGGTCGTGTTCAGCGCGGCGGTGGCCGTGGCGTGGTCGACCGCGCCGTCGTCGAAGGCGCAGACAACCACGGCGTCGGCGGGCCACTGCGCCGCCTCGGCCTCGCCGTCGGCGGGCCGCGCGCCGCGGCGCAGCCGCTCCAGCGCCAGCCCCAGGCCGACGGCGCGCGGCAGGTGCGAGCCGGCGGCGGAGATGGTCGGCACGACCGCCAGGTCGGCGCGGCCGAAGACCTTCGCCCGCCCGCCGGCCGCGGGTTCCTCGGCGGAGGCGACGATGCCGCGCAGCACGTCGCGCGCCGCCGCCGCGAACGCGTCGTCGGGCGCGGGCTGCGGCAGATCGGGTACGACGACAGTCGCGTCCCCGTCCGCGTCCACGACGATCCCGGCGCCCACGGGCAGGCTGGCCGCCTCCGTCTTTTCCGGTTCCGGTTCCGGTTCCGGTTCCGGTTCCGGTTCCGGCTCCGGCTCCGGCTCCGGCTCCGGCTCCGGCTCCGGCTCCGGCTCCGGGAAGGTGACGGGGAAGGCGCCGCCGGCCTGGGCGACGCGCAGGCAGTAGAACGCGCCGGAGCGGGCGTGCAGCAGCGCGGGGTCGGTCGGCCGCAGCGCGGCTGCCACCGCGGCGTCGCCCTCGTGACCGGCCGACTCGATCGTGTAGTACCCCTCACCGAAGCCGGACAGCCACCGGCCGGCCAGGTCGAGCAGCCGGCTGGTCAGCTGCGCGTCGAACAGGGCCAGTGCCTGCGCCCCGGTCAACGCACCGCCGTCGGGCAGCGGTTCGCCCAGGTCGCGCCGCTGGTCGGGCGCCCCGAGCGCGGCCAGTTCGGCTCGGAGCCGGTCGTCGAGATCGTGCGGGGTGGTCACGCGGACAGCATTACCGACTCGGGCCCGCCTCGCCCACTCGGACACGTTCCGCCCGGCGTGGCTCAGACCTGCCCACACTCCGTCGGGCAGCCCCCGTCGGAGACCTTGAGCACCAGGTTCCGCAGTGTGGCCAGTTCTTCGGTGCTCAGGGCGTCGAGGAGTCGGGAGTCCGACATCACCTGGCGGACCCGCTCGCGTACCTGCCGCCCCCGCCCGGTGACGACGAGCGCCTTCTGCCGCCGGTCGGCCGGGTCGGTACGCCGTTCCACCAGCCCGGCCTGCTCCAGCTTGTCGGCCAGTCCGGTGACGTTCGACCTGTCGCAGCCGAGCTGCGCGGCGAGGTCGCGGGCCGGGAGCGGGCGGTCCGGGTCCAGCTCGTGCAGCGCCCGGGCGACCGCCGGGGTGAGGCCCAGTGCCGCGATCCCCTCGTGCTGGTGGTGCCGCATCGCGGCGGCGACGTGCAGGATCCGGCGCACGGTCTCCCCGGCCAGGCCGGCCCGGTCACGGGCGGTGGGAACGGTGGAATGCGCCATCCGTTCATGTTATGGCGAAGTCGATCTTCGTTCATCCGAACGGTCAGGCACCTCGTGCAACCGATTGCCGATCATGAAGCGCTGTTCGGCGGAAACTCCCGCCCGGTCGTCCGCGCGTCAGCCGGCCAGGAACGAGAAGCGGACCTGGCGGTCGGCGTTGTCGCCGTTGGTGTCGACCAGGCAGATCGACTGCCAGGTGCCGAGCTGGAGCCGCCCGCCGAGCACCGGCAGCGTCGCGTACGGCGGTACGAACGCCGGCAGCACGTGGTCGCGGCCGTGCCCGGCTGAGCCGTGCCGGTGCCGCCACCTGTCGTCGGTGGGGAGCAGGTCGTCGAGCGCCCGCAGCAGGTCGTCGTCGGACCCGGCGCCGGTCTCGATGATCGCCAGCCCGGCGGTGGCGTGCGGGACGAAGACGTGCAGCAGTCCGTCGCCGGCGCCGGAGACGAACCGTTCGGCCTCGCTCGTGATGTCCCGGACGGTCGGACGGGAGCCGGTCCGGACGGTGATCACCTCACTGCGCATACGGCGCATTCTGCCGCAGTGCCCGGATCCCCGCCGCGTCCGCCGATAGCGCATCCGGCGATCGCGCAAAGTTACTGATGGGTACCTGTGTTGAGCGTCGCGTCTGGGGGTGGGAGAGGTGACGACACGCGCCACCAGGGGGCAGGATGGCGCTAGAGACCTATCCCACACGAAACCGAGGGAACGCCTGTGGCTACGGAACGCAAGCGCCCGGTGATCACCGCTGGTCTGCCGAGCCAGCTTCCGGACATCGACCCTGAAGAGACCAGCGAATGGGTTGAGTCACTCGACGGTGTCATCGACGAGCGCGGGACAAAGCGAGCCCGGTACGTCATGCTGCGCCTGCTGGAGCGGGCCCGCGAGCGGCAGGTCGGGGTGCCGTCACTGACCACCACCGACTACATCAACACGATCCCGCCGGAGCGCGAACCGTGGTTCCCGGGTGACGAGCACGTCGAGCGGCGGCTGCGGGCGTACATCAGGTGGAACGCCGCGATGCTGGTGCACCGGGCGCAGCGCCCGGAGATCGGCGTCGGTGGCCACATCTCCACGTTCGCCAGCTCGGCGTCCCTCTACGAGGTGGGCTTCAACCACTTCTTCCGGGGCAAGAACCACCCCGGCGGCGGCGACCAGATCTTCTACCAGGGCCACGCCTCCCCCGGCATGTACGCGCGGGCGTTCCTCGAGGGCCGGCTCAGCGAGAACCAGCTCGACGGGTTCCGGCAGGAGCTGTCGCACCCCGGTGGCGGGCTGCCGTCGTACCCGCACCCGCGGCTGATGCCGGACTTCTGGGAGTTCCCCACCGTCTCAATGGGCCTCGGCCCGCTGAACGCCATCTACCAGGCGCGGTTCAACCGCTACATGCAGCACCGCGGCATCAAGGACACCTCTCAGCAGCACGTCTGGGCGTTCCTGGGCGACGGTGAGATGGACGAGGTCGAGTCGCTCGGCGCGATCGGCGTAGCCGCCCGCGAGGAGCTGGACAACCTCACCTTCGTGATCAACTGCAACCTCCAGCGCCTGGACGGACCGGTCCGCGGCAACGGCAAGGTCATGCAGGAGCTGGAGGCGTTCTTCCGGGGCGCCGGCTGGAACGTCATCAAGGTCGTCTGGGGCCGCGAGTGGGACCCGCTGCTCGCCGCGGACACCGACGGCGCGCTGGTCAACCTGATGAACACCACGCCCGACGGTGACTACCAGACCTACAAGGCGGAGTCCGGGGCGTACGTGCGGGAGCACTTCTTCGGCCGCGACCCGCGGACCCGCAAGATGGTCGAAGGGCTGACCGACGACGAGATCTGGAACCTCAAGCGGGGCGGCCACGACTACCGCAAGCTCTACGCGGCCTACAAGGCGGCGATGGAGCACACCGGCCAGCCGACGGTGATCCTCGCCAAGACGATCAAGGGCTGGACGCTCGGCTCGCACTTCGAGGGCCGCAACGCCACGCACCAGATGAAGAAGCTGACGCTGGAGGACCTGAAGCTCTTCCGCGACCGCCTCTACCTGGACATCCCGGACAAGCAGCTGGAGGAGAACCCGTACCTCCCGCCGTACTACACCCCGGGCGAGAAGTCGGACGAGATCGCGTACCTGAAGGACCGGCGGCAGCAGCTCGGCGGCTACCTGCCCACGCGCAGCACCGCGCGCAAGACGCTGGCCATCCCTGGTAGCGAGCGGTTCTCCGACGTCAAGCGCGGGTCGGGCAAGCAGAAGGTCGCCACCACGATGGCGTTCGTCCGCCTGCTCAAGGACATCATGAAGGACAAGGAGTTCGGCAAGCGCTGGGTGCCGATCATCCCGGACGAGGCCCGTACCTTCGGTATGGACTCGCTGTTCCCGACGCAGAAGATCTACTCGCCGCACGGCCAGCGCTACACCGCCGTCGACCGGGACCTGTTCCTGTCCTACAAGGAGTCGACGACCGGCCAGATCCTGCACGAGGGGATCAACGAGGCCGGGTCGGTGGCCTCCTTCACCGCCGCGGGCACGGCGTACGCCACCCACGGTGAGCCGATGATCCCGCTGTACATCTTCTACTCGATGTTCGGCTTCCAGCGCACCGGCGACGGATTCTGGGCGGCGGCGGACCAGATGGCTCGGGGTTTCGTGCTCGGCGCGACCGCCGGCCGGACCACGCTCAACGGTGAGGGCCTCCAGCACGAGGACGGCCACTCGCTGCTGCTCGCCGCCACCAACCCGGCGGTGGTCTCCTACGACGCGGCGTTCGCCTTCGAGCTGGCGCACATCGTGGAGAACGGCCTGCACCGGATGTACGGCGAGGCGCAGGAGAACATCTTCTACTACCTCACCGTCTACAACGAGCCGATCTTCCAGCCGGCCGAGCCGGAGGGTGTGGACGTCGAGGGCATCGTCAAGGGCATCCACCGCTACTCCCCCGCGCCGCAGGTCGGCGAGGACGCGCCGAAGGCGAACATCCTCGCCTCCGGCACCGGCATGCAGTGGGCGCTCAAGGCCCAGCAGCTGCTCGCCGAGGACTGGGGCGTGGCCGCCGACGTGTGGTCGGTGACGTCCTGGACCGAGCTGCGCCGCGACGCGGTCCAGTGCGAGGAGCACAACCTGCTCAACCCGGGCGAGGAGCCGCGGGTGCCGTACATCGCGCGGAAGCTGGCCGACGCCGACGGGCCGAAGGTCGCGGTCAGCGACTGGATGCGCGCGGTACCGGACCTGATCGCCCGCTGGGTACCCGGGGACTACACCTCGCTCGGCACCGACGGGTTCGGCATGTCGGACACGCGGCACGCGCTGCGCCGCCACTTCCACGTGGACGCCGAGTCGGTGGCGGTGGCCACGCTGCGCCAGCTCGCGCTGCGCGGCGTGGTGCCGGCGCACGTGCCGGCCGACGCGGCCCGCAAGTACGCGCTGGACGACGTCAACGCCGCCCCGGTCGGCGAGACCGGCGGCGACAGCTAGTACGCCTCACGCGAGAAGGGCCCGGCGCCAGGCGCGCCGGGCCCTTCTCGTCCCCCGATGCGACGACGGCCCGGCGTCCCTGGCGGGAACGCCGGGCCGTCACCATCGCGGGCGACGCCGGGACGGGCTCGGTCAGCCGACGGCGGCCAGGTCGGTCAGCCGGGCCAGCGAGTCCTCCAGGTCGGCGCCGACCCGGCGCAGGCCGAGCCGGAGCAGGGCCGCCTTGACGGGTCCGGCGGGCCACCGCACGACGATCAGGCGTACGACGGTGCCGCCGCCCTCCTCGTCCGGGGTCAGCTGGACGTAGATCTCGGTGCGCGCCTCGGCCCGGGCGCCGGCGCCCTTCGCGCGTTCGCGCCAGCCGATCAGGGTCGGCTCCTGGAAGGCGATCACCTCGGCCTCGTGCGCGGCGCCGCGTCCGGCCTGGACCAGCTGCCGCCGCCCGAATCCCTCCCCGGACAGGACCTCGGCCGCGCGGACTCCCGCCAGCCAGGCCGGCAGCTGCTCGGCGCGCTGCACGACGTCCCAGACCACATCCACCGGCGCCGCCACGTGCGCGCTTCGTTCCACGAGGATCATGAGTATCTTTCCCCCACTTAAATCACATCCGCGATATTTGGCACTCTATGTGTAAATCGGACTTAAGCGGACGGGTTCGGAAAAGACACGCCGAACTCCCTTGCGCCACCCAGTCATCTCGGCCTATGGCGCGGCGGTCCGCGGAGCCCTAGAGTCGCGAGCACGCTTCACGTTCTGGAGGGTGACTTGACGACCGCGCCGATGCCCGAGTTCCCCGCCGGCTTCCGCTGGGGGGTCTCCACCTCCGCGTACCAGATCGAGGGCGCGACCTCGGTCGACGGACGTGGTCCGTCCATCTGGGACACGTTCGCCCACGACCCGGGCCGGATCGCCGACGGCAGCACCGGCGACCAGGCGTGCGACCACTACCACAGGTACGCCGAGGACACCGCGCTGCTGGCCGGGCTGGGGGTGTCCGCGTACCGGTTCTCGATCGCCTGGCCCCGGATCCAGCCGGCCGGGACCGGCCCGGCCAACGCCGCCGGGCTGGACTTCTACGACCGGCTGGTGGACGGACTGCTCGCCGCCGGCGTGGACCCGGTCGCCACGCTGTTCCACTGGGACCTGCCGCAGGCGCTGGAGGACGCCGGCGGCTGGCTCAACCGGGACACCGCAGCCCGCTTCGCCGAGTACGCCGACCTGACCGCGGCCCGCCTCGGCGACCGGGTGAAGCTCTGGATCACGCTCAACGAGCCGTTCATCCACATGAGCCTCGGTCACGGCACGGGCGAGCACGCGCCCGGCCGGACGCTGCTGTTCGACGCGTTCCCGGTGGCCCACCACCAGCTCCTCGGGCACGGCCTCGCGGTCGCCGCGCTGCGCGCCCGCAGCGCGTCCCCGGTGGCGATCGCCAACAACTACTCCCCGGTGCGCCTGGCCGGCGACACCGACGCGGACCGGGCCGCCGCCACGGCGTACGACGCGCTGCACAACCGGCTGTTCACCGATCCGCTGCTCGGACGCGGCTACCCGGATGCGCTCGGCCCCGAGCCGGGCGTGGTACGCGACGGCGACCTGGCCGTCATCGCCGCCCCGATCGACGTGCTCGGCGTCAACTACTACAACCCGACCGGCATCCGCGCGCCGGAGGCGGACTCGCCCCTGCCGTTCGAGATCGTGCCACTGGAGGGCTACCCGCGTACCGCGTTCGACTGGCCGGTGGCCCCGGACGGCCTGCGCGAACTGCTGCTCCTCCTGCACGAGCGGTACGGCGACGCGCTGCCGCCGATCCAGGTCACCGAGAGCGGCTGCGCGTACGACGACGCGCCGGACGCCGACGGCCGGGTGCACGACCCGGAGCGGATCGCGTACCTGGACGGGCACATCCGCGCGGTGCGCGAGGCGATGGCCGGGGGCGTGCCGGTGACCGGGTACTTCGTCTGGTCCCTGCTGGACAACTGGGAGTGGGCCGAGGGCTTCACCAAGCGGTTCGGCCTGGTGCACGTCGACTTCGCCACGCAGCGGCGGACGCCGAAGTCGTCGTACACCTGGTTCCGGGATCTGGTCCGGCGGTGACCACCGTCAACCCGACGCCGGCCTCGCTGCCGGCGGCGCTCGCGGAGCCGACCGTCCCGGTACGGCGGGGCTGGATCGCGCTGATCTTCGCGGCGAACCTGGGCGTCTGGATGGCGTTCTTCACCCCGATCCAGGTGCTGCTGCCGCAGCAGGTGGAACGAATCGCCCCGGCCGACAAGGAGGCCATGCTGGCGGTGGTCACCGGCATCGGCGCGCTCGCCGCGGTGCTGGCGAACCCGCTCGCCGGGGCGCTGTCCGACCGCACCTCGCTGCGGCTGGCCAACCGGCACTTCGGCCGCCGGCACGTCTGGACCGCGCTCGGCGCGGTGGTCGGCGCGCTCGCCCTGGTGCTGCTGGCCCGGCAGAACACGATCGCCGGGGTGGCGGTGGCCTGGGTGGCGGCGCAGGTCTGCTTCAACGCGATGCTCGCCAGCCTCACCGCCGCGATCCCGGACCGGGTGCCGGTGGCGCAGCGCGGCGGCGTGTCCGGCTGGGTGGGCATCCCGCAGGCGCTGGGCCTGGTGCTCGGCGCGGTGCTGGTGACCGCCGTGGTCACCGGCAACGCCGCCGGGTACGCCGCGATCGCGCTCGCCGTACTGCTGCTGTCGCTGCCGTTCGCGCTGCTGACCCAGGACGACCACCTGCCCCGGGAGCACCGCTCCCCGCTGCGGCTGCGCTCGCTGTTCGCCTCGATGTGGATCAGCCCGCGCCGCCACCCCGACTTCGCCTGGGCCTGGTTCACCCGGTTCCTGGTGCAGACCGGCAACGCGCTGGGCACGCTCTACCTGCTCTACTTCCTCACCGACGGGGTACGGGTAGCCGACCCCGAGGGCTCCCTGCTGGTGCTGATCCTGCTCTACACGGTGGGCATGATGCTCACCGCAGTGGTGGCCGGGCGGATGTCCGACCGCTCCGGCCGGCGCAAGGTCTTCGTGATCACCTCCGGGCTGATCATGGCGGTGGCGGCGGTGCTGCTCGCGGCGGCGCCGACCTGGCCGATGGCGATCGTCGCGGCACTGCTGCTCGGCGCCGGGTACGGCGTCTACCTGTCGGTGGACGCCGCGCTGATCACGCAGGTGCTGCCCGCCGCCACCGACCGGGCCAAGGACCTCGGCGTGATCAACATCGCCAACTCGGCGCCGCAGGTGCTCGGTCCGGCGCTGTCCGCGCCGATCGTCGTGCACCTCGGCGGCTACCCGACGCTGTACGCGGTCACCGCGGCGGTCACCCTGCTCGGCAGCGCCCTGGTCGTGAAGATCAAGTCGGTGCCCTGACCCGGCCCCCTGCCGGAAACCCGTCGCGGTCAGCCGTAGGCTGGGGGGCGTGACGGTACGTGTACGCTTCGCCCCTTCCCCGACCGGTATGTTCCACGTCGGCGGTGCCCGCTCGGCGCTGCAGAACTGGATCTTCGCCAAGCAGCAGGGCGGGGTGTTCGTGCTGCGCATCGAGGACACCGACGCGGCACGTAACCGGCCCGAGTGGACCGAGGGCATCCTCTCCGCGCTCGACTGGATCGGCATCGCCCGGGGCAGCTACGAGGGCCCGTACTTCCAATCCTCGTACGCGGGCGAGCACCGGGCCGCCGCGCAGCGGCTGTACGAGGGCGGCCGGGCCTACTACTGCGACTGCACCCGCGAGGACGTGCAGGCGCGTACCGGCCCGCAGCAGCGCGGCTACGACGGCTTCTGCCGGGACCGCGGCCTGGAGCCGGGCGAGGGACGGGCACTGCGCTTCCGCACGCCGGACGAGGGCGAGACCGTGGTCGTCGATCTGGTCCGCGGCGAGCCGACGTTCGAGAACAAGCTGATCGAGGACTTCGTCATCGCCCGCGGCGACGGCTCCCCGGTGTTCCTGCTGGCGAACGTGGTCGACGACATGTCGATGGGCATCACCCACGTGATCCGGGCCGAGGAGCACCTGCCGAACACCCCGAAGCAGCAACTCCTGTGGGACGCGCTCGGCGTCAAGCCGCCGGTCTGGGCGCACGTGCCGGTGGTGGTGAACGAGAAGCGGCAGAAGCTGTCCAAGCGGCGGGACAAGGTCGCACTGGAGGCGTACCGGGACGAGGGCTACCTCGCCGACGCGATGCGCAACTACCTGATGCTGCTGGGCTGGGCGCCCTCGGGCGACCGGGAGATCGTGCCCTGGTCGGTGATCGAGGAGGAGTTCCGGCTGGACGAGGTCAACCCGTCCCCGGCGTTCTTCGACGAGAAGAAGCTGCGCGCGTTCAACGGCGACTACATCCGGGCGCTGCCGGTGGCGGACTTCGTCGAGGCGTGCCGGCCGTGGCTCACCGGCACCGGGACCATCGCCCCGCCGCCGTGGCAGCCCGAGGAGTTCGACCCGGCCGCGTTCGCGGCGGTGGCCCCGCTGGCGCAGACCCGGATCGCGGTGCTCAGCGAGATCGTGCCGAACGTCGACTTCCTGTTCCTGGCCGACCCGCTGATCGACGAGGCGGCCTGGGCCAAGGCGATGAAGGAGGGCGCCGCCGACCTGCTGGACGCGGCGATCGTCGCGTTCGAGGCGCTGGAGTCCTGGGACGCCGAGTCGCTGAAGGCCACGCTGGAGGCGGTCGGCGCGGAGCGCGGGCTGAAGCTCGGCAAGGCGCAGGCACCGGTACGCGTCGCGGTCACCGGGCGCACCGTCGGCCTGCCGCTGTTCGAGTCGCTTGAGGTGCTCGGCCGCGACCGTACGCTGACCCGGCTGCGCGCCGCCCGCGTACGCCTGGTCTGAGCCGCGGGCCCGGCGCCCGTTCCGACGCTCGGGCGTGTCGTGGCCGGAGAGCGGTACCTCTATTGCGCGATATGCCTCTGAGTCATAGTTATGACTCAGAGGCATATGCGTTTTCGGCGAACATTGCGCCAGCAGTGTCACGCAGAGTGAAGCGCGCTGGCCACAATCACCGGCGGGTGGCCCGGCGCCGCCACAGCAGCCCGCCACCCAGCGCCGCGAGCACCACCACCGCGCCGGCCGCCCACAGCCAGCCCGTACCCCAGTCGTCGTCCGCCCCGGCGGCGGCCGGGGTCGGGCTCGCCGGGGACGGCGCGGCGCTGGTGGGCGCGGCGGTCGGCGCGGCGCTGGTGGGCGGCACCGTCGCCGACGGCGACTCGGCCGGGGTGCCGGTGGTCAGGGTGAACCGGACCTCCCCCTTGATCGGGTGTCCGTCGTCGGAGGCCAGCCGGTAGGTCACGATGTAGAGGCCGGCCGCGCCCGGCCGGAACGGCACGATCACGCGCTTGCCGGAGAAGGTCGGCGCGCCGCCGGTAGCGGCCACGTTGTCCGGGCCGGTGACGGTGACCTCGGTGGTCGCCTCCTTCGGCGTGGCGAGGAACCGCAGCTCGATCCGCTCCGGCGCAGCGGCCAGCCGGGCCCCGTCGCGCGGATCGCTGCCGGTCAGCGAGTTGTGCGCGGCGGCCGGCGCGGCCGGCAGCAGTGCGAACGCCGCCACCACCCCGAGCACCACCACCCAGGTACGTGTCATACGGGCGACCCTGCCCCCCATGATTCCCTCCGTCCGGGTAGGATCCGGCCGATGATCATCGACCGCTCGTTGGTCGGTCTCAGCTCGCAGATAGTTCCAAATACTCTTCCACCAGCTGCAACCGAGCGCCGTTCTGCGGAGTCTTTGTGGTGGACACCGGTCCAGTGTGACCTGCAGCGGAAGCCAGCCATCGAACGGGGCGAGGAGGCGGCGATGGTCCGAAGGGTGAGACGGCTGCTTGTCGCCGTGACCGGGAGCGTAGCGGCCCTGGCGTGCACGCTGGCCCTGGCCGGCACGGCAGCGGTTCAGGCCGCGCCGAAGCCCAAGCCGGCCCCGACCGGCGTCGACATCACCGGCGAGCGGCTCGACGCGCCGTTGCAGCTGCGCGCCGACGTCAGCCCGAACGAGGTCAACCTGGTGGTCGACCAGGTCAAGTGGCTCGGCACGACCGGTCAGCTGCGCGGCCCGGCCGCCAAGGACCTCGGTCCGAAGTACACGGTGGTGGTGCTCGCCGCCGCCGGCCCGCAGCGCACCTACGACCTGTTCCCGCTGGCCAAGGGCGGTCCCCGGATCTACCGGCCGGGCAAGCAGCCGGACCTGAGCAGCACCCGCGCCGGCTGGTTCTTCGGCCGGCTCAACATGCCCGAGACGCTGCGCTCGGTGGGCGTGCCGATGCCGGCGCAGTTCGACACGCTCGCCGGCGGCATCGGCGGCGGCGAGCGGGTGCTTCCGGAGGAGGCGCTCGACCCGGTGCAGAACATCGACACCGCGCTCGGTGAACTCCAGCGGCTGCTGCTGCTCAACGTGGGCATCGTGGTCGTCATCACCGCCGGGCTGGCCGGCATCGCGCTGCTGGTCCGGCGGCGCACGCGCTGACCCGCACCCGGCGGCGCGTCAGCACCAGCGGCGCGGCGGGCGCTCCCGGCGGGTGGTGCGGTTGCGCGGGCGTACCGCGCCGTGCCGATGGGCGCCCGCCCAGCCCGCGAGATCGCTGCGGCAGTTCCGGTCGAACGGCTCGTCGTCGGCCGGGTGCGCCGGCTCCGCCGCCCGCTGCCGGGGCACGCCCGGCTCGTCCTCGGCGCGCTCCGGCACCCGGCCCGCAGGCTGCTCGCCCTGATGGCTCAGGCACGGCCGGCGCGGGTGCGTGGCAGTCGCCGGCTGGTCGTGGCCCCGCCGGCAGGCCTCACCCTGGGCGCAACCGTGCTCGGCCTCCCCCTGCGCCATCCCCGGCCCCCCTCACGCGTCGCCCTCGCCCGCCCGGCCGGAGTCTGGCCCGGCGTGCCCTGACACCGTACTGGCCCGGCCGGACGAGATCGTCAGCGCGTACCGGTGGAGATCGTCACGCCACCGCGGGCCCGCCGGCTCGAAGTGGATCCGCTGGTCACGCCGTGTCAGGCTGGTGCGGTGAGCGAACCGGGCGGAACGGAGACGTCGGCGACGCTGCGCCGCATCGAACGGGCGGCGGGCGGCCTGGCGACCGCAAGCGTGGCCCGGATGGACGAGACGCTGCCGTGGTTCCGTGAGCTGCCCGCCGACCAGCGCTCCTGGGTCATGCTCGTCGCCCAGGCCGGCGTGCGCTCCCTGGTGCAGTGGCTGCGTCAGGGCGGCGGCGCGACCGACCGCACCCAGGAGGTGTCGGACGAGGTCTTCGCCGCCGCGCCGCAGGCACTGGCCCGCTCGATCAGCCTCCAGCAGACCGTGGCGCTGATCAAGGTGACCATCGACGTGGTCGAGGAACAGGTGTCGGACCTGGCCGTGCCGGGCGAGGAGCAGTCGCTGCGGGAGGCGGTACTGCGCTTCTCCCGGGAGATCGCGTTCGCCGCCGCACGGGTGTACGCCCGGGCCGCCGAGAGCCGCGGCTCCTGGGACGCCCGGTTGCAGGCGCTGCTTGTCGACGCGCTGCTGCGGGGCGATTCCCCGGACGTGCTGGCCAGCCGCGCCGCCGCGCTGGGCTGGACCGACGCGCCGCCGGTGGCGGTGGCGGTGGGCCGCTCCCCCGGCGGCGAGGTCGCGGCCGTGCTGCACACCGTCTACCGGCAGGCCCGCCGGATCGGCGTCGAGGTGATCGGCGGCGTGCACGGCGACCGCCTGGTCATCGTGCTGGGCGGGGCGGCCGATCCGGTGGCGGCCACGGAGAAGCTGCGTACCGCCTTCGGTGAGGGGCCGGTGGTGGTCGGCCCGGCGGTGCCCAGCCTGGACGAGGCCACCGAGTCGGCGCGGGCCGCGCTGGCCGGGTTCCGGGCCGCGCCGGCCTGGCCGACCGCGCCGTGCCCGGTCGCCGCCGACGAGTTGCTGCCGGAACGCGCACTGGCCGGGGACACCGAGGCCCGTCGCCGGCTGCGCCACGACGTGTACGCGGCGCTGGCCCGCTCCGGCGGTGAGCTGCTGGAGACGCTCGACGCGTTCTTCGCCGCCGGCGGCACGCTGGAGAGCGCGGCCCGGGCGCTGTTCGTGCACCCGAACACCGTGCGCTACCGGCTGAAGCGGATCGCCGAGGTGACCGGTTTCTCCCCACTGGCCCCGCGCGACGCGTTCGCGTTGCAGGTCGCGCTCACAGTGGGACGGCTCGACCCGGTGGTGCCGTCGGTCTCCGACAGGCGATGATCGCCAGCGATCTTTGTAGGTTTCCTCTAAAGGTTCTAGTGCGGTTTGGTGCCGTACGTTACAGCGCGGCACGCCCGGATCCGTCAGAGTCGTACACGTGCTCGCCGTACTCTCTCCCGGACAGGGTTCGCAGAAGCCCGGCTTCCTCACGCCGTGGCTCGACCTCCCCGGCACCGAGGCACGTCTGCGCTGGTGGTCGGCGCTCGCCGGGGTGGATCTGATCCACCTGGGCACCCGGGCGGACGCGGACGAGATCAAGGACACCGCCCGCACCCAGCCGCTGCTGGTCGCCGCCGCGCTGCTCGCCGCCGAGCACCTGCCGATGCACGACGTCGGCCTGGTCGCCGGGCACAGCGTCGGTGAGCTGGGCGCCGCCGCGCTGGCCGGAGTGCTCCCGGCCGAGGCCGCCGTGACGCTCGCCGGCGTACGCGGGCGGGAGATGGCCGCCGCCTGCGCGCTGGAGCCGACCGGGATGGCCGCCGTGCTCGGCGGCGACCCGGACGAGGTGCTCGCCGCGCTCCAGTCGCACGGGCTGCACCCGGCCAACCGCAACGGCGCCGGTCAGATCGTCGCCGCCGGCGCGGTCGACGCGCTGGACAAGCTGGCCGCCGAGCCGCCGGCCCGCACCCGGGTCATCCGGCTCCAGGTGGCGGGCGCGTTCCACACGCCGTACATGGCGCCGGCCGAGACCGCGCTCGCCGCGATCGCCGCCGGTGTCCCGGCCTCCGCCCCGGCCCGGATCCTGCTGTCCAACCTCGACGGCGCACCGGTCGGGCACGGCCCCGAGACGGTACGCCGGCTGGTCCGGCAGGTGACCGCCCCGGTCCGCTGGGATCTGTGCATGCGTACGCTGGCCGACCTCGGCGTCACCGGCGTGATCGAATTGCCGCCCGCCGGCACGCTCGCCGGGCTGGTCAAGCGGGAACTCAAGGGCGAGGGCGCACCCGAGATCGTCGCCCTGAACACCCCGGCCGACCTGCCCGCCGCGCGCCGCCTGATCGCCCGGCACGCCGGCCCCGCCGCCCGCCCGACCGCGCCGTCGTTCCGGGTGGTCGTCTCCCCCGCCGCCGGACGCCTCGACCGGTCGGCCGGACCGGCCGAGGGCGCCGAGGTACGCGCCGGTGCGGTCCTCGGCCACGTCACCACCGGCCGGGGCCCGGTCGAGGTGACCGCACACGACAACGGGCCGCTCGTCGAGTGGCTCGCACACCACGACGACCCGGTCGCACCGGGCCAGCCCCTCGTCCGTATCGGAGGAACGCACTAAATGGCCGGCAGCCGGATCGTCGCGATGGGGCACTACCAGCCCTCCCGCGTCGTCACGAACGACGAGATCGCCCAGATGGTCGACACCAACGACGAGTGGATCCGGGACCGGGTCGGCATCGTCACCCGGCGGATCGCCGGCGACGAGACGGTGGCCGACATGGCCGCCGCCGCCGCCGGCAAGGCGCTCGCCAACTCCGGCCTCACCGCCGCCGACATCGATCTGGTCGTAGTGGCCACCTGCTCGTCGGTGGACCGCAGCCCCAACGTGGCCTGCCGGGTCGCGGCCAAGCTGGGCATCAATGCGCCCGGGGCGTTCGACCTCAACACCGCCTGCTCCGGTTTCGCGTACGCGCTGGGCACTGTCGACCACGCGATCCGGGCCGGCGCGGCGCGCAACGCGATCGTCATCGGCGCGGAGAAGCTCTCCGACTTCACCGACTGGACCGACCGCTCGACCTGCATCATCTTCGCCGACGGCGCCGGGGCGGCCGTGGTCAGCGCGACCGCCGACGACGAGCCGGCCGGGATCGGGCCGGTGGTCTGGGGTTCCGCGCCGGAGAAGAGCGACGCGGTCCGGATCGAGGGCTGGCAGCCGTACATCACCCAGGAGGGCCAGTCGGTGTTCCGCTGGGCCACCACCGCGATCGCCCCGCTCGCGCTGCAGGCGTGCGAACGCGCCGGGGTGGACCCGTCGGAGCTGGCCGCGTTCGTGCCGCACCAGGCCAACGCCCGGATCATCGACGGCATCGCCAAGCGGCTGAACATCCCGGACGCGATCATCGCCAAGGACATCGTCGAGTCCGGCAACACGTCGGCGGCGAGCATCCCGCTGGCGCTGTCGAAGCTTGTCGAGCGGCGCGAGGTGCCCTCGGGCGCCCCGGTGCTGCTGTTCGGCTTCGGCGGCGGCCTGACCTACGCCGGTCAGGTCGTGCGCTGCCCCTGAGACCCCCTCGGGCGCGAACGCGCCGAGGTGCGTGACCGGCGACGCCGGTCACCGGAACCCCCGATGAGAGGAACCAACCGCAATGACCCGTGACGAGATCACCGCCGGCCTCGCCGAGATCCTCGAAGAGGTTGCCGGGGTGAACCCGGACGACGTGGCCGAGGGGAAGTCCTTCACCGACGACCTCGACGTCGACTCGCTCTCCATGGTCGAGGTCGTGGTGGCGGCCGAGGAGAAGTTCGGCGTCAAGATCCCGGACAACGAGGTGCAGAACCTCAAGACCGTCGGGGACGCGGTCAGCTACATCGAGGCGCAGTCCTGATCATGAGTCGTCCCGACGTCGTCGTCACCGGGCTCGGCGCGACGACCCCGCTCGGCGGGGACGTCGCGTCGACCTGGGACGCCATGCTCGCCGGCCGCTCCGGGGTGAGTGCGCTCACCCAGGAGTGGGCCGCGCAACTGCCCGTCCGGATCGCCGCCGAACTGGCGGTCGACCCGTCCGAGGTGCTGGACCGGGTGAAGCTGCGCCGGCTGGACCGCTCGGAGGCGATCGCCATCATCGCCGCCAAGCAGGCGTGGGCCGACGCCGGTCTGGACGAGGCCGCGCCGGACCCGGAGCGCCTGGCGGTCAGCGTGGGCTCGGGCATCGGCGGCGCCACCACCCTGCTCGCCCAGGACGACATCCTGGAGGCGTCCGGACCGCGGCGGGTCTCCCCGCACACCATCCCGATGCTGATGCCGAACGGCCCGGCCGCCTGGGTCGGTCTGGAGCTGGGCGCCAAGGCCGGCGTCCACACCGTGGCCAGCGCCTGCGCGACCGGCGCGGAGGCGATCGCGCTGGGCCTTGACATCATCCGCGCCGGCCGGGCCGACGTGGTGGTGGCCGGCGGCACCGAGGCGGTCATCCACCCGCTGCCGATCGCCGGCTTCAGCTCGATGCGGGCCATGTCGACCCGCAACGACGAGCCGGAACGGGCCTCCCGGCCGTGGGACTCCGGTCGCGACGGCTTCGTCCTCGGCGAGGGCGCGGGCGTGGTGATCCTGGAGCGCGCCGACCACGCCGCCGCCCGGGGCGCCCGGGTGTACGCGCGCCTGGCCGGCGCGGGGATCACCTCGGACGCGTACGACATCGTGCAGCCGCACGCCGAGGGTGAGGGCGCCATCCGCGCCATCGCCCGGGCGGTCGCCGACGCGGACGTGGCCCGTACCGACATCGTGCACGTCAACGCGCACGCCACCTCCACCCCGGTCGGGGACATGCTGGAGATCGGCGCGCTGCGTCAGGCGGTCGGCGACCACCCGGTGCTCACCGCCACGAAGTCGATGACCGGGCACCTGCTCGGCGCGGCCGGCGCGCTGGAGTCGATCGCCACCATCCTGGCCATCCGGGACGGCGTGATCCCGCCGACGATCAACCTGGACGACCCGGACGAGGGCCTGACGCTGGACGTCGCCGCGCACAAGGCGCGTCACATGGAGATCCCGGCGGCGCTGAACAACGCGTTCGGCTTCGGCGGGCACAACGTGGCGCTGGTCTTCACCCGCCCCTGAGCGGACGCGAAGGGCCCCTTCTCCGTTCGAGGAGGGGCCCTTCCGCACGTCTCAGCCGCGGTTGCGGGGGTGCTGCCGGGCGGTCCGCTCGTTGCCGTGCCGGTAGTTGCCGGTCCACCGGGCCATGGTCAGCTGCGGATCGTCGTCCACCTCGGCCAGGAACTGCGCGGCCCGGCCGCCGCGCAACGTGCCGGCGACCCGGCCGTGATGCGTGATCACCACCGTGCCGTCGCCGCGCTCGACGTACCGGAAGCCCTGTGCCGCCTGTCCCATGTGCGCCACCCTGCCAGCCGGCCACCCCGGGCCGCACCCGAGTTACGACGGCGGTCAGGTCCGGCAGGTGGTGGCGGGCAGGCCGGAGACCGGCACCGGGGAGCGGCCGGCCGGGCGGGCCTTGCCGGCGAGCACCGCGGCCAGCCCGGTCATCGAGGCGCGGGTGGACGAGTAGGTCGCCATCAGCGTCGGGGACTTCGCACCGGACAGGACGTACGGCGTGTCCATCGCCACCGTCACGGCGGCGCCGGCGCTCAGGTCCTTCGCCCCGTCGCCGTACCCGACCAGGTGCACCACTGTGCCGCCGGAGGGCACGACCTTGACCCCGGCCGCGGTGAGCGCCTCGGTCAGCAGCTTGCGGGTGCGCTCCCGGCCGCCGGAGGAGGTCACGCTCACCGGGCCGGTCACCGCGCCGCCGCACTTGCCGCGCAGCACCGTCACGGCGGCGGTCGCCAGGTCGTCGGCGGCCTTGCGGTGCGCAGCGCCGTCGAGCGTGGACAGCGCGGGGGTGTCCCGTCCGGCCAGCCGGAACTTCATGGTCAGCACGCGGGTGACCGCCTCGACCAGGCGGGCGCGGGGCAGTGAGCCGTCCTTGAGTGCGGCGCGCAGCCCGTCGTACGCCTGGGTGACGTTCGGGGTCATCAGGATGAGGTCGTTGCCGGCGTTGAGCGCGCGCACGGCGGCCTCGCCCGGCGACCACTTCTTCGCCGGGGCCATGTTCATCCCGTCGGTGATCACCACGCCCTGGAAGCCGAGCTGGCCGCGCAGCACGTCGGTGAGCAGCTTGCGGGAGAACGTGGCGGGGGTGCCCGGGTCGACGGCCTTGACGTCCAGGTGGGCCGACATCACCGCCATCGCTCCGGCGCCGATGCCGGACCGGAACGGCGGGAACGCGAGACGGTCCAGCTCGGCGCGGGACTGCTTGATCACCGGCAGTTCGGTGTGCGAGTCCTCGGCGCTGAGGCCGTGCCCGGGGAAGTGCTTGACCGCGGCGCCGACGCCCTCGGCCTGCAGGCCGCGTACCGCGCCGGCCACCTGCGGGGACGCGCTCGCCGGGTCGGCGCCGAAGGACCGGGAGCCGATCACCGTGCTGCGGGTGGCGAGCACGTCGGCGACCGGGGCGAAGTCGAGGTTGATGCCCATCGCGGCCAGCTCGGCCCCGGCGGCCCGCCAGGCGGCCTCGGTGAGTGCCGGGTTCCCGGCGGCGCCGGCGGCGAGCGGGCTGGGCAGCAGGGTCACCCCGTCGGTGATCCGGGTGACCACGCCGTACTCCTGGTCGGTGCCGATCAGGAACGGCGCGCCGCCGGCGGGCAGCTTGCCGGCGGCGGCGCGCAGCCCGTCGGTGAGCGCACGGACCTGCTTCGGGTTGTCCACGTTCGTGGTGGCCTGGTTGCCCGAGGTGGGGTCGTCGGCGCTGAAGCCGACCAGGATCACGCCGCCGAGCCGGTACTTCGCCACCATCTCGGCGGGGGTGTCGACCCCGGCGAGCGCCCGGTTCCCGGCCGCCGAACCGGCCGAGACCTCGGTGGCCGAGCTGCCGTACGCGTAGGGCATCAGCACCTGCCCGACCAGGTCTTCGTCGCTCAGCGTGCCGACGAGCGCGACGGCGCGGGCGGCCGGATCGGCGGCCGGCGAGTCACTCGGCGCGGGCGCTGCGGACGACGGCGCCGGGCTCGTCGGGGCGGGCCGGGGACGGTCCGGCCCGTCCGAGCACCCGGAGACGAGCAGCGCGGTCAGTGCGGCGAGCGCGACGGCGGAGCGCCGCGGGGAAATCGACACGCGGCCCACCGTATCGGGGCAACTCGGCCGCCGTCACCCGACCCGGGTGAGCAGCGTCACCGGCGCGCCGTCGCCGGCGTACCGGTAGGGCTCCAGCTCGGCGTCCCAGGCGGTGCCGAGCGCCTTGTCCAGGGCGTGGGCCAGCGCCTCCGGGCCACGTGCGGCGGTCATCAGGCTGCGGAGGCGGTCCTCGCCGAGCTGGATGTCGCCGGCCGCGCCGACAGCGGCCCGGAACAGGCCCCGGCCCGGTACGTACATGAAGCGCTCGCCGTCGACGCCGGGACTGGGTTCCTCGGTGACCTCGAAACGGATCATGGGCCACTGCCGGAGGGCAGCGGCCAGCTCCGCGCCGGTCCCCGGGCTGCCGGTCCAGCCGCACTCGGCGCGGCGGGCGCCCGGATCGACGGGCTGCGCCGTCCAGTGCAGGTTGACCGGCGCGGCGAGGACGCGCGCGATCGCCCACTCGACGTGCGAGCACACGGCGAGCGGGGTCGAGTGGACGTATACGACGCCACGCGTTGGCACGGTGACCTCCCGGTGAGCCGAGGTGCGTCTTCCCCTACGACCTCGTCCTACCGAGTGGTACCTGGCACACATGATGACCCGTGTGACTGGTGGTGCGCCAGCGAATCGGAAAATTCGCCGGGCCCCGGAGCGGGAAATACCCGGGTGGCGGACCCGGTTATGCCCTCTGACGCCGCGACGACCAGCCAGGTGTCGTGGTCGTGTACAGTTCTCTGGGCGGTTCTCTGTGCCGCCGTACATCTTCGCGGGCCGGCGCCCACCCGGGCGTCACTCGCACAGCCCCCGGACGGCCTTCCGTCCCCACCGTACGTCTGCAAGGAGTACCTCCGTGGCGAGCAACACCTCTAAGACCGCGCGCGCGTCCGTCCGGGCCGGCCAGGCTGGCCAGGGTGGCGCCCTCAGCGTGCTGGGCGAGTTCAAGTACCTGATCCCGCTCAACGGCGGCAAGCACGCCTACGTGCGCAACCTGACCAACGGCAAGACCGCGCACCTGCGCACCGACTCCGACGCCTTCGTCGAGGAGATCCGGGTGCTGGCCGCCGCCGGCCACGCCGCCAAGATCCGCGCCGAGATCAACGGCCTGGCCGCGTCCTACCCGGACCACGGCTGGGACGCCACCGAGAAGCGCCTGGTCGAGGCCGGCGTCTTCGAGGGCTGAGCGCCCTCACCCGCACCACCGCGACCGCCCGCCGGGATCATCCCGGCGGGCGGTTTCGCGTCTCCTCCTGCGGCAACAGCGTGACCTCGCCGGTGGCCAGGTCGTAGAGCGCGCCCTCCACCGCCAACTCGCCGGCCTCCACCGGCCCGGCCAGCCGGTCGTCGGCGCGCAACGCGGCCACCGTGCGCCGGACGTGGCGGCGGATCGCCAGCGGATGCGCGTCCGGGTCGTCCAACCCGACGTCGGTCACCGCCGGGGCGATCCGGTCCACCACGTACGCCAGGTCGCCGCCGGGCCGCCGCCCGGTGCGCAGCGCCTCGACGGTCGAGCCGACCGCGCCGCAGCGCTCGTGGCCCAGCACCATCACCAGGCGTACGCCGAGCTGCTCCACCACGTACTCGATCGAGCCCCGGACGGCCCGGTCCAGCACGTGCCCGCCGGTACGGATCACGCAGATCGAACCGAACGTCTGGTCGAAGATCGCCTCCAACGGCACCCGCGAGTCGATACAGCCCAGCACCACCGCGTACGGCTGCTGGTCGCCGGAGGCCACCGCGGCGGCGGCGGTGACGTCGTGCCCGTGCACCGGCCGGCCGCTGACGAAGCGGCGGTTGCCGGCGAGCAGCTCGGCCAGCGCGGCGCGCGGACTGGTGTACGGCATGCCTCCCAGCCTGGTCACCGATCCGACGCCGTGGGGCCGGACCGGAATCTTCTCTCCGGGCCGGTTGCCGTGGTCTCATGGCGGGTAACGCCGGTGTCACCGCCGGGTCATCCGGTGGACACACATCGGCGGGCCGGGAGGTGGACGATGCCGGACCTGGAACTGCGGCTCCCCGACGACGTACGCCTGCACGTCAGCGTCACCGGGCCGGTCGACGCCGAGGTCACCGCCGTCCTGCTGCACGGCTGGACGCTCGACGGGCGCAGCTGGCACCGTCAGGTCGCCGAGCTGCGGGAACGCTTCGGCGGCCGGGTCCGCCTGGTCACCTACGACGCGCGCGGCCACGGCCGGTCGAGCTGCCTGGCGCTGCGCGACGCCACCCTCGCCCAGCTCGGTGACGACCTGGCGGCGGTGGTCGACGAGATCGTCCCGTCCGGTCCGGTCGTCCTGGTCGGGCACTCGATGGGCGGGATGACGGTGATGGAGTACGCCCACCGCCACCCCGACCGGTTCGCCGCGCGTACCGCCGGTCTGGTGTTCGTCTCCACCACCGCCGAGGGACACACGCACACCGCGTACGGTCTGTCCCCCCGGATCACCCGGCTGATCCGCCTGGCCGAGACGACAGGCGCCGGGGTGCTGGCCCGCTGCGGCGGCTGGCGGCCCCCGCACGCGCTGCTGCGCGCGCTGCGCCCGAGCATTCGCTGGATGCTGTTCGGCGACCGCTGCGACCCGGCGGACATCCGGTTGGTCACCTCCGCGGTGGCCCGGGCCACGCTGCGCTCGATCGGCGGTTTCCGCGCCTCGATCGGCGCCCAGCACCGGCTGGATACGCTCGCCGCGCTCGGCGGGCTGCCGGCCGCCGCGCTGGTCGGCGACCGGGACCGGCTCACGCCGCCGCCCTGCGCCGAGTCGATCGCGTCGGCGCTGCCCAGCACGGAGCTGACCGTCTGCCCGGGTGCCGGGCACATGCTGATGATGGAGCGCCCCGACGAGGTGAACGCGGCCCTCACCGGCGTGCTGGACCGGGTGCTGGCCGCCCGTCCCGCGACCCGCCTCTGAGCGTTCCCCACCTCCGGGCGGCACCGACGTACGCCACGTGCGCGGCATGCCCCGGCGTGCCGGTTGCCGGCGGCCCGTACCCTCATTCAGCCCGTCGTGCCCTCCGAACACAGGAGCATCCGCGTTGACCGACCAGACCACGCTGGACCGGGAGATCGCCGCCGAGCAGCGCCACCTCGACCGGGTGTACGCCCGGCTGGCCGAACTGCGCCGGTCGGCGGCCGACGCCGAGCGGGAGGGCTACCGGCTGGCCCGGGTCGGGAACTTCGGCGCGCTTGTCGAGCGGGACGCGATGGTCTTCCACGCCGCCCAGCGCCGACACGTGCTGGACGCCGAGCACGAGGGGCTCGTGTTCGGGCGGCTGGACCTGCGTACCGGGCAGGTGCTGCACGTCGGCCGCCTCGGGGTGCGGGGCGTGGACGCGGAGACGCTGGTGGTGGACTGGCGGGCGCCCGCTGCCGCCGCGTTCTACCAGGCGACACCGGCCGAGCCGCGCGGCGTGGTGCGCCGGCGCACGATCCAGTCCGCCTCCGAGAAGGTCACCCGGATCGAGGACGACCTGCTGGACCCGGAGGCCGCGCCGCCGGACATGGCGGTGGTCGGCGACGGGGCGCTGCTGGCCACGCTGTCCCGGGCCACCGGCCGGGGCATGCGGGACATCGTCGCCACCATCCAGCGCGAGCAGGACGAGGCGATCCGCTCCCCCGGCAACGGCGTCACGATCGTCTCCGGCGGCCCGGGCACCGGCAAGACGGCGGTGGCGCTGCACCGGGCGGCATACCTGCTCTACTCCGACCGGGCCCGGTACGCCGGCGGCGGCATCCTGGTGGTCGGCCCGTCCGGTGTGTTCGTCGAGTACATCGCCTCGGTGCTGCCCTCGCTCGGCGAGGAGACCGCCACGCTGCACTCGCTCGGCTCGCTGTTCCCCGGCCTGTCCGCGTCCCGCACCGACCCGCCGGACGTGGCGGCGGTGAAGGGATCGCTGCGGATGCGCCGGGTGCTGGAACGCGCGGTCCGCGACGCGGTGCCGGACTCCCCGGCCGAGCTGCGCCTGCTGTACCGGGGCGAGTTGCTGCGCCTGGAACGTCCCGCGCTGGACGCGATCCGGGAGCGGACGCTGGGCCGTGGGGCGCGCCGCAACGAGGTACGCCGGGCGGCGTTCGACGCGGTGCTCGCCGCGCTCTACGCGCAGGCCCGCACGCTGCGGGTGGGACGCCTGCCGGAGCAGCCCGCATTCGAGGACGAGATCATCGGGCGGCCCGAGTTCCGCGAGTTCCTCAAGGCGTGGTGGCCCCGGCTGCACCCGCGGCACGTGCTGGACTGGCTGGCCCGCCCGGACCGGCTGCGCCGCTACGCCGGGGGGATCCTCTCCTCGGCGGAGATCCGGCTGCTCGGCGACGCGTACCGGACGCTTGCGACCGAGGGGCTGACGGTGGCCGACATCGCGCTGCTGGACGAGCTGGACGCGTTGCTCGGCAAGCCGGTGCAGCGGGCCCGGCCCAAGCGCGACCCGTACCAGCTCGCCGGTGGCGTGCGCGAGCTGAGCACGTACGCCGACCGGCAGCGCGCCGCCCGCGCGGCGGCGCGGGAGCGTCCGGCCGACTACCGCGACTACGCGCACGTGGTGGTGGACGAGTCGCAGGACGTCTCGCCGATGCAGTGGCGGATGATCGGCCGGCGCGGCCGGCTGGCGTCCTGGACGGTGGTCGGTGACCCGGCGCAGACCGCCTGGACCGGCGACCCGCAGGAGCTGGACCGGGCCCGTGACCAGGCGCTGGGCCGGCGTAAGCGGCACCGCTACGAGCTGACCACCAACTACCGCAACTCGGCGGAGATCTTCGCGGTGGCGGCGGCGGAGATCCGCCGCCTCTACCCGGACCTGCCGCTGCCCGACGCGGTGCGGTCCACGGGCGTGCCGCCGGTCGAGCGCACAGTGCCCGCCGCCGACCTGCCGGCGGCCACCGTCGAGGCGGCCGAGGCGCTGCTCGCGCAGGTGGAGGGCACCGTCGGCGTGATCACGCCGGTGCCGCGCCGGGACGAGGTGGCCGGCTGGCTGGGCGCGCTCGGCGCGGGCCGGCTCCAGGTCGTCACCAGCCTCCAGGCCAAGGGCATGGAGTACGACGGCGTGGTGCTGGTGGCGCCGGGCGAGATCCGGGCCGACCCCGGCTCGGGCGTCCGCACGCTCTACGTGGCGCTGTCCCGGGCGACGCAGCGCCTCACCACGCTCGACCCGGTGGGGTGACCGGCCCCGCCGCCACCCACAGTTCACTTGCATACATAGCGATGTGAACATACATTGGGCCGGGCCGGTACGCGGCAGGGAGGGTGTTGGCGTGGGCGCAGGTCATGACCACAGCGGCGCGGTGGCCAATGCGGCACACCGCCACGCAGGCCGCCTCTGGGCCGCGTTCGCGCTGCTCGCCGCCCTGATGGTGGTCGAGGCGGTGGCCGCCTTCACCACCGGCTCGCTGGCGCTGCTCTCCGACGCCGGGCACATGTTCACCGACGTCCTCGGCATCGGCATGGCCCTCGCGGCGATCACCGCCACCCGCCGGGCCGGCACCGACCCGCAGCGCACGTTCGGGCTCTACCGGCTGGAGGTGCTCGCCGCCCTCGCCAACGCCGTCCTGCTCGGTGCCGTCGCCATCTACGTCCTGGTCGAGGCGGTACGCCGGTTCGGCGAGCCGCCGGAGGTGCTGGCCGGACCGATGCTCGTGGTGGCGGTACTCGGCCTGCTCGCCAACATCGTCGCGTTCGCGCTGCTGCGCGCCGGGTCGAAGGAGAGCATCAACCTGCGCGGGGCGTACCTGGAGGTGCTCGGCGACCTGCTCGGCTCGCTCGGCGTGATCGCCGCCGCGCTGGTCATCGCGGTCACCGACTGGTGGTGGGCCGACCCACTCGTCGCCGTCGGCATCGGCGTGTTCATCCTGCCGCGCACCTGGCGGCTCGGCCGGGCCGCGCTGCGCATCCTGGTGCAGGCCGCGCCGGAGCACCTCCAGGTCACCGCCGTGCACGACCGGCTGGCCGCCGTACCGGGCGTGGCCGAGGTGCACGACCTGCACGTCTGGACCCTCACCTCGGGCATGGAGGTGGCCTCGGCGCACCTGACCACCGACCCGGGCGCGGACCCGGCCGGGGTGCTGGCCGCCGCGCGGGCCGCCCTGCACGAGGACTTCTCCATCGATCACGCCACGTTGCAGGTCGAACCCGGAGCGTCGGCCGGAGTGTGCGGCAAGACCGAGTGGTGATTAGGACACGCTTAAATCACTGGGACTAATGTAGTCTTATGCCGGTTTTGCCCCGCCTAGTGGCGTTGCTCGACGGAGCCGCGCCCGGGCAGCGCCGGTAGTCTCGGTCGCGGCCGCACCCGCGGACGCCACCCGGCCCCGGTGGGGCGGCCGTCGCCTAATCGTCCGCAGGGACGAGCCGGGGAACCACGTACGTGGGGTGCATCCGCGTCAGCGGTAGGGATCTTCCGTCCCGAACCCGTCAGCTAACCCGGTCGGCGTTGACGGAAGGACGTGTGAATGCCCCCAGTGGCACCTGTACGACGGACGGCCGCCCGGTTGGCGGCCCTGCTCGTCGCGACGCTGACCCTCGGCGTCGCGACCGTTCCGGTCTCCCCCGCCTCCGCGGCGCCGGCGACCGGCCTGCTCGCCGCCGCGCCCGGCGGCGACGACGAGGGCGGCACGCCGGAACTGCGCGCCCAGCTCGACGCGGCCAGCAAGGGCTGGCTGGAGGCGAAGGCCGCGCTGAACCGGTCGGTGACCCGCCAGAAACAGCTCAACGACCAGCTCAAGACGGTCGGCGCCGAGCTTGCCGTCCGCGACGCCAAGGTCGGCGAGATCGCCGTCGTGGCGTACCGCAACGGCCGCCTGGGCACCGCCGGGGCGCTGCTCGGCAGCAGCAGCCCGGAGGGCTTCATGGACCGGGCCGCCGCCCTGGAACAGGTCGCCGCGCACGAGGACCGCACGCTGCGCGACCTGATCGCCACCCGCGACGAGGCCACCCGCACCCGCGCCCAGCTCGACGGGGAGATCCTCGAGCAGCGCAAGCAGGTGACGGTGATGGCCAAGCGCAAGGAACAGGCCGAGCGCGCCCTGGAGGTGGCGAACGACCGCGCGTCGCGCAGCAGCAGCGGCGGCGGCGGCAGCGTCCAGGGCACCTCCAGCAAGAACGCGAAGCCGGCGCCGCGCAACTCGGACGGCTCCTGGCCGTCGGAGTCGTGCAGCGTCAACGACCCGACGCCGGCGAACGGCTGCATCACGCCGCGCACGCTGCACGCGCTGCAACAGGCGAAGGCGGCCGGCTTCACCAGGTACGTCTCGTGCCACCGGCCGAGCGGCTCGGGTGAGCATCCGAAGGGGCGGGCCTGCGACTTCGCCGCGCAGAAGAGCGGCTTCGGCGGCGTGGCCACCGGCGGTGACCGGACGTACGGCAACAACCTGGCCGCGTACTTCGTGCGCAACGCCGACCCGCTCGCCGTGCTCTACGTGATCTGGTTCAAGCAGATCTGGCTGCCCAGCAGCGGGTGGAAGTCGTACAGCGGCGGCAACGGCGACCCGTCCAGCGACCACACCAACCACGTGCACCTGTCGGTGTACTGAGCACGCCCCTGCAGGGTCGGCCGGATCAGACCGGCCGGCCCTCCAGGGTCGCGCCGAGGCGAGCCGCCAGGCCAAGGTGAGCCGCCCGGGCCTGGCGGAACGCGTACCCGAACAGCGGCGCCGGCGCGGTGAGCGTGATCTCCACGTCGATGCGTACCGTGCCGTCCGGCTCGTCGCGCAGGCGGGTGTGGTTGCGGACGGTCGTCGCGGGTTGCTGCCGCGCCACGGTGACGACCTCGTCCTCGCCCGCGACGAGCACGTCCGCCTGGTACGTGACCGGGAAGTGCAGCGGGCCGAGTTGCAGCCGGTCGGTGATCGCATAGCTGGCCAGCGCGCCCGGCCGGGCCGGCAGCTTCCGGACCCGGACGATCAGCGGATGCAGCTCACCCTGGCGACTCAGGTCACCCAGCAGGGCCACCGCTTCGGCCCGGGTGCACCGGGCCTGCACGGTGTAGCTGAAGCTGTCGCTGCTCTGCAAGCGGGCCCCCTCGCCGTCGTGCGTCGCGACGATCGTCCCGTACCGACGCCGGACTGGCAACGGGTAGAAGGTCCCCTGGCCGCAGGGGGTGTGAACGGCGCTCAGGCGCCGGGCAGCACCTCGGGGGTGTCGTCGGCGAACCACGGCTCGGGCGCGCCGAACAGGCCGAGCAGGCCGGTCACCCAGAGCTGCCGGTGCACGAACCGGCTCGGCTCGGTGACCACGAGCTTGACGCCGCTGACCTCGCAGGTCTGGAAACCCGCGACCATGGCGCTGATACCGACCGAGTCGATGAACGTGACGAGCCGCATGTTCAGCTCGATCCGCGCGGGACGGCCCTTCGCGAGCACCTCGGCGATCGCTTCCCGCACCTCGTACGCGGTGTCGACGTCGATCTCCCCACGGGGCGCGATCTGGACGACACCACCCGGCCGCACCGACTTCACGATCGACAGGCTCACGCGAGCACCTCCACTCGCCCATGACGGGCGCCTCATCAGTACGCGGGCCGCGACCGAGAGTATTCCTCCAACGGCCCGGTCGCCACCCCCCGGGATGAGCAATTCGCGAACTGGGCACACCTGGGCGTACCCAATCCGGACCTCCGGGTTCCAGTTTCCCCTGTACGGCGGGCCGCGGCCAACCGTGCGACCGGGCGGGCCCGCCGATCCGCCGACCAGGGTAGCTGGCGCACGCACGTCCCGTCGGCACCGGTCCCGGCGCGTTCGGGTGGTTCGTCCCGTTCGCTGCTCACGGCCCGGCACCACCCCGTGGGTTTGCCGCGTGCGCCGGTGGGGCACTGCCCGAGACAGTGAACCCGCCGGATGGACACCGGAGTCCGAAGTGGCCGCCGGCCTTCGGCACCCGAGGAGGTAGAACGATGTTCGGATCCAACCTGCTGGACCGCCGGGGCAAGGCCGAGCGGGTCGCCGACCAGGCGTGGCAGAACCTGCTCTCCGCCGTCGGTTCCGCCGGTGACAGCGTGCGCGACGCCACCCGGACCGCCCGCCGCAGCTCCTCCGGCCTGGCCGACGACGCCACCGACCTGGTCGGTTCCGCCGCCGACGAGGCACGCCGCCGAGCGTCCCTCGCGTTCGACGCGCTCGCCGGCCGCCGGCCCGCCCTGCCCTGGACGCTGCTGATCGCGGCGGCGCTCACCGGCGCGGCGATCGGCTGGGCCGCCGGCACCGCGGCGCGCGCTGCCGGCAGCCGGGACCGCGCCGCCGAGGAGATCGAGTTCGTGGACGTGGACCGGCCGAACTCGCCCGCCGGCCTGGACGGCTGACCCGCCCGTACGACTCGACGACGGCCGCCCCGGGAGGTTCCGGGGCGGCCGTCGTGCTGCCTCACCCGGACCGGGCGAGGGCCGCTCACCCGGGACGCGCGCAGGATCGCGGGTGCGGGACCACGTGCCCGTGCCGCGATCGACGGGAGGGAGAGCCGGATGACCACCGACACGATCACCCGTACCGACCGGGACATCCAGTCCGCCGTGCTCGACGAGCTGACCTGGGAACCGCGGGTCGGCGCGGACGAGATCGGGGTGACCGTCACCGAGGGCGTGGTGACGCTCACCGGCCGGGTCGACAGCTACGCCAAGAAGTGGGCCGCCGAGCGGGCCGCGCACCGGGTCGCCCGGGTCCGCGCGGTCGCCAACGACCTCGCCGTCCGGATCGACACCGCGGCCGGGCGGGAGGACCCGGAGATCGCCGTCGCGGCCGTACGGGCGCTGGAGTGGGACGCGTTCGTGCCGATCGAGGCGTTGCAGGTGACGGTGGCCGACGGCTGGGTCACGCTGCACGGCGAGGTCGAGTGGGAGTACCAGCGGCGGGCCGCCGAACGCTCGGTCGCCCGGCTCACCGGCGTGTGCGGGGTGAGCAACGGCATCGCGGTACGCCCCGCGGTGCGCGCCGACGGCGGTGACCTGGCCGAGCGGATCGTGGACGCGCTGGCCCGCAACCGCGCCACCGAGGCCGAGGAGGTCGACGTGCGGGTGCACGGCGACACGGTGCTGCTGGACGGGCGGGTCCACTCGCCCGGCGAACGCGAGGAGATCGAGCGGGTGGTGTGGAACGCACCAGGCATCCGGGAGGTGCGCAACCACCTCGCCGTGCGCTGACGGGAACCACCCCGCCCGGGTGAGCCCGCCTCACCCGGGCCGCGGGCATCGTGGGCGGCATGAGTGATCCGAACGGGCTGATCACACCGGGCACGGACGCGCCAGGGTTCACGCTGCCGGCGGCGCCGGACGGACGCGAGGTGGGCCCCGGGCAGTTCCGGGGCCGTCCCGTGGTGCTGGCGTTCTACCCCGCGGACTGGTCACCTGTGTGCGGCGAGCAGATGACCCTTTACCAGGCCGCCCTGCCCGAGCTGGAACGGTACGACGCGGTGCTGCTGGGCATCTCGGTGGACAGCGTCGACTCGCACCGGGCGTTCGCCGAGAGCCGGGGCATCCGGTTCCCGCTGCTCGCCGACTTCGAGCCCAAGGGTGAGGTGTCACGCCGGTACGGCGCGTACGCGCCGCACGGGCAGTCGGACCGGGCGCTCGTGGTGGTCGGCCCGGACGGCCGGGTGGTCTGGAGCCACCTGTCCCCGCCCGAGGTCAACCCGGGTGTGGACGGCATCCTCGACGCGCTGGCGCGGCTGGACGCGGATCGGCGGGTGAGTGCCCGATGACCACGCCACTTCAGGTCACCACCGCGCGGCTGCGGATCCCGGTGACCGACCGGGACCATGTCCGCGGGCCGGTGGACGCGCCGGTCACCATCGTCGAGTACGGCGACTTCCAGTGCCGGTTCTGCGGCGCCGCGTACCCGAACCTGGCCGAGGTGCTGCGCCAGCGGGCCGACACGGTCCGGCTGGCGTACCGGCACTTCCCGATCACCAACGTCCACCCGTACGCGGAGAGCGCCGCGGAGACCGCCGAGGCCGCCGCCGCCCGGGGCCGGTTCTGGGAGATGTACGACTGGCTCTACCAGCACCAGGACCAGCTCGACCCGGTGCACCTGTCGCTGGGCGTCGAGCAGATCGGCCTGTCGCCGGAGGAGATCGCCGCGGAGGTCGGCCGGCAGGAGTACGCCGACCGGGTCCGGCAGGACTTCGTCGGCGGCATCCGCAGCGGCGTCAACGGCACGCCGACGTTGTTCGTCAACGACGTCCGGCACGACGGCGGCTACGACCTGGCCGAACTGCTGGCGGTGGTGGACGCCGCCACCGACGACGGCTGACGGTCAGATCAGCCGCAGCTCGCGCGCCCGCCGGACGGCGTCACGCCGGCGGGTCGCGTCGAGCTTGCGGTAGATGTTGCGCACGTGCGTCTTCACCGTGTTCACCGACAGGGACAGCTCGGCGGCGATCTCCACGTTGGACAGGATGCTCTGGAGATAGCGCAGGATGGTCAGCTCCCGCTCGGTGAGCGGCTCGTCGAGCGTCCGGGCCGGACCGTCGGCGGTCGCGGCCACCGGTTGCGCGTCCACGCCGCGCACCAGCTCGCTCACCGTGGCCCAGTACGCGGTGCCGGAATCCAGGCGCGCGGCGAGCAGATCCCGTACCCCCGGGTCGGCGCGGGTGAAGACGCGCCGGAAGCCGTCCGGCTCGGCGAGCGCCAGCACCTCCTCCAGCAGCCGCCCGGCGCGCCGGGAGTCACCGGAGGCGTCGGCGAGCGCCGCGTCGAGCAACCCGGCGCCCAGCCGCACCGGCAGCGGCCAGTCCGCCGCGCCGGGCCCGGTCCAGTCGGGCAGGGCCCGCTCGGCCGCACGGGCGTCACCGGCGCGCAACCGCAGCCGGGCGTCCGCCAGCGCCGGCGCCGGCCCGTCGCCCGCCGCGTCGAGCAGCGACCGGGCGCCGTCGACGTCACCGACGACGGCGCGTACCTGTGCCTCGTCGGCGGCGAGCCACGCGCCCAGCTGCGGGCCGGGCGCGGCGGTCCGCGCCTCGGCGAGCGTGCGCAGCGCGCCGCCCGGATCCCCGCCGTCGGCGAGCAGCCCGGCCCGGCACAGCGCGGTGAGCGCCGCGCCGCCCGGCTCCGCGCCGGCCGGCCCGGCGAGCGCCAGGTGGGCCGTGGCCTCCGCCGGCCGGTCCCGCTGCCAGTCCACGATCGCCAGCGCCAGGTACGCGTAACCGCAGTCGGACCGGGACGACCAGCCCTGACACGGCGGCATCGCCAGCGCCTCCCGGGCCAGTTCCTCGGCGGCCCGCAGCGCGCCCCGGGCCGCCTCCAGCAGCGCCGAGCGGCTGACGCAGAGCAGTTCGGTACGCGGCCGCCCGGCCCGCCGCGCCGCCTCCCGCGCCGTGGCGAACCGGTCCCGGGCGGTGGACAGCTCCCCCTCGGCCAGCGCGGCCAGCCCGTGCGCGGCACCGGCCACCGCGCGCACGTCGTCCCGCTCGGCCGCCCCGGCGCGCGGATCGGCTCCCGCGTCGGCGGGCGGGCCGGACGCAGTGGCGAGCAGGCGGTCGGCGGCCCGGCGTACCTCCTCGTGGTCGCCGCCGAGCCGGGCGAGGCTCAGCTCCACGGCGGCGGCCAGCCGGCCGAACCGGTCGCGGCGCGGCGCGGGCAGGTCGGCGGCGGCGGCCAGCGCACGCCGCAGCTGCACGTCGGCGGCGGCCCGATCCCCGGCGTACGCCCGCTCGGCGGCGGCGGCCAGCGCCAGCTCCGGATCCCGGCGGATCGCCTCGGCGGGCGGCTCGGGTGGGGCGGGTACGGCGGCCGGTTCGTCCGGTGCCAGCTCGGGCCAGCGGGTGACGAGCAGGTCGGTGGCGTCGGCCCACGCACCGGCGAGAAGCGCGTGCCGCAGTGCCTCGGCCGGACGGTCATGGGTGCCGTACCACCCGGCGGCGCGCCGGTGCAGCTCCCGCACCTCGTCGGCGGGCAGCCGGTCCAGCTCGTCGCGCAACACGTCGGCCAGCAGCGGGTGCGGCCGGTACCACTGCGGGCTGCCGCCGTCCCGGTGCAGGAAACCGCCCTCCCGGGCCGCCTCGGCGAGCAGGTGCCCGGCGTCGGGCCGCCCGGTCAGCGCGGCGGCCAGGTCGGCGTGGACCGCGACGGCCACCGCCACCCGGCGCAGGACGTCGCGGGTCGCCGGTTCCAGCGGGGCCAGCACCTCGTCCCGCAGGTACGCGGCGACGTCCGGCTGGTCACCGGCGAACCGTTCCACCGCGCGGGCCGGGTCGGCGGCGTCGCCGAGCGCGAGCGCGGCGAAGCGCAGCCCGGCCGGCCAGCCGGTGGTGCGCTCGGCCAGGCGGGCCACGGCCGGGGCGGGTACGGCCACGCCGTGCGCGACGAGCAGGTCGGCCACCTCGTCGGCGGTGAACGCCAGGTCGTCGGCGCCGATCACGGTCAGCTCACCGGCCAGCCGCCAGCGGTGCAGCGCCAGCGGTGGTTCGCCACGCCCGCCGGCCACCAGCCGCAACCGGCCGTCGGAGTGCCGGAGCAGGAACTCCAGCCCGGTCAGGGCGGCCGGGTCGGTGACCCGGTGCAGGTCGTCCAGGACCAGCAGCACGGGCCGCTCCCGGGCGGCGAGCGCGGCGGCGAGCGTTTCGAGCTGCTCGGGCCGGGGCGGCCCGTCCGGCACCGGCGGCGGCCCGTCGTCCGGGTCGTCGGCGGCGGCGGTGCGCAGGGCCGCCGCGAGGTAGCCCCAGAGCCGCCGGGTGGTCTCCCCCTCGGCCACCGTCACCCAGGCCGGGGCCGGCCCGGCCCGCTCCCCCTGCGCCCACGTCGACAGCAGCGTCGTCTTGCCCCAGCCGGCCGGCGCGCAGACGAGCGTCACCGGGCCGGACGCGCCCTGTTCCAGCCGGTCGAGCAGCCGCGGACGCAGCAGGACCGGCTCCGGCGGCACGGGCGGCGTCAACCGGGACGCCAGCAGCGGCGGGCCACCCGGCAGCGCACCACCGGCGACATCGGGCGAATCGAGGCCGGTGGTGAGCAGATCGGGCGTACCGGTGATGTCGCTTGTGCCGCTCGGTGCGGTGACGACCTGGTCTGCCTCCTCCGGCATGCGTCCCTCCCCCCGTCGGTGCGGGCAGCGGTTACCCGCACCGCGCCGGTTCACCCCTTCCGGGCGAACCCCGCTCACCCGGGCGCCGCGCACCCTGTAGGCACGCGGAGCGGCGGCCGGGTGTCGGCGCCCTCGGGACGGCGGGAGGTCAGGTGGCGCGGAGCAGACGGCTCGCGGCGGGCGCGCTGGCGCTGGCGGGGGCACGGGTGCTGGCTCCGGCGGGCGCGCGGGTGCTGGCCCGCCGCCGGGTACGGCGGTCCGGCGCCGATCCACGGCCGGGCCGGTGGCAGGTGGTGACGATCGCCGGGGCGCCCGAGCAGGTGCTCCCGGCCGGGCGGTGGCCCGAGCCGCTGCGCCGCCTCGAAGGCGCGGTCGAGCTGTGGGCCCGTCCGGCTCCCGGCGGGCGCGGTACGGAGCTGGCGGTCCGCCCGCTGGGCGGGGAGTGCACGCTCCCGGGGTTCGCCGCCCACCTGGTCGGCGACGACCCGGGCCGGTTCCTGCGCCACGTGCTGCGGCAGACCAAGCAGCTGCTGGAGACCGGCGAGGTGCTGCGGGCGGACCGTTCGCCGCTGGACCGGCCGGGGATCGCGACGTGAGGGCGCTGTGCTGGGCCGGTACCGGCCTGGTGGAGGTGCGCCGCGTCCCGGATCCGGAGCTGCGCAACGCCCAGGACATGATCGTCCGGGTCCGGCGCAGCACGACGTGCGGCGCGGACCTGCCGCTTCTCGATGGGCAGGTGCCCGAGGCGTCCGCCGGAGAGGTGCTCGGACGCGAGTTCCTCGGCGACGTGGTCGAGGTCGGGCCGGAGGTACGCCGGCACCGGGTCGCCGACCGGGTGGTGGTGGGCGCGGCGGTCGCCTGCGGTGCGTGCTGGTTCTGCCGGCAGGGGCTGCCGGCGTGCTGCGACAACGGTACGAGCGGCGTGGCGGCCGAGCCGGAGTGGGGGCAGCCGCCCGCCGGGGGTTACGGCCGCCCGGCCCGGCTGGGCGGCTTCCCCGGTGGTCACGCCGAGTACGTGCGGGTGCCGTACGCCGATGTGGGCGCGTTCGCCGTGCCGGAGTCGGTGAGCGACGAGCGGGCGGTGTTCGCCGCCGACGCCGCGCCGGCCGGCTGGTACGGCGCCGAGCTGGGCGAGGTCGCCCCCGGCGACGTGGTGGCGGTGTGGGGTGCGGGCGCGGTCGGTCAGCTCACCGCCGACGCGGCGGTGGCCCGGGGCGCGGACCGGGTGGTGGTGGTCGACGACCGGGACGACCGGCTGCGGATGGTCACCGGGCACGACGGCGTGGAGGCGCTCAACCACAGGTACGTGGACGTGCTCGCCGAGCTGCGCGAACGCAGCGGCGGCCGGGGCCCGGACGTGTGCGTCGACGCCTCCGGGGTGCCGGCCGCGCCGGGCCGGTGGCCGGTGGCCGAGCCGGACGGCGGGGCGGCGCTGCGCGACGCGGTGCACGCCTGCCGTAAGGGCGGCGTGGTGGTGGTGCTCGGCGCCCGGCCCGGTTTCGTGGACCGGGTCCCGCTCGGCGCGTTCGCCGACAAGGGGCTCACCGTCCGCGCCGCCCGGCGCCGGGGCGGTGCCGCGATCCCGGCGCTGCTGGAACGGATGGCCCGCGACGAGCTGGTCACCGAGCACCTGGCCACGCACCGGATGCCGCTGGAGCGCGGCGCCGAGGGGTACGCGTTGTTCCGGGACCGGGCCGACGGCTGCGTCCGGGTGGTCTTCACACCGTGAAGGTGAGCGCCGTGGATGGCACACTCGGCGGATGCGCGCAGACCGTCCGTACGACCTCGTCCTGTTCGGCGCCACCGGCTTCACCGGCGGGCTGACCGCCGAATACCTGGCCCGGCACGCGCCGGACCGGCTGCGCTGGGCCCTCGCCGGGCGTAACCCGGACAAGCTCGCAGCGGTACGGGACCGGCTGGCCGCGATCGACCCGGCCCTGGCCGAGCTGCCGCTGCTCACCGCCGACGTGACCGACCCGGCGTCGCTGCGCGCGGTGGCGCAGAGCGCCCGGGTGGTCGCCACGACCGTCGGCCCGTACGTGCACCACGGCGAGCCGCTGGTCGCCGCATGCGCCGCGGCCGGCACCGACTACCTCGACATCACCGGCGAGCCGGAGTTCGTGGACCGGATGTACGTGCGGCACCACGCCGAGGCGGTGCGCACCGGGGCACGCCTGGTGCACGCCTGCGGCTTCGACTCGATCCCGCACGACCTGGGCGTCTGGTACACGGTCAAGCAACTGCCGGCCGACGGGCCGATCGCCGTGGACGGGTACGTCCGGGCCGGTGGCCGGTTCTCCGCCGGGACGTACCACTCGGCGCTCACCGCGTTCTCCCGTACCGGTGAGATGAGCCGCGCGGCGCGGGCCCGCCGGGCGATGGAGCCCGGCCCGGACGGACGCCGGGTCCGCGCGGTCCCGGGCAAGGTCGGCCGGGTACGCGAGTTCGGCCAGTGGGCGGTGCCGCTGCCCACCATCGACCCGCAGGTGGTCCGCCGATCCGCGGCGGCCCGCCCGGAGTACGGCCCGGACTTCCGCTACCGGCACTTCGCGGCGATGAAGCGGCTGCCCACGGTGCTGGTCGCGGGCGTCGGGCTGGCCGGTGTGGTGGGGCTGGTGAAGGTGGCGCCGACGCGGCGGTGGCTGCTCGGGCGGCTCGCCTCCGGGCAGGGGCCGACCGCCGAGCAGCGGGCCAGGTCGTGGTTCCGGGTGCGGTTCGTGGGCACCGGCGGCGGCCGGCGGGTGGTGACCGAGGTGGCCGGCGGCGACCCGGGTTACGACGAGACGGCCAAGATGCTGGCCGAGTCGGCACTCTGCCTGGCCTTCGACGACCTGCCGGAGACCGCCGGGCAGGTCACGCCGGTTGCGGCTATGGGTGACGCGCTGCTGGACCGGCTGGTACGAGCGGGCATCACGTTCCGCACGCTGCCGGCGTGAGGTTGACCCTCGACCCGCTTGAGGTCACAGGATGACGGCTGTGGAGAGCGAGCTTCGCAGCATCGGCGAACTGGCCCGGGCCAGCGGGTTGACGGTCAGCGCACTGCGGTTCTACGACCGTTCCGGGGTGCTGGCCCCCGCCCGGGTGGACCCGGTGACCGGCTACCGCTGGTACACCGAGGAGCAGGTGGGCCCGGCCCGCCTGGTGGCCGGGCTGCGCCGGGTCGGGATGCCGCTGACTGGCATCGCCGAGGCGCTGCGGAACCGGCACCGGCCGGCCGAGGTGCACCGGCTGCTGGACGCGCACCTGCGCCGCCTGGAGGACGGCCTGGCCGACGCGCGTCGCGAACTCTCCCGGATCCGTAGCCTGATCGACCCGGAGGAGACCATCGTGACCACCCGCCTCGTGCTGTCCCGCACCGACCTCGCCGCCGCCGTGGACGCCGTACGCTTCGCCGTCGGCGCCGACCCCGGCCTGCCGGTCCTGTCCGGCGTGCTCGTAGAGGTCGAGCCGGACGGTGTCCGGCTGGTCGCCACCGACCGGCACCGGCTGGCAGTGGCCCGGGTCGGCGGCACCGTCGACGGCCCGCCGGTGAGCGCGCTGCTGCCGGTCGCATTTGTGGACGACCTCCGCGCGCTGCTGGACGCCGACGGCGCCGAATCCGCCGACGTCGTCGTCGCCACCGACCGGGTGACCGTCACGGTGGCGGGCCGGCCGCTCACCGCGGTGCCGCTGCCGTACGACTTCCCCGACTACCGGCGGCTGCTGCGGGCGCAGCTCGGCGACGTACCCGCGTACCGGATCCCGTTCGACGGCGCGGCGCTGCGGGCGGCGCTCACCGCCGACGGCGTCCCGGTCTGTCACCGCGCGCACGAGGGCGCCGAGCACGAGGTGGTGGCGCTCGGTCTGGACGGCCGCGGCGAGCTGCGCCTGGTCGACCCGAACGGCGCGGGCGGCGGCGCGGATGCGCTTCGCGTGGCGGTCAACCGGGAGTACCTGCTGGACGCCCTGGGGTCCGGCGACGGCCAGCTCGTGCTGGAGCTGGACGGCCCGATCGCCCCGCTGGCCGTGCGGCGGCCCGACGACGCGCACGCCTTCTCGGTCCTGATGCCGGTACGCCTCTGACGGTGCGCGCTCACCGGTGCCGGCACCCGCATAGCGACAGCGATCCGTGACCGTGCGTGACGCCGCTGCCCTCCCGCGTGCTTCACCCCTTGCGCACTTTGCTCTGCAGCCATCCGCGCGACGCTGACGCTCCGTCGAACGCCGCGTCGGTGGCTGCAGAGCAAAGTCGCCGGAGAGGCATGTCCGCCGGAGAGCGGAGCCGCGAGGTTGACCAGGTCAGCGGGCTGGCGATCCGCAGCGAGGCCGCACGGGCACCGGAGCACCATCACGGAACGTGAGCACGCCCCGTCGACGGCTGAACCACCACACACCGTCACCGGAAAGGGCCTCGCGGCGGCGGGCTGCGCGGGCCGGGCCAGGGCGGCGGGGGCGCGACGGTAGCATCTGGAGGTCCCACCTGACTGCCTGGACGGAGGCGTACGAGCAGCATGCTCGACATGGAGTTGATCCGGAAGGATCGCGAGGCGGTGGCGACCGCGCTGGCGAAGCGTCTGGATCCCGCCGAGGTCACCCGGGCGCTGGACGACATCCAGCGGCTCGACCAGGAACGACGCGCCCTGATCACGGAGATCGACGCCGAGCGGCAGCGCCGCAAGGCCGAGGCGCGCGCGTACGCGGAGGCGAAACGGTCCGGCGGCACGCCGCAGCCGGTCGCCCCGGAGGCCGAGCGCAAGCAGCTCGCGGAGCTGGAGTCCCAGCTCGACGAGGTGCAGTCCCGGCTCCGCTCGGCGATGAGCGAGCTGCCCAACCTGCCCGCCGACGACGTGGTCGCCGGGGGCAAGGAGGCCAACCGGGTGGTGCGGACGTTCGGTGCGGCGCCGGCCATCGAGAAGGTACGCGACCACGTGGAGCTGAGCCGTGCGCTCGGCCTGGTCGACCACGAGCGGGGCGTGAAGCTCGGCGGCTCGGGCTTCTGGATGTACACCGGTCTCGGCGCCCGGCTGGAGTGGGCGCTGGTGAACTGGTTGATCGAGCAGAACATCCAGGCCGGCTACGAGTTCCTGCTCCCGCCGCACCTGCTGCTGGACAGCGCCGGTTTCGCCGCCGGGCAGTTCCCGAAGTTCCACGACGACGTCTACCACATCGACAAGCAGTCGTCCTCGCGCGGCCAGTTCCTGCTGCCCACGGCGGAGACGGCGATCCTCGGCGCGTACCAGGACGAGATCCTGGAGACGCCGAAGCTGCCGTTGAAGGCGTTCGCGTACACGCCGTGCTACCGGCGCGAGGCGGCCGGTTCGCACTCCGACGAGCGGGGCACCGTACGCGGCCACCAGTTCAACAAGGTGGAGATCTTCCAGTTCACGCTGCCGGAGCAGGCGGGCGAGGCGCTGGAGGCGATGGTCGGGCACGTCGAGGGCCTGGTCGGCAAGCTCGGTCTGCACTTCCAGACCAGCCTGCTCGCCGCCGGTGACGCGAGCGCCTCGATGAAGAAGACGCTCGACGTCGAGGTGTGGATGCCGAGCACCGGCAAGTACAAGGAGGTGTCGTCGGTCTCCTGGGCCGGCGACTACCAGGCGCGCCGGGCGGCGATCCGCTACCGCGAGCCGGGCGCGAAGCAGACCCGTTTCGTGCACACGCTCAACGGTTCGGCGCTGGCCACCAGCCGCCTGTTCCCGGCCATCCTGGAGCAGTGCCAGCAGCCCGACGGCTCGGTGGTGGTCCCGGAGGTCCTCCGCGACAAGCTCGGCACCGACCGCCTCACCGCGCGCTGACCCGCTCCCCCGCCCCCGCCGCTCCCCCGCGATCTTGCACTTCCGGCCCGCGAGAAGTCCGCTTCACCCCTTCTGCCCGGGCGCCAACTGCAAGATCGCGGGAGCGAGGGCGGGGGCGGGGGCGGGTGAGGGCGGCGAGGAGGAGCAGGAGCAGCGCCGCGAGGACGGCGGGGCCCAGCGTGTCGACGGCGCTCACCAACGACTGCTGGATGCGGGCGGCGGTGCGGATGACCGGGTCGGTGAAGGCGTCGTAGCGGCCCTGGGCGAGGCGTACCTCGTACCAGCCGTACCAGGCGACGTAGCCGCCCGCGACCAGCAGCACCAGGCCGCTCAGCCGCGGCACCCACGCGCCCGCGCCGCGCAGCAGCGCCACGACCCGGCCGCGCAGCAGCGCCACGGCGAGCGCGGCCACGCCGACCACGAGCGCCATCCCCAGCGCGTACGCCCCGAACAGCGCCAGCCCGCGCAGCGGCGACCCGGCCCGCAGGCTGGTCACCACGATCGCCAGGAACGGCGCGATCGCGCAGGTCAGCGACGTGAGCGCGTACGCCGCACCGAAGAGCACCGTGGACGGCCAGGTGCGGGTGAGCCGGGGCGCGACGCGCAACGGGCGCGGCGCGGGCAGCCGCCGGCCGGTGAGCAGCCAGCATCCGGCCAGTGCCAGCAGCACGCCGAGCGTCAGCGTCAGCCACGGCAACCGGGGCCGCAGCCAGTCCGCCGCCGGTGCCAGGGCCAGCCCGAACGCGCCGAACACCAGCACGTACCCGAGAGTGAGCCCGGCCGTCGCGGTGAGCGCGCGGCCGACCGTGCCGCGCCCGCCGTCGGGGCCGGCCACCAGCAACGACAGGTACGCGGGCAGCATCGCGAAGCCGCACGGGTTGACCGCGCCGAGCATGCCCGCGGTCAGGGCGAGCAGCAGCGCGCCGGTCATCCCCGGGCCAGCGTCTCGACCTGCCGGGTCAACGCCTCGCCGTCCAGGAATCCCTGGTGGACGACCCGGCCGGTGCGGTCCAGGACGACGAACGTGCTCTGCTCGGCCACCTTGAACCGGCGCCACAGCGCGCCCGCCCGGTCGTCGATCTGTGTCGTGCCGGCCAGGTCGAACTCGCTGACGAACGACTTCATGGCCTTCTGCTCGCCGAGTCCGGCGACGCCGACGATGGGGACGGTGTCGCGGTAGGCGGGGGCGATCTCGGCCACCGTCCACGCCTGGCTGGCGCAGGTGGCGCACCAGGGCGCCCAGAACCAGAGCACTACCGGCCGCCCGGCCAGGGCGGCGGCGTCGAACGCCGTACCGTCGAGGGTCTTGCCGGTGAACGACAGCGCGGCCGGCACCACGGCCGGTGACGCGGACGCCGGTGCGGATGCCGACCCGGACGGGGAGGCGGCGGCCGGGGGCGCCGGGGCGACCGCTGCGTCCCGCGCGCCGGGCTCAGGCCCGGCGGCGCAGGCGGTCACGGCGGCGAGCGTGGCGGCCAGCAGGGCGGCGGCTGTGACACGAACGGCGGTACGCATCGGCGGCTCCTGGTTCTACTCGGCCCGGACGAGGCGGAGCGCGAGTTCGGGACAGACCTTTACCGCCTTGAGCGCGCCCTCACGCAGCCACGTCGGCACCGGGGTGGGCGGGAACGCCGGGTAGCCGTTGCCGTCGAGCCGGATGAAGTCCGGCACCACGTGCGCGCAGAGTCCGTGACCGTCGCAGCGCGACCAGTCCAGGGTGAGCTTCTGCGGGTTGGCGTCGGGCGCGCCGGGCAGGCCCATCATGCCCTTGACCCGTTTTCCGCAGCCCTCGCCGGTGGCGTGCAGCCGCAGGTCGTCGGCGAACACCTCCATCGCGGACAGTGCGAACCGGGCGGTGCCGTCCGGGTGGCTGCACGCGCCGCGTCCCTTGACGTCGCCGGCCGCGGCCCGGACCAGTTCGACCGGTGCGCTGCCGGAGACCGCGAGGTCGACCGAGCGGGCCAGGTCGGGCAGGCCCATCTTGCACGGGCCGCACTGCCCGGCGGACTCGCCCGCGAGGTAGCGCACCACCTGCGCGGCCTCGCCGAGCGGGCAGGTGTCGGCACCGAGCGGCACGATGATGCCGGCGCCGAGCGTGCCACCCACGGCGGTGAGCCCCTTGCGGGACACCTCGGCCCGCTCGGCGGCCGCCGCGGTGATCCACTTGCCGTGGTAGCCGCCCATCAGGATGCCCGGGCCGGGCGGCACCTCGCACAGGTCGAGGATCTCGCGCAGCGGGGTGCCGGCGGCGCACTCCACCACGGCCGGACGCTTCGCCGACCCGGTGACGGTGAGCAGCACGGTGCCCGGCTCGTCGTCGGTGCCGAGCGCGGCGTACTCGTACGGGCCGATCCGGGCGGCGACGGCGAGCTGGGAGTACGTCTCGGCGTTCGACAGCAGCGTGGGCAGCCCGCCGACGCCGGAGTCGCTGGAGCGCTTCTTCGTGCCGGGCGGGATGTGCGGCAGGCCGTTGATGCCGTTGACGAGCGCGCCGCCCTCACCGGAGATGAACCGGTGCGGCACGGTGACGATCGTGGTGGGCACCGGCATCCGCCGTTCCCGCAGCGCCTCGGTCAGCGAGGGCCGGCCCACGTCGTCGTCGGCGACCCCGATCACGATCTCCTCGGCGTCGAGCGCGAACGCGGCGAGCGCGGCGCCGTCCAGGATGAGGTGCGGGGCGCGGGTGAGCAGCACCTTGTCCTTCCAGCTCGCCGGCTCCCCCTCGGTGGCGTTCACCACCACCACGGCGCCGAGGTCCTGCCGCTCGCAGGACTCCAGCACGGCGCGCAGCTTGCGGGCGAACGGGAAACCCGCGCCGCCCTTGCCCTTGAGGTCGATGGCTTCGGCGAGCCGCAGCAGCGCGGCCGGTTCCATCGGGCCGATCGGGCCGTGCACCTCCTCGTGGGCGAGCAGGTCGAGCCGGCCGAACTCGGCGAACCCGGCGGTCAGGCGGGGCTCGCCGACACAGGCGACCGGCGGGACGGTCGTACGCGTCACCGCGCCTCACCCCGCAGCCCGGCCCAGTACGCGCCGTCGACCGCGTCCGCGTCGGCCCGCTTGCGACGGCTGGACCGGCTCTCCTTGCCCGCGCGCATCGCCCGGCGGGAGGCGAGGTCGACGAGCGTCGGGGTGTCGTCGACGAACGCCTCGTCGGCGGCGTAGCGGGCCGGCGGGCGCCAGTAGTCCGGCTCCTCCGGCACGTCCTCCTCGTCCCGGTAGCGGCGGCCGGATCCGCTGAGCGGTTCGGCCGTGACCGGGGTGCCGGAGATGGGGCCGGCCGAGATCGGCTCACCGGAGACCGTGCGGGTCTCCCAGCGGCGCGGGCTGTCCCACGGCTCCTCCGGCTCGTCGGTGGCGCGCGGCGGCGCGGAGTAGCGGGCCACCTCGGCGGCGGTGGCGTACCGGCCGCTGTCCGGGGGTGCGGAGTGGCGGCCGCCGGTGTCCGGCGGCGCCGAGTGCCGGCCGCCGCTCTCCGGCGGCGCGGAGTACCGGGCCACCAGGTCCTCGTCGTCGCGGGAGCGGCGGCTCACCCGCTCCTCGGTCCGGGAGCGGCGGGTCACGCGTTCCTCGTCGTCGCGGCGACGGCGGCGGGGCCGTTCGCCGCCGGTCCGGCGGGCCGGCGCCACCTCCTCGTCGCGGGCGCGGGCGACGGGCTCGCGCTCCTCGTCGCGGCGGCGGGCGGCTGCTGCGCGGACCGGTTCGCGCAGCGACCCGGGTTCCGGCACCACGGGTACGGCGAACCGCTCCGGGTCGCGCCGCCGGGCGGTGCCGGCCGGGGCGGTCCAGGTGGCGCTCGCCTCGGCCCAGCGGCCCCGGCCGGCGCCCTTGTCCTCCTTGTCGGCGGCCTTCTTGCGGGTGAGCGCGGCGAACACGCCGGTACGCTCCTCGCCCTTGCCGGCCATCGCCTTGTTGAGCGCGACGGCCTGGTGCTGCTCGCGGCTGCGCTTGCCGAGGTGGACCGAGACGCGCACCAGCAACGCCATCACCACGAGCACCACGCAGGCGAGGTAGCTCAGCACCACCCAGCCGGCGGCGGGCCGGCCGGCGTTGAGGCCGTGTACGAGCGCGAACGGCCAGGACACGTACGCCATCGAGTGCAGTCCGCGCCAGAACCACTTCGGACCGACGCCGGCGAACCGGACCCGGACCAGCCCGGTCCAGAGCACGCCCACCATCAGCAGCGCGGCGACGGTGCCCAGTCCGACGTAGAGGCCGCTGCCGCTGAGGAACGGCACCACCGCGTCGGTCGGTCCGGCCCGGCCGATCGCGACCTTGGTGATGACGTGGAAGACCAGCCCGGCCACGCCGAGCACGCCGGTGGCGCGGTGTGCCGACTGGAGCAGCACGCGGTGCCGGATGAGCAGCACCAGGCGGTCGGTGGCGAGCAGGCCCAGCATCACGGTGATGCTGAGCGAGACCAGGGCGACCACCCCGGCGAAGAACTCGGTGAAGAAGAATCCGTACGAGTACATGACGCCGCCGGCGCCGGCCAGCTCCACACCCGCCCACGCGAGGCCGAGCGCGGAGGCGGTCAGCGCCACCATCGCGGACTTCGACATCGTCCGGGCACCACGGCTGGTGCTGGTGGTCCGGACGGTCGTCGCCTTCTCGTTCTGCTGTGCCCGGGCCATCTGCTCCTCGATCGTCTCGCGGCGGCGCCCCCACCGGCCGACCCTGCTCCCCACTCAGGTACGGAGGGACGGCGCGGACGGATCACCTCCGGTGGCGAATTTCTCGGCCGGTTTCTCGAACCGTCCGGACCGGACGCGCGTGTAGCGCCTGACGCAACGACGGATGCCCATGCGTTGACAGACTTTGCAACAGGCTCGTAACCTTGCCGCAAAATTTCAGTCCGGTTGCAAGAAGCCGGCACTGATACAGGCTCCACTCCCCCGCATCCCCCGCACCCCGCAGGAGTCCTGATGCATCGACGCCGATGCCGCGCCGCGGCGCTCGCCCTGAGCCTGGCCGCGAGCCTGCTCGTTCCCCTCACCGCGGCGGCACCCCCGGCCGCCGCCGCCACCCCCGGCGCCAAGAAGGTCATCGTCCAGCTCTTCGAGTGGAACTGGACCTCGGTCGCCGCCGAGTGCACCAGCACCCTGGGCCCGAAGGGCTACGGCTACGTTCAGGTGTCCCCGCCGCAGGAGCACGTCAACAGCAGCCCGTGGTGGGTGTCGTACCAGCCGGTCAGCTATCGGATCGAGTCCCGCAAGGGCACCCGGGCGCAGTTCCAGTCCATGGTGAACACCTGCCACGCCGCGGGCGTCAAGGTGATCGTCGACGCCGTGGTCAACCACATGTCCGGCCAGGAGAACGGCGGCACCGGCTGGGCCGGCTCGTCGTACGGCCACTACAACTACCCGGGCGTCTACTCGGCGCAGGACTTCCACTACTGCGGCCGCAACGGCAACAACGACATCGCCAACTACAACGACCGGTACGAGGTGCAGAACTGCGAGCTGGTCAACCTCGCCGACCTCAAGACGGAGTCGGACTACGTGCGCGGCCGGCTGGCCGCGTACCTCAACGACCTGCTCTCGCTCGGCGTCGACGGCTTCCGGCTGGACGGCAGCAAGCACATGCCGGCCGCCGACATCGCCGCGATCAAGGCCAAGCTGAACCGCAGCGCGTACCTGGTGCAGGAGGTCATCTACGGCGCCGGTGAGCCGATCCAGCCGACCGAGTACACCGGCAACGGCGACGTGCACGAGTTCCGGTACGGCAAGGACCTGGCCCGGATGTTCAACAACGAGCGGCTCGCGTACCTGAAGAACTTCGGCGAGTCCTGGGGCTACCTGTCGAGCGCGAAGGCGGTGGTCTTCACCGACAACCACGACACGCAGCGTGATGGCGGCGTGCTGACCTACCGCAACCGTGGCACGTACGCGCTCGCCAACGCGTTCATGCTCGCCTGGCCGTACGGCACCCCGGCGGTCATGTCGAGCTTCACCTACAGCGGCCGGGACCAGGGCCCGCCCGCCGACGGCAGCAACCGGATCACCAACGTCACCTGCTACTCGGGCTGGGAGTGCGAGCACCGCTGGCCGGTGATCGCCAACATGGTCGGCTTCCGCAACGCCACCGAGGGCGCCGGGGTCTCCAACTGGTACGACAACGGCTACCAGCACATCGCGTTCAGCCGTACCGGCAAGGGATATCTGACCATAAACGACGAGGACAGCGCGGTGAACGGCCGCTCGTACTACACCGGGCTGCCGGCGGGCCGCTACTGCGACGTCGTCCACGGCACGTTCAGCAACGGCTCGTGCAGCGGGCCGGTGATCACGGTGGACTCGTCCGGCTGGTTCGCCGCGAACGTCCCCGCGCACGACGGGATCGCCCTCCACATCGGCGCGAAGCTGAGCTGATCCAACCGGCGCGAAGCTGAGCTGAGCCACCCGGGCCGCGAAGCCCTCGTACCCGTAGTACCGGGTACGGGGGCTTCCGGTCGGTTACAGTCGGTTTCGTGCTGTTCGACCGGTTCGCCACACGTCGGCCTCCCGGCTGGCTGATCGCCGCGCTCGCCGTACCGCTGCTGCTCGTCACCGCGCTGCTGGTCGGCCGCGCGCTCACCGCCGCGCCCGCGCGCCAGGCGACGCCACCCGCCGCCGCACCCCCTGCCACGACCGCCGCGCCGAGCCCGTCGCCGGTGGAGTCGGTGCCGCCCGCCGCGCCGCCGCCGGACGACCTGCCGGTGGTCACCTACGACCCGGCGCCGCGCGGCTTCCCGCCCGACCCGGACCCGGCCGACACCCGCCCGCTGAGCGAGGGGCTGCGCCCGAACCGAAACGTGGCCGCCTACGACGCACCGGGCGGCCGCCCGCTGGCGTTCCTCGCGCCGACCATCAGCGGCGTACGGCTCACCGTGCCGATCGTCGACCGCCGCTCCGGCTGGACGGCGGTGCTGCTGCCGTCGGCGAACCGCACCATCGCCTGGCTGCCGTCGGGTGGCTGGACCACAGTGGTGCTGCGCGACCAGATCGTGGTGGAACGGCGCACCCACCGCCTCACCTGGAGCCGGGACGGCCGCGCGATGCGCACCTGGCCGGTCAGCCTCGGCATGTCCGGGCAGCTCACCCCGCTGGGCCGTACGTTCGTGCTGGGCCGCACCCCGCCCCCGCAGGCCGTCTACGGCGGCGTCGACATCTTCGCCCTCGGGGCGATCCCCGACGACCCCGGCGCGGTGCCGACCGGGCTGCGCGGCGCCCACATCGGACTGCACAGCTGGTACAACGACGAGACGCTCGGCAGGAACGTCACGAACGGCTGCATCCGGCTGACCCGCAGCGCCCAGCGCCTACTGCTGACCGAGGTCGAGCCGGGCACCGCCTTCGTGGTGGTCGACCGCCTGCCCTGACCGGACTCACCCCAGCAACCGGCCGTTGGCCTGGGGGTCCGATCAGGCCGTCGCGCCGCCGTCGATCGCGATCGACGCGCCGGTGATGTGCCGTCCGCCGACGCCCACCAGGTGACTGACAGTAGCCGCCACGTCGTCCGGCTCCGCGTACCGGCCGAGAGCGATGTGCGACCGCTGCCCGTCCGCGCCGACGCTGTCCGCCGGGTTCATGTCGGTGTCGGTCGAGCCGGGCAGGATCAGGTTGACGGTGATCCCACGCGGACCGAGTTCCCGGGCGAGCGCCCGGGTCAGCCCGTTCACGGCGCTCTTGGTCATCGCGTAGGCGCTCACCCCGGGCGCCGGGACACGACTGGCGAAGCTGCTGCCGATGTTGACGATCCGCCCGCCCGCACCCATGTGGCGCACCGCCGCCTGGGTGGCGAGGTAGACCCCGCGCACGTTCACCGCGATCGCCCGGTCCAGGGCGTCCAGGCTGACCGACTCGATCGGCCCGCCCGCGAACACGCCGGCGTTGTTGACCAGGATGTCCAGCCGCCCCAACTCGGCGACGGTCCGCTCCACGGCGCCGACCACGGCCGACGCGTCGGTACTGTCCGCGTTGATCGCCAGGCCGGTCCGCCCGTACGCCTCGATCTCGGCCACCACGGACTTCGCGCTGTCCTCCGCGGTGCGGTAGGTGAACGCGACGTGGATGCCGTCCTCGGCCAGCCGGCGCACGACGGCGGCGCCGATTCCCCGGCTCCCACCCGTCACCAGGGCGACCCTGTCGGCAAGTCTGACCGTCATGTCCTCATCCTGACAGTCGACTCAGGACAGCGATCACCCGGGTCACCGGCCGTTCCCCGACTGTTCGATCAGACAGGATTGCCGGCACCCCAGGCCGGGTACGCGCGGGCCAGCCGGCGGCGAAACGGGGAGGCGGACATGAGCGCACCGACGGGACGGGTCGACACGATAGTGCTCATCCACGGGCTCTGGATGACCTCGCGGAGCTGGGAGCACTGGGCGCAGCGGTACTCAGCGCGCGGCTTCCAGGTGCTCACGCCCGCCTGGCCCGGGATGGACCGCGAGGTGGAGGAGCTGCGGGCCGACCCCGCGCCGATCGCCGCGCAGCGCATCGCCGACATCGCCGACCACTACGCGGCGATCATCAGGGACCTGCCGCGCCCGCCGATCATCATGGGCCACTCGTTCGGCGGCCTGATCGCCCAGTTGCTGGCGGACCGCCGCCTCGGCGCCGCGGTGGTCGCCGTGCACCCCGCGCCGGTACGGGGTGTGCTGAAGCTGCCGCCCAGCACGCTGCGCTCCGGGTACTCGATCCTGCACAACCCGGCGAACCGGCACCGCGCCGTGCCGTTCACCCCGGAGGACTTCCGGTACGCCTTCGGCAACACCATCAGCCAGGAGCAGTCCGACGCGGCCTGGGAGCGGTACGCCGTACCGGGCGCCGGGCACGTGCTGTTCGAGGCCGCGTTCGCCAACCTGGACCCGAACTCGGCCACCGAGATCGACAAGAAGCGCAGCGACCGCGCCCCGCTGCTGATCACCGCGGGCGGCGAGGACCACGTGGTGCCCGCAACCTTGGCCAGCTCGATCGCCAACCTCTACCGGAGTTCGACGGCGCTCACCGGCTACCGGGAGTTCCCCGGCCGGTCGCACTTCGTCGGCGGCGAACCGGGCTGGGAGGAGGAGGCGGACTTCGCGCTGGAGTGGGCGGTCGAGGCGGCGAACGAGTTCTCCCCGACGGTGGTCGCCGAGGCCCCGCGACGGCGCTGACCCAGCCCGACACCTCCGCATGCGTATATCAAGAAACCGAAAACTTGATATCATCACCTCGTTCGCCCGCTGGACGAGGAGGCATGCCATGTCCCGCACCATTCTCGACGTCGACGATGAACTCCTGGCCGAGGCCGCCGAGATCCTCGGTACCGGCACCAAGAAGGCCACCGTCAACGCCGCGCTTCAGGAAGTGGTCAACCGGGAGAAACGGCGGGAGTTCGCCGACTGGCTCAAGAGCGGCGGCCTGCCGGACCTCACCGACCCGGGGCAGGCGTCGAAGCCCGAAGCGGCATGACGCGGGAGCGCTACCTCCTCGACAAGTCGGCGCTGGCCCGGTGGCCGAAGCCCGCCGTGGCACCGGTCCTGGACGAGTTGTCCGATCGCGGCCTGCTGGCGGTCTGCGGCGCCATCGAGATCGAGGTCGTGCACAGCGCCCGCTCGGCCAAGGACGCGAAGCGCGCTCGGTGGCTGCTCCGCGGTTTCGACTGGCTCGCCATGCCCGACGACATCTGGGATCGTGCGATCGACGTCCAGGTGCAGGCGCTGCACAAGGGCAACCACCGAGCGCTCTCGATGGCCGATCTGCTGATCGCCGCGACAGCCGAACGGCATGGCGTGACCGTTCTGCACTACGACGGTGACTTCGACCTGATCACCGCGATCACCGGCCAGCCGACGACGTGGGTCGTCCCGGCCGGAAAGGCCGACTGACCGACTCCGGGCCTCGATGCCGGGTGGGGCCGCCGGGAGTAGCGCCGAGGTGTCCAGGACGAGCCCGTTCACGCGCCAGCCGCCCTGTCGCCCCCGAATTGGCGCAGCCACTCCATGTTCCGGTCGTGCTGCTCGTCGGTGATCGGCGGCTGTTGTGCCAGCCTCCGGCGGGCCCGCTCGACGTCCTCGTCGGTCACTGCATAACCGATGTTCTCGACCGCGGCTCGTGCATATTCCGCTTCCGGTTGCGGGCGTCCGACGCTGCTCCGGCGCATGCTCATCGCGGCCGGAACCGCCGGGAGCACTCGTCGTCGTGTCCGGGCCGTAGCAGACACCGCTGCCCACCGGGCAGCAACCGGTCGCAGAACACCCAGTGACGGACGTTCTGGTCGTCCTCCGCCGAGACAGTGGTGCCGCCCGGCTCGGTCTGCGGCAGGACGTGGGTCCAGTGCGCCACCACGCGGGCCAGCCGCTGAGCGGAGAGCAGGTCGTTGACGACGACCGGCAGGTGGATCACCCATCGCTCGGTCATCTGTCGTATCCCCGTTCGTTGCGCGCCTGGGCCTGCTCCGACTGCCAGCGGCGCAGCGCGTTCTTGATCCGGTCCGTCTCCCGGCGGCTCTGCGCCAGTGCGTCGTAGACGGCGGACAGGTCACCGGCAACGCGGTCGAGGAACTCCCGCACCTCCTGCGGATCGAGCCCGCGCCGTCCCAGCGGGGTCGGCCGGAAGCTCCGCTCACGAACCTGCCAGGGGCGCAGCGGGTGGTAGGCGGAGGAGCGGTAGCAGGTCGATCCGAGGACCGACCGTCGGCGACGCCGGACACGCCGGAGGAAGACGCGCATGACAGGACCTGCCTCTCTCACCGTCGAGATCGAACCGTGGAAGGGCGGGCCCGCCGGCCCGCCCCGCACCGGCGGACCCACCCCGGCACCTGCCACCGCAGCCTTCGACCAGCAGTACGTCAGCAGGGCACAGCACGTGACTCAGGTCGACAAACCGGTAACCCAGCCGATCCGGCCACTCACCCATCGTGCAGCGAACTGCACCCTCTACGCAACTCCCGATTCGGGAGCGTGTCATTGCGAAGCTCGTCCGGTTCCGCCACACTGACCGGCATGACTGGAAGCCCGACCGTCCGACGTCGACGCCTGGCCGCTGCGCTGCGTCGCCTCCGTGAACAGACCGGCATGACCGCCGACCAGGCCGCCAAGGAGGTGGGCATCTCGAAGTCGGCGATCAGCCGCATCGAGAACGCCCAGGTGTCCGTCATGCCGCCGGTCGCCCGTGGGCTCCTTGAGCTGTACGGCGTGGAGGGCGACGAGGTGGACGCGCTCGTCCAGGTCGCCCGCGACGCCCGCAAGCGGGGCTGGTGGCAGGCGTACGACGACGTGCTGCCGGACTGGTTCGAGGTCTACGTCGGGCTGGAGGCCGAGGCGTCCGAGATCCGCGCGTTCCAGCCACAACTGATTCCGGGTCTGCTCCAGACCGCCGACTACGCCCGCGCGGTCATCCGCGCCGAGCATCCGGACGCTCCGAGCGACGAGGTCGACCGGCGGGTGGAGTTGCGCATGCGCCGTCAGGACACCGAAACTCCGCCGAAGCTCTGGGTGGTGCTGGACGAGGCAGCGCTACGGCGGCCGGTCGGCGGCGCGGAGCTGTTCGCGGCGCAGTTGCGGCGACTGGCCGAGGAGGCCGATCGGCCCGGCCGCACCATCCAGATCCTGACGTTCGGCGCCGGCGAGTACGGGTCGATGGGCAGCGCCTTCAGCGTGCTGGCCTTCCCCGAGCCGGCCGATCCGGGGGTCGTCTACGTCGAGACCCGCGCGGGTAGCCTCTATCTCGAAGGCCAACAGGTCAGGGAGTACAGCCGCGTCTTCGAGCATCTGGTCGCCACGGCGGCCGGCGCCCGGGAGTCGCGCGACCTCATCCTGGGGGCGATCGACGAGCTATGAGAGGACGGCGCGGGTGGACGAGGCCAACCAGGCGACGATGACCTGGCGCAAGAGCACCCGCAGCAACGGTTCCGGAGACTGCGTCGAGGTCGCCGACAACCTGCCCGGCGTGGTCGGGCTACGCGACAGCAAGGACCCGCGAGGTCCTATCCTCGCCTTCGACCCGGCAGCCTGGTCGACCTTCGTTGCGAGCGTCAAGCACGAGACGTTCCGGAACTGAACGCGGCAGGCATCGCCTGCCCACCCTGCCCTACGATCCGGTGCCCGAAGCCTCCGCGCTTCGTAGCTTCGCAAGGGCGCGCAGGTACTCGTCCTCCACAATCCGGTCGAACGCTGCTGGCTGCGCCCCCGCGTGCACGACCTCCCGCGTAAGTCGCGCCTGTTCCCAGAACCTCAAGCCGATCTCGGTGGCGAAGATGTCAGCTGCCAGCAGTCCTCGCAACTGACTCTCAGGCATCCCGCCCAGCTGCCAGGTCGCGGCCCAGAAGTTGAGGATCAGGTTGATGTAGGCCCGCTGCCTCCGCCTTTCAGGGGCAGGGTCCTGGGTCAGCGACCCCCAGCACTCCATCAGCACGGCATCATCTATGGCCATCTTCAGCAACAAGGCATGCTGGTCACGTTGCGCGTATTCCAATGCGATGCGGGCCTGCCTGTTTTGACTGATGGTGGTGGCGACCACACCCACGAGAGCCAGCGCAGAGAGAAGCATGGATACCGAGCCGTAGGCTTGGCCGATATTCGCCAAGCGCTCCCAGTCGGTACTCGGATCGAAGGCGTAGTCGATCAGGGGCGGGGAGAGCAGCAGCGCAAGCCCTCCCAAGAAGACCAACAACGCCCAGACGGCTACGCCGCGAACACTCCTCATCTACGCAAGGCTAGTTCTCTCATCAAAGTTGATCAATCATGTGCGCTGCCTCCTGGCACCCCGATCCTCCTGGCTCTGCACTCACCGCAGGTCCGGCACGCCGTGCAGCAGGTTCTGGTGTGCGGGTGGGTGCGCCGGGTATGACGGGAACATGAGGGCGAGTTTCCGTCTGGGTCGGATCGCTGGCGTACCGGTCGGCGTCAACTGGAGTGTCCTGGTCATCTTCGTGCTGATCGCGTGGGCGCTGTCGGCGAGCCTGTTCCCTTCCTCGTACCCCGGTCACTCCCCCGTCGCCTACATCGCGGCCGGCCTGGCCGCCGCCGTGGTCTTCTTCCTCGGCCTGCTCGCCCACGAGGTGGCGCACGCGGTGGTCGCCAAGCGCAACGGCATCGAGGTCGAGGGCATCACGCTGTGGTTGTTCGGCGGCGTCGCCGAGCTGAAGGGCGAGGCGAAGGACCCGGGCGCCGAACTGCGGATCGCCGGGGTCGGGCCGCTGGTCAGCCTGATCATCGGCGTGGTGTTCGCGGCGATCGCGGTGGCCGTCGCCGCCGCGGGCGGGCACGGGCTGCTGCTCGGCGCGCTGGCCTGGCTGGCCGGCATCAACGTGCTGCTGGCGATCTTCAACGTGCTGCCGGCCGCCCCGCTGGACGGCGGGCGGCTGCTGCGCGCGGCGGTCTGGAAGTTCACCGGCGACCGGACCAAGGCGTCGGTGGTGGCGGCCCGCGCGGGCTGGGTGCTCGGCGTCGTGCTGATCGGGCTGGGGCTGTGGCGGTTCTTCACCGGCGCCGGGTTCGGCGGGCTCTGGCTGGCGCTGATCGGCTGGTTCCTGCTCGGCGCCGCCGGCCAGGAGGAACGCGCCGCCCGGATGGGCGACGCGCTGCGCGGCATCCGGGTCGGCGACGTGATGACGCCGCAGCCGCAGACCGCGTCCGGCGACCTCACAGTGGCCGACTTCGTCGACCACTACCTTTTCGCGTACCGGCACTCGGCACTGCCGCTCACCGTCGACGGCAGGCCGGTCGGCCTGGTCACGCTCGATCGGGTACGCGGCATCCCGGCGGACCGCCGCGCGTCGACCACCCTGGCCGAGGTGTCCTGCCGGGCCGACGAACTGGTGCTCGCCCGCCCGGAGGAACAGCTCACCGACCTGCTGCCCCGGCTCAACGAGTGCACCGACGGCCGGGCGCTGGTGGTGATCGACGAACAGTTGGTCGGCATCGTCTCGCCCAGCGACATCAGCCGGGCGGTGCAGCGCGGCAGCCTGCGCCAGCAGGTGCCGGCTGGACGCTGATCCAGTCCCGAGGAAAGCCGGCTCAGTCCCGGAGGAAGTAGCGGTCCATCTCGGCGGTGCGGAACTTCCCCTTCGGGTCGAACTCGCGCAGCAGCGCGGCGAAGTCGGCGTGCCGGGGGTACGCGCTGGCGGGATCGCGGTCGAACAGCTTGCCCCAGTGCGGGCGCGGCGCGAACGGGGCGAGCCGCTCCTCCACCTCCGCCAGCACCGGCGCCACCGCCACCGGATCGCCGATCCAGGTGAAGTGCAGCGCCAGCGAGTCGCGCCGGAAGTTCGGGCTCAGCCACAGCTCGTCGGCGGCGATCGTCCGCAGCTCGCAGATCTGGAGCACGGCGGCGATCCGGTCGGCAATCGGGTCGAGCGCGGCGAGCGCCGCCGACGCGTCGGCCCGGGCCACGTGCCACTCGGACTGCAACTCGTCGCCGCTGCTCGGCGTGAATCCGAGCCGGAAGTGCGGCAGCCGCTCGTGCCACGGCCCCGGCTCGCCGAGCTGCGCCGTGCAGTGCTCCGGCGACATTCCGGGCACCGGGTGCCGGGGCGAGTCGGCGGCCACCGTGTCCAGCCAGTCGGCGGGCGGCGGCGCCTGGTCCGCGTACTGCTTCACCCACACCTGGTCGAAACGCTCCGAGCGCCACGAGGTGAAGACGCTGACGCTGTACGCGGCGTCGAGCGCCTCGTCCAGCGCCGCACGAGGCAGGCCGAGGCGGACGTGCTGGCGCACCGCGTACATGGGCACCACGTCGAGCGTGAGCCGGGTGACCACGCCCAGCGCGCCCAGGTTGACCACCATCCCGGCGAACCGCGGGTCACCGCGGTCGACGGTGATCAGGTCGCCGTCGGCGGTGACCAGTTCCAGCCCGGCGACGGCGGCGGCGAGGTTGCGGTTCCGCGCGCCGGACCCGTGGGTGGCGGTGGCGACCGAGCCGGCCACCGAGATGTGCGGCAGCGAGGCGAGGTTCGCCAGCGCGTACCCCTGAGCCTGGAGCGCGGTGGCCAGGTCGCCGTAGCGGACGCCGGCCGCGACGGTGACGGTGCCGCGCTCGGGGTCGAGCGCGACGGCCGGTGGCAGGCCGTCCAGCGCGATCTGGACGCCGGTGGTGTCGCCGAGCCGGTTGAACGAGTGGCCGGTGCCGACGGCCCGGACCAGGTCGGCCTCCGCGACCAGCCGGCGCAGGTCGTCGGTCGAGGTCGGCCGCGATCGGGTACGCGCCGACCAGCTGACGTTTCCGGCCCAGTTGGTGTCCGTCATGCGCTGCATCATGCGCCATCATGCGCCGGCAGGGTTGCCCCGGCCACTCGGCGGGAATCCTGGCGGGATGAGCAGCTACCGCGACCCGAGCCTCCGCGGCGACGTGTACCCGTCGGAGGAGGAGATCGACCCGACCGGCGTGGACCCCGACGCTGCGGAGATGCCGCCAGCCGGTGTGGGGCCCGTCGGTGTGGGATCGGCCAGTGTGGGAACCGCCGGTGTGGGAGTGCCGCCCGCCGCGACCGCGCCGGTGCCGGGGCCCACGCCGGAGCCCGAGCCGGACCCGGTGCCCCACCCGGGGCCGCCGCCGCGCCAGGTGTCCGGCCGGTCGATCGTGACCCGGCACCTGGACGGTTCCGTCGAGGTGGTGACGGACCTGGACGGCGACGGCGTGGCCGACGTGGTGCAGGTCGACCTGGACGGCGACGGTGTGCCCGACGTGACGTACCTGGACAGCGACCGCGACGGCCGCCTCGACACCGTCCGCCGCGCCACAGCGAGCTGACCCGTCCGCCGCCCACCCGCACGCCCCGCCCCAGCCCGCCCCAGCCCGCCCCAGCCCGTCGATCTTGGAGTTTTGGCGCCCGGATTGTCGCTCGAAGCGAGGCTTGTCAGGTGCCACAACTCCAAGATCGATGGGGACGGTCGAGCGGCGGGCGGGCGGGGGCCGGGTCAGATGTGGGGCATGACCTCGGCGGCTACCAGCTCCAGGTGGTCCAGGTCGGTCAAGTCGAGCACCTGGAGGTAGGCGCGGGAACTGCCCGCCTCGGCGTACCGACCGAGCGTCTCGACCACCTCGGCGGGCGTGCCGGCGGCACCGTTCGCGCGCAGCTCGTCCGGGTCACGTCCGATCGCCTCGGCGCGGCGCCTCACCTCGGCCTCGTTGCGGCCGCAGCAGAGCACGAGCGCGTTGGACCAGGTCATCGTGGACGGGTCGCGGTCGATCGCGGCGCAGGCGTCGCGTACCCGCCCGAACTGCGTGACGGTGTCCTCGACCGAGGCGAACGGCAGGTTGAACTCGTCGGCGTACCGGGCGGCCAGGCGGGGCGTGCGCTTCGGTCCCATGCCGCCGAGCAGGATCGGCGGGCGGGGGCGCTGCACCGGCTTGGGCAGCGCGGGCGAGTCGCTGACCGGGTAGTACGTGCCGGGGAAGTCGAACGTGGAGCCGGCCGGGGTGGACCAGAGCCCGGTGATGACGGCGAGCTGCTCCTCCAGCCGGTCGAACCGCTCCCCCAGCGCCGGGAACGGGATGCCGTACGCAGTGTGCTCCTCGGCGTACCAGCCGGTGCCGATGCCCAGCTCGACCCGGCCGCCGCTCATCTGGTCGACCTGCGCCACGGTAATCGCCAGCGGGCCCGGCAGCCGGAACGTGGCGGCGGTCATGAGCGTGCCGAGCCGGATCCGGGTGGTGTCGCGGGCCAGGCCGGCGAGCGTGGTCCACGCGTCGGTCGGGCCGGGGTCGCCGCTCACCGAACCCATCTTGAGGTAGTGGTCGGAGCGGAAGAACGCGGCGAAGCCGGTCTCCTCCGCGCGGCGGGCCACCGCGAGGAGCTGGTCGTATGTGGCCCCCTGCTGGGGCTCGGTGAAGATCCGCAGTTCCATCCCCCGAGCATATGGAGCCGGCCGGGCGCGGGCAGCGCGACCTGTCATTCCTTGCCAGGCATATAACCGATGAGGCATATTGAAGGAGTGACCGTCGACGCCTTCACCGTGCTGGCCGAGCCCTCCCGGCGCCGCATCCTCGACCGGCTGCGCCGGGCGGAGAGCAGCGTGGGCGAGCTGGTGGACGCGCTGGGCATGAGTCAGCCGGCGGTCTCCAAGCACCTGCGGGTTCTTCGCGACGCCGGACTGGTCACCTGCCGCACGGCCGCGCAGCGGCGGATCTACCGGGTCGACACCACGCCGCTACGGGCAGTGGACGACTGGCTCGGGCCGTACCGGTCGATGTGGACCGCGCATCTCGACGCCCTCGAACGCCATCTCGACAGTCAGGAGTGACAGATGGACCGCGACACGTTCCGTCCCGGCCCGATCGCCCGGGTAGAGCTGACACCCGAGAACGAACTGGTCTTCGTCCGCGACCTACGACACCCGCCGGAGAAGGTGTGGGCCGCGCTCACCGACCCGGACCGGCTCGCCGAGTGGGCGCCGTTCCTGGCCGACCGCGACCTGGGCCGCACCGGTAACGCCGTGCTCAGCACCGTCGACGGCGACCAGAGCCACCCGGCACCGGCCCGGGTGCTGCGCGCGGACCGGCCGCACCTGCTGGAGTACACCTGGGGCGACGACAGGCTCCGCTGGGAGCTGACAGCGAACGGCGACGGCACCACTCTCACGCTGCGGCACCGGGTCGGCGGTCCGGACCTCGCCCCGATGACTGCCGCCGGCTGGCACATCTGCCTCGACGTCGCCGCGCATCTGCTCGACGGCGACCCGGTCGGCCCGATCCGGGGCGCGGAGGCGAAGGACTTCGGCTGGGCGGAGCTGCGCGACGCGTACGCCGAACGCCTGAACCGCGACTGACGACGGCAGTCACGCGGTCCGGCGGCGCAGCCACCCGGCGGCCCCGCCGACCAGCGTCGTCCCGATGGTGGTGCCGATCGCCACCAGTGCCGCACCGACCGCCCACAGGCCGGTGTCGTCGGTCGAGGCGGCGTGCACCGCCCACGGCACGGTGAACGCCACCGTCATCACTGTCGCCACCAGCCAGATGTTCAGCCACCAGCCGCCGACGGCGGCCAGCGCGCCCAGGGTCAGCACCGCGGCGGCGACCTGCCAGACCGCGTACGGCCCGCTCATGTCGCCGGTCTGCGGGTCCACGGTCCAGCCGGACTCCCAGCTCAGCCAGGCCACCCAGGCACCGGCAGTGGCCAGCGCCAGGAGCAGACCGCCGAGCAGCGTACGTCTCGTCGTCACGCCTCCGATCCTGCCCGGGCCGGCGGGGCGGGCGAATGAGCACGCGTACTCGATTCCGCCACCGCGCACACGGCGGTGTGCGCGGCGTGTGCGCCCGGTGCCAGCGGGCCCGGCCATCGTCGGCGTCATGAGTTACGCATTCGAGGCGGAGGGCCTGGTCAAGCGGTTCGGTACGACCACCGCGCTGGCCGGGATCGACCTCGCCGCACGACGCGGGACCGTGCTGGGGGTGCTGGGGCCCAACGGCGCCGGCAAGACCACAGCGGTACGGATCCTCGCCACGCTGTTGCGCCCGGACGGGGGGCGCGCCACTGTCGGCGGCCACGACGTGGTCACCGACGCCGCCCGGGTACGCCGGCTGATCGGGCTGACCGGCCAGTACGCCTCGGTCGACGAGGACCTGACCGGCACCCAGAACCTGGTGCTGATCGGCCGGCTGCTCGACCTGAGCCGCCGCGAGGCCCGGGCGCGGGCGGCGGAACTGCTCGCCTGGTTCGGCTTGACCGACGCGGCCGGACGCCCGGCCAAGACGTACTCCGGTGGCATGCGCCGCCGCCTGGACCTGGCCGCGAGCCTGGTCGGCCGGCCGGAGGTGATCTACCTGGACGAGCCGACGACCGGCCTGGACCCGGCCAAGCGGGAGGAGATGTGGGGCGTGGTCCGCTCGCTGGTCGACGACGGGTCGACGGTGCTGCTGACCACGCAGTACCTGGACGAGGCCGACGCGCTCGCCGACGAGATCTCGGTGATCGACCACGGCCGGGTGATCGCGCACGGTACGCCGGGCGAGTTGAAGCGGATCGCCGGCAGTCAGACGATCGTGGTCCGGCCGACCGAGCCGGGCCGGATCGGCGCGGTCGCCGAGATCCTGCGCGCCGCCACCGGGACCGATCCCGAGCTGCCCCGGCCGGGCGTGCTCACCGTGCCGGTGGACGACGACGCCACGTTCACCGCTGTGGTCCGCCGGCTCGACGACGCCGGCATCGGGGTGGTGGAGCTGGCGTTGCGGCTGCCCAGCCTCGACGAGGTGTTCTTCACGCTGACCGGCCACGGCGCCGAGGAGCAGGCGGAGGTGGCGGCATGACCACGACCACTCGTACGGCGGCGATGCCGTCCCGGCCCGCCACCGCCCACGCCGCGGTCCGTCCGTTCGCAATGGTCCGGCACAGTCTCGCGCTGGCCGGCCGCAGCCTGGTCAAGACGATCAGGACCCCGGAGCAACTGCTCGACGTCACGCTCCAGCCGGTCGTCTTCGTGCTGATCTTCGTCTACCTGCTCGGCGGCGCGGTCGCCGGCTCACAGCACGAGTACCTCCAGTTCCTGCTTCCCGCGATCATGGTGCAGACCGTGCTGTTCGCGTCCATCGCCACCGGCGTCAGCCTCAACACCGACGTGGAGAAGGGCGTGTTCGACAGGTTCCGCAGCCTGCCGATCGCCCGGTCCGCGCCGCTCGTCGGCTCGGTGGTCGGCGACCTGGTCCGGTTCGTGGTCTCCATCGCGGTGCTGCTGGGGTTCGGCTACGCGCTCGGCTTCCGGATCGGCACCGACCCGCTGTCCGCGCTCGCCGCCTGCCTGCTGACCATCGCGTTCGCGTTCGCGGTCAGCTGGATCGGTGTGCTGCTCGGGGTGCTGATGCGCAGTCCGGGCGCGGTGCAGGGCACGGCGTTCCTGCTGTTGTTCCCGCTGACCTTCGGCACCAACATGATGGTGCCGACGGACACGCTGCCCGGCTGGTTGCAGTGGTGGGTCGGGGTCAACCCGGTCGCCGACGTGATGGAGGCGGCCCGGGGCCTGATGATCGGTGGCCCGGTGGCCGGGCCGGTGAGCCGCTCGCTGCTCTGGACCGTGGCGATCATCGCGGTCTTCGCGCCGCTCGCCGTGCGCGCCTACCGCCGCCGCGCCTGACCGGCCGCGCCGCCCGGGACCGGTCCGCGCCGGGCCGGCCCGGGCCGCACGAGGATCAACCAGCCGGGTCGCCGCCCACGAACGCGAGGGCGTCGGCCCGGCTCAGGCCGTGACCCCTGGTGTACGCGGCGGCGTACCCGTCCTCACCCAGCTCCGCGCGCAGCCGCTCGGCGAGCCGCTGCGCGTCCGGGTTGGACCGGTCCGGCCGGCCGCGCAGCGAGTCGGAGACGCCGAGCAGTTCCGCCGCCCGCTCGTACCGGCCCTCCGCAGCGGCCAGCGCCACCCAGCCGACAGTGACGATCGCGACCACCGGCATGTCCCGGGCGGCGAGGGCCCGCGTCGTCGCCTCGTCGAGGCACCCGCGCGCGCCCGGCAGGTCATCGCGGGCCAGCGCCAGGTGGCCCATCTCGGCCAGCAGCAGGCCCCGGAACTGCGGGGCGACAAGCGGCGTCTCGGCCTGGCGGCGCATCGCCTCGGCGAGGCACTCCTGCGCCTCGTCCAGCGAGCCGTCGGAGCGGGCGATGCTGCCGAGCATCATCAGCCCGAACGCGCCGTCCCGGCCGTCCCGGTCGGTCACGAACCGGCGCAGTTCGGCCTTGGCGCCGGCCACGTCGCCGGAGCGGGCGCGGATGGCCGCGAGCCAGATCAGCTGGAAGCCCGGCTCGGAGGCCGGGTTGAGCTCCCGGGCCAGCCGAACCGACTCCTCCAGCGCCGCGGTCGCCGCCTCGAAGTCGCCGCGTTTGGTGAGCGCGTCCGCGTACTCGCTGAGCACGTGCGACAGGCTCATCCGCTCGCCCACGGCGCGCAGTTCGGCGGCGGCGTCGGTCAGGTCGCGCAGCATGCCCTCGGCGTCGCCGTCGTTCTCCTTGAACTTGCCGCGCATCCCCAGCAACGTGCCGTCGGTCCACGGGTCGGGGTGCCCGCGCGCCCGGTCGATCGCCGCGATCCCGGCCGCCGTGTCGTCGTCGAAGATCGACAGCATCGGTGCGAGCAGCCCCACGATCGGATGCTTGGTCCCCTCCGCCGCCCGCAGGGCCGTGGTCAGCTCGGCGAGCTGCTCCGGCGGCGGCACCTGCTCGCCGCGTGCCAGCTCGGAACCGATGCGGATGGCGAGCACCACCGCCCGCTCCTCCGCCGGTGCCGGGCCGGGCAGTGCCAGCGCGCGGGCCAGCACGTCACCGCCGATGCCGCCGTCGTCGCCCCAGATCACCAGCGGCAACGCCAGCCCGGCGCCGATGCGCAGCGCGGTGTCGGCGTCACCGGCGTCGCACGCGTAGTGCAGCGCGCCGACGATGTTCTCCCGTTCCGCCTCCAGCAGCCGCAGCCACGGCAGCTGACCGGCCGTGCGCAGGTGCGGCTCCGCGGTCCGGACCAGTTCCCGGAAGTACGCCGCGTGCGCGGCGTGCGCCCCGGCCACTGCCCCGGCGGCGGCGAGCCGTTCCAGCCCGTACTCCCGGATGGTCTCCAGCATCCGGAACCGCCCGTCGCCGACCACCTGGAGCAGCGACTTGTCGACGAGCGCGTCGAGCAGCGCGGCGGCGGCCGGGCCGGCGACGCCGGCCGCCGAGTCGGCGGTGACCGACGCCGGGAAGACCGCGAGCCGTTCGGCGAGCCGCCGCTCGTCGTCGGTGAGCAGCCCCCAGCTCCAGTCCACCACCGCCCGCAGCGTGCGGTGCCGGGGCAGCGCGGTGCGGCTGCCGCCGGTCAGCAGCCGGAACCGATCGTCCAGACCGGCCGCGACCTGCCGCGGCGACAGCGTCCGCAGCCGCGCCGCCGCGAGTTCGATGGCCAGCGGCAGGCCGTCGAGCCGCCGGCAGATCTCCACCACGGCCGCCACGTTCTCGCCGGTCACCGCGAACCCGGGCCGCACGGCGGCGGCCCGGTCACGCAGCAACTGCACCGACGGGTACGCGAGCGCGTCGCCCGGCGTCGCGTCCGCCGGTGGCAGCCGCAACGGGGGTACGGGTTCCAGCACCTCGCCGACGATGCCGAGCGGCTCCCGGGAGGTGGCCAGCACGCGCAGCCCCGAACAGTGGCCGAGCAGGTCCTCGGCGAGCCGGGCGGCGGCCTCGACGACGTGTTCGCAGTTGTCCAGCACGATCAGCGTCTCGTCGGTGGCGATCGTCTCCACCAGGCGGCCGAGCGGGTCGCGGGCCGGCGGGCGTACCGGCTCCAGCGTCCGGTCCCGGCGGCCGAGCGTGTCGAGCACGGCCCGTGGCACGTCCGCCGGGTCGGTGATCGGCGCCAGCTCGACCAGCCAGGCCCCGCCGGGTACGCCGTCGGCGAGCCGGCCCGCCGCCACGCTCGCCAGCCGCGTCTTGCCGGCTCCGCCCGGCCCGAGCAGGGTGACCAGGCGGTTGCCGGCGAGCAGCCCGGTGAGCCGGCGCAGGTCCTCGTCGCGCCCGACGAACGTGGTGAGCGCGGCCCGCAGGTTGCCCCGCGTCACGGCCGTCGGCTGCGGCGGTGCCGCCTCGCCACGCAGCAGCTCCAGGTGCGCGGCCCGCAACTGGGGCGACGGGTCCACGCCCAGCTCGTCGGCGAGCCGCTGCCGGATCCGCTCGTACGCCGCGAGCGCCTCGGCGGGCCGCCCGGCGGCGGCGAGCGTCCGCAGGTGCAGTTCGGCCAGCCGCTCCCGCAGCGGATGCGCGGCGGTCAGCTCCTCCAGTTCGGCGACGAGCAGCTCCGGCCGCCCGGTGCGCAGCTCCGCGTCGATCCGGTCCTCCTGCGCGGTGAGCCGCAGTTCCGCCAGCCGCGCCACCGCTGCCGCCGCGTACGGCGCGTCGGCGACCTCGGCCAGCGCCGGACCCCGCCACAGCGCGAGCGCGTCGCGCAACGTCGTCCGTGCCCCCGTCGCGTCCCCGTCACGAAGCGCCGCCCGCCCCTGCCGGGTCAGCCGCTCGAACCGCCCGGCGTCCACGTCGTCCGGGTCGAGGTCGAGCCGGTAGCCCGCCGGGCTGCTGCGTACCGCGAGCCCGGGCACCGCCCGGCGCAGCCGGGACACGAGCGTCTGCACCGCGTTGGCGGTGTCGGTGGGCGGCTCGTCACCCCAGAGCGCCTCGGCCAGCGCGGGCACGCTCACCGGCCGGCCCGGGTCCAGGGCGAGGCGGATCAGCAGCGCCCGCAGCCGCGCCCCGGCGACGTCGACCGGCCGCTCGCCGTCGCGGACCTCAAGCGGCCCGAGGATCCCCACCCGCACCATGCCACTCTCTCACCCGCCGTCGAACCGATGGTGGCAAGATCGCGGGCGTGACGAGTGTGTCCCGCCCGCTGCCACGGCTCGTGGAGGCGGAGGCGTTCGCTGACGTCCCGGCCGACCGGCTCCTGGCGGTGCTGGAGGTGGTCACGATGGTCCTCACGCTCCCCCACCGCGCCGCCGAGCGGGTGGACGCGCTGGTGGTGGCCACCGGCCAGGGCGAGGACTGGCGTCTCACCGACGCGATCCGCGCCTGGGAGACCAGTCCGGCGCTGCGGCACCTGCTGGTGGCGAACACCGATTCGGCCGAGCGGACGTACCGCCCGCTCACACTGGACCGGTTGCGCGGGCTCGGTCTGCGCCGGACCGACGGGGTCGTGCTCCAGCCCGAGCCGGTCACCGGCACCGGCCGGCAGGCCACCTGGGTCGTGGAGCAGGTACGGGCGCTGGGCGTCGGCAGCGTCGCGCTCGTCGTCTCGCCGTACCACCTGGTCCGGGTCTATCTCACCGTGCTGCGGGCCTGCGACGACGCCGGCCTGCGGATCCCGATGGTTCCGCTGCCAGTGGCCGTCGCACCGGACGCCCCGGTGCCGGAGACCGGCGCGGCCGGGTACGACCTGGTGGCCGGCGAGGTCAGCCGGCTGCTCCGCTATCCCGCCCAGGGGTGGATCGCCACCCCGGAACGGCTGCGCGACTACCTGCGCTGGCTCTGGTCCGAGCACCGCCCTCTGCTCACCGGCGTCTGAAGGTTCACCGCGCGGCTACTCCTGGCCTCAATCGGCGCCGAACACGTCGTCGAGCACAAGCCTTGCCCGGCCCGGCACCTCCTCCTCGGGAAAGATCTCGGCGCACAGATCCAGCGCCTGCTCGGCACTCGTCAGCCCGAGGTGATCGATGAGGAAGCGGATGTCTTCGGCATCCCGCCGCCGGGCGCCACCGCCAGGAGCCACATAGGCGCTCGCCTGCTCGTTGAGCCACCAGTGCGGCAGGCCGAGTTCGTCCGCCACCGCTCGGGCCTCGTCGAGAACCACCCCGTGCGGCTGGAAAACGGCGTCGATGTCCCGCGTCGACCGCCGCGCGTCGTAGGCCAAGGCCATCGCCGCGCCGCCGAAGATGTAGAGGTCCGCGATCACCCCCCGCTTCGCGAGCCGGTCGCCCAACCTGCGGAAGCGTTCTCGATCGCGGCGCGATCCAGAAGGGGATCTTCCGGCCTCATGCCACATCCAGCTCATGTGCGGAGACGTAGACGCCCCGGCGACGGAACGCCGCCGGGGCGTGAACGACCGCATCCACTCGAGCAGCTTTGGTGTTGAACGGGAACCAGAACCGCCGCAGCGACCGCGTCTCGACCCACGGCGGCGGGCCGTGCCCGTCCTTCGCGCTCAGGTGCTCGACCAGCGCCGCGAGAAACACGTCCCAATGCTCGTCTCCGGTGGGTGCCGGCTCCCCCTGCAGCAACCGTATGCGGGTCTCGCGCGGCTCCCAGCGGAACTCCTCCAGAAACTCCGCAACCAACCGCCAGCGACGGCTGTCGTCCACCTCGACGAGCAACTCGCCCAGCCGCGCCACAGTCAACGGCTCGTAGCTCGCAGCATGCTTCCCCACCCAGCCGACGCTAGTGCATGGAAGGAACCGCAGTGGACCGGCGCGGCGACCGCGAACTACGCCGCGTTGACGCCAGCGGCCTACGCCTCGGGGATCCGGACCGTGAGCACCCGGGTGAGGACGCGGAAGCCGGCCGCGTCGTACATCCGGCGGGCCGGGTTGCCGTCGACCACCGACAGGCCGACCGACGGCAGTCCTGCCTCGCGCGCGCCGCGCAACGCGTGCACCAGCAACGCCCGGCCGAACCCGCGCCGCTGCGCGCGGGGCGCGACGCCCAGGTTGAGGATCCAGACGCAGTCGTCGTCGGTCCACGGCACCGGCCCGGCGCACAGGACGTGCCCGGCGCTGCGGCCGTCCGGGTCGACCAGCCGTGCCGAGGCGGGCACCAGGGGCGGCACCGGCTCACCGGTGTCGAAGATCGCCCGTACCTCTTCGGTGTCGCTCGGCTGCCAGCGGCCGTCCGGGTGGTCCGGGCCGTACGCCGCGTCCAGCCCAGCGGCGAGGTCGTCGTCCCAGCCGGGGGCGCCGAGCGACCAGCCCTCCGGCAGCGCCACCGGTTCGGGTACGTCGGCCAGGTCGTGCCGCATGTCCGTGGCGGCCCGGTCCAGCGTCAACCCGTCGGCCACCAGGGCCGACGCGAGCGCCTCATCCGGCGTCTCCAGCCGGTGCCCGGCCAGGTCGCGCCGCACCTGCGCGACGAGCCGGGTCAGCGGCGCCTCGGGCAGCGCCCGGACGTCGGCCGCGACCGCCGTGCCGTCGTCGTCCCGCAGCCGCATCCGGGCCAGCGGCGTGTCGTCATCCCCGAGCAGCAGCGAGTCGTGGAGGTGCGGTCGTACCGGCATTCGTGGCAGCGTACCGGGCGCGCCCCGCTCCCGCTCCCCGCCGATCTTGGAGTTGTGGCGCCTCAGATGCCCGCTTCGCGGCTTACGCGAGCTGCCACAACTCCAAGATCGCCGAGCACACCCGCGGCGGGGTGGGGCGGGGCCTAGGGTTGGGGGGTGAGCAGGGTCGATCGGGGCAGCAGGACGATCGCCGCCGATCCGGGGGCGGTGTACGGAGCGCTCGTGGACCGGGCGGCCCTGGAAGCGTGGTTGCCGCCGGACGGGATGCGCGGGCGGATCGAGCGCTGGGATCCGCGGCCGGGCGGCGGGTTCCGGATGGTGCTCACCTACCTCGACCCGGCCGGCAGCCCGGGCAAGACGTCGGACGCCACCGACGTGGTCGACGTCGGGTTCGCCGAACTCGTACCGGCGCGCCGGGTCGTGCAGACGGCCGTGTTCCAGGCCGACGACCCGGCGTACGCGGGCACCATGACCATGACCTGGCACCTCGCGGCCGCAGGCGACGGCACCGATGTGACAGTCGCCGCCACCGGCGTACCGCCCGGCATCGACCAGGCGGTGCACGAGGAGGGCATCGCGTCCTCGCTGGCGCACCTGGCCGCGTACCTCGAGCCGGGCGCCTGACCACGACGGACGCCGGGATTGGCGGCGGCTTTTGCGGGTAGCCGCCGGCGGTGACCGGGCAGCGGGAGGGGCGCGGCGGCCGGCGGGGGTCGTCGCGGCGCGCCGGCCTGGACGCGGAACGGTTCGACGAGGCGTGGGAGCGCGTGAACGAGCGCGGCCGGGCCGCCGGGCGGGACCGGATGCAACAGTTGCGGATCAAGTCCGTACTCGCCGTGCAGGCCGGACTGGCGGCGGCGCTGGCCTGGGCCGCCGCGCGCTGGCTCACCGGCATGCCGAGCCCGATCTTCGCCCCGGCCGCCGCGGTCGCGGTGATCACCTCGTCGTTCGGGCGACGCCTTTCCAACACGGTTGAGCTGCTCGCCGGGGTGACGCTCGGCATCATCGTGTCGGACCTGCTGATCGGCGCCGTCGGCGCCGGCGTGTGGCAGACCGGCGTGATCGTCGCGGCGTCCGTCCTGGTCGCGCTGGCACTGAGTACGCGGGGCGGGATCGTGGGCAACGCCAGCGGTACGGCGGTGCTGCTCGGCGCGCTCTCCTCCTCCCGGCACACGCTGGAGTTCCCCCGCTTCGTCGACGCGCTGATCGGCGGCGGCGTGGGACTGGTGGTGACACTGCTGCTGGTGCCGATCAACCCGCTGCGGGTCGTGCGGCGGGTGGCCGCGCCGACGCTGCGGCAACTCGCCGGCCAGCTCGCCGCGACCGCCGCCGCGCTACGGCGACGCGACCACGACCTGGCCGACCGGGCGCTGAGCCGGTCGCAGGCGATCGGCGCGGACCTGGGCCGGTTCTGGGACGTCTTCGGCGGCGCGAAGGAGACCGTCGACCTCGCCCCGGCGCGGTGGCCGAGGCGGCGTTCCGTCCGGCACTACCAGCTCAGCGCGCCGGACGTGGACCAGGCGGTCTGGAACACCCGCGTGCTGGCCCGGCGGGCCGTCGTGCTGATCGAGGACGGGGAGCCGATACCGGAGAGCCTGCCGGACGCCGTGGAGGCGCTCAGTGCGGCAGTGCACGCCGTACAGGAGGAGGTTCTCGCCGGCCAGGGCCCGGAGGACGCCCGCCGCCACGCGCTGCGTGCGGTGGCGGCGGCGACGCGCGCGGAGCTGGCCGGGACCGGGCTGTCCGGCACGGTGATCGTGGGGCAGGTCCGGACCGCCGCGAGCGACATCCTCCAGGCGACCGGGATGGACCGGGCGGAGGCGCTGCGGCGCATCCGGGAGGTCGCCGCCGCGCAGTCGTGAGCCGGTCAGTCGTCCTCGCGGACGCGGGCGTGCAGATGCATGTCGTGCCGTCCGTCGTGGTGCACTGCAGCGCTGCGCTTGGTGCCCTCCAGCCGGAACCCGGCCTTGATCGCCACCCGGCACGACGCGACGTTGCCGGTCGAGTGGTCCAGCCACAGCCGGTGCAGCCGGCCGTCGCCGAGCGCCCACGCGCTCAGCGCCCGCAGCGCACCGGAGGCCACGCCCGCGCCACGGGCGGCCGGAACCACCCAGTACGCGCACGCGGCCTCGCCGTCGTCGAGGTTGAAGCCGCCCAACGTCATACGGCCCACCACCTCGTCGCCTCGGGTCACCGCCCAGCTCGCGCCCGTCTCCTCCTGCCAGGCACGACGGAAGTGGGCGAACCACCGGAGGACCTGCTCCGGCGACGTGGGCCGGCGGGTGTGCCAGCGGCGGATCTCCGGATCCTGGTAGGCGGCCAGGACGGCGGGCGCGTCCCCGTCCTCCCAGGGGCGCAGGACCAGGCCGTCGGTAGCGAACAGCGTGGGTTGCGGGCCGGTGGTGAGCGTGCCGGCGGGTACGGCGGATGGCGTCGACAGCGGAAAGCTCATGCCCGACTCTCCCCCGCGGACCGCCCCGCGTGTCAATCCGGTTCAGATCGGCAGCAGAGCTGGGCCCGCCACCATCGGCGCGGACCCAGCTCTCGGCACCGATCCGATCGGATCGTGCGCGTCGATCAGCGCCTGACGGGGCTCGGCGACGGGCCGACGGGGTTGTCCGACCGCACGCCCGGCGAAGCCGGGACCGGACTGGCCGGCATGCTCGGGTCCGGGTCGACCGGGACGGGCGACGGCGCGCCCGGCGAATCCGGGACGGGCGACGGTGCGCCCGGGCGAGTCGGGTCCGCGCCGTCCGGCATCCGCCGGCCGTCCGGGCCGACAGGGACGGGCGACGCCAGGCCCGGCGGGGGCGGAACCGGCTCGGTGCGGTCCGGCTGCGGGGCGCTCGTGCCCGGCTGCGGCGAAATCACCGGGTCGTCGTCCCGGCTGGCGTAGGCGAACGGCGCCCCGATCACCAGCACCGCCAGGACGCCCGCCGCACCTGCCGCCACCGTGTTGCGTCGACGGTTACGCACCCGCCGTTCCGCCCTGGTCAATGAGTCCTGCACAGTCGGTGCCTCCTCGGCGATGTCGGTGAGGGTGGCGCGGAGCAGACCTTCGAACGGATCACTCATCGCCGCATCTCCAGAAGCTCGCTGTCCGGCAGGATCTGACGCAGTCGGCTGACCGCCCGGTGGGTCCGGCTGCGCACCGTCCCGACCGAGCAGCCGAGCAGTTCGGCGACCCGGGCCTCCGGCAGGTCCTCGTAGTAGCGCAGGACCACGACGGTGCGCTGCGCCGGCGGCAACTGCCACAGCGCCGTCCGCAACGCCAGCCGCAGATCCGTACCGCCGGCCGGGTCGGCCACCACCGGCTCGTGCAGCCCGACCGGTGACTCCCGGCGACGACGCAACCGCCGCCACCAGCTCACCTGCTCCCGGTACATGACGGCACGGAGGTAGCCCTCCGGGTCGGCGTGCCGGATGCTCCGCCACTTCGGGATGACCTTCGACAGCGCCGACTGGAACAGATCCTCGGCACTGCTGCGGTCACCGGTGAGCAGGTAGGCGACCCGTATCAGCGCCGGCGCACGGCTCGCCACGAACTCGGCCAGCACCGCCCGTTCGTCCTCGTCCACCGCACCACCCTCGTTTTCTCGTTCACCAGTGACAGACGCCGGAGGGCACCGCCGCTATCCCGGGATCGGCGAGAATGCGGTGCGGCGGTTCCGCCTACACTGCGCCGCGTGGACCAGGCCGCACCGCACACCGTCACCTCGATCGCGTACGACCTGCGCGCGCTCGGCATCGTCCCGGGTGACGTTCTGCTGCTGCACTCGTCGTACCGGAGTCTCGGGTTCGTCGCCGGCGGCACCGAGGCGGTGGTGCTGGCGCTGCTGGCGGCGCTCGGGCCGGAGGGCACCCTCGTCGTGCCGACACACACCCCGGACAACACGGACCCGGCCGGGTGGCGGCATCCGCCCGTACCGGAGGCGTGGTGGCCCGTCATCCGCGAGCACACCCCCGGCTTCGACCCCGCGCGCACGCCGAGCCGGTGGATGGGCGCCGTCGCCGAGACGGTACGCACCTGGCCCGGCGCCCGCCGCAGCGACCATCCGCAGGTGTCCTTCGCCGCGCTCGGCGCGCACGCCGCCGACATCGTGGCGGGGCACCGCCTCGACGACGCGCTGGGCGAGCACTCCCCGCTCGGTGCGGTGTACCGGCTCGACGGCAGGGTGCTGCTGCTCGGCTGCGACCACAGCTCCAACACCTCGCTGCACCTGGCGGAGTGGCGGCAGGCGTCACCGCCGCGGGCGATGACGGGCTCGGCGGTACGGCTGCCGGACGGCACGAGCCGGTGGACCACGTGGACAGACGTCGTCACCGACGAGGACGATTTCGACCGGCTGGGCGCCGACTTCGAGGCGACAGACGGCGCGACGATCGGCCGGGTGGGCACCGCGACGGCCCGGCTGATGTCCCAGCGCACCCTGGTCGACTTCGCCACCGCCTGGATGGCCACGAACCGCGGGCGCTGACCGCCCGCCGCGCGGGTTCTTCGGCGATCTTGGAGTTGTGGCGCCTCGGATGTCCCGCACGCGGCTTTTACGAGGTGCCACAACTCCAAGATCGATGCGGACGAGGGCACCGGGTACGACGGGCCGCGCGTTCAGTCCGGCGGTTTGGGGGCGAAGGGGTTACGGCGGGGCTGGCGTAGTTCCCACTCCGCCGGGCACAGGTGGGTCCACGCGGCTCCCGTCACCGATCGCCGGTCGGGCAGCTCGTCGCCCCAGGCCGGCAGGTGGTTCTCGACCTGCCGGACGTAGCGCTCGTAGACGACAAGCTCGCGGTACTCCGGATCGTGCCGCCACAGCGCGTACGGCTGTTCGCGCAACCAGTCGCACGCCGCGTCGCCCTCGGCGACCAGATCCGCGGTCGGCGGCAACACCGCCAGCGGCCTGTCGTTCTGCCGGTCGCCGTACTGCTTCAGGTGCGCCAGGTATCCGTCCTCGTTCCGAGGGTGGGTCACGTGGACGCCGACGACGGTCACCGGCACGGCGAGCAGCGCGGTCGCGGCCAGTGCCGACACCACCCACAGGCGTCTGTTCACGCGGCAACCATAGGCCGCGGTGCATCTGTCCGTCGCCCCCTCGCAGCGGCGGACCCCGCCTACGATCCTGCGCATGAACTCGCCGCGCCTGCGCCTCCTCAGCTGCCTCGCCGTGCCGTTGCTGGCTGCCTGCGGCGCCGAACCGCCGAGATGGTGCCGCCGCCGGCATACACCTGCTGTACGGACCTGGACGTCGACAAGCCCTACCACCCGGGCCAGACCCTGACCGTGCAGTGGACGGTCGAGCCGGGCTCCACCTCGTCGCAGGTCGAGTTGACCGCGCAGCTCGCGGGCCCGTACGGCACGGTGGACGACCTGAAGGCCGCTTCGGCGGTGCCCGGGCTGGTCACCTTTACGGCGACACCGGTCCGGCCGGCGGCCGGTTCCGGCGAGCGTCCCGTCAGCACGATCGTGATCGGTCCCCGGATGCCAAGCCGGGCTTCTACGACCTGGTCACCTCAGTGGTCGGCGACGGCAACGCGCGACGCCGACGCGTGCAGGTTCTCCATCCGGCTAGCATGCCGACGCGAGTTGCGATCGGGAAGACAGGCGACGGCCGTCAGCGAAGACCATCTATCATCTGCCGGTGCTTCGCATACACCCCGCGTTTCTCGCCGTCGCCGTGGTCCTCGCCGCGTCAGGCTGCCAGGGCGACAGCCCCGCGCCGGAGCCCTCGTCGGGTGGCACCACGGCCCCCGCCTCGCATCCCGCCCTGGAGGGCGTCGCCCTGGCCGCCTGGGTGTGCGAGCAGATCAACGAGGTGGTGAAGAACGGCACCCACGGCGAACCGGCGACGATGCGCCCGATCGCCGAAGCGGCAAAGCGGTCCGGCGTCGATGGTTTCGACTTCAAGGGTTCGGTGCTCCTGAAGAAGGCCGACAAGGTCGAAGCGACGAGGGCGCACGATCCCTCAGTGGTCCTGGAGCTTCAGAGCAACGCTCTCGACCTCAGATGGACATGCAGAGGGGCGGTTCAGCGGCCCGGCTGGCCGAGTTCCACTCGCACCCCAGCCGAATGACCGGGACGGACGGCCTACTGCTACAGCGAAGAAGTGATTGCCCCGGGCGGCCGGCCCAGCCGGTTGATGGTCGCCACTGCGTCCGCCATGTATCGTCACGCTCCCGCAAGATCGCGAGATGGGACACGACGTGACGGTACGACGGTTCGGGCTCTGTGCGGCGGTCGCTGCGATGCTGCTCACCGCCTCGGCGTGTGGCCGCGCCGACGAGATGCCGGGCACGCCCACCGCCGTGGCGGCGAGCGCTTCCACGGAGTCACCCAGCGCTGCGGAGTCGCCCATCCCCACGCCCACGATGGCGACGGCCACACCGACCCGTGCACCCGAGACCTCGCCGCCCCCCCGGTCCTCGGGCACCCCGCGATCCTCGACGGCCCCCGCAGCTCCGACCACTACCAAGAAGGCCACGCAAGTGGCCACCGCCGGCAACAACAAGGCGGCCTGCACCGCCGTCAAGGGTCCGTTGGAGAAGGCCATCGCCGGCCTGATCATCCTGGTCGGGGTCGCCTCCAGCTCGACAGTGGAGGCCGAGCTCGTCAACGCCCGGGCAGAGGCGTCCACCCGATTGGTCAACCTCGAGGCGGTGGCGAACCGGGTGGCCGGCGAGCAGACCGACCGTACGCTGCGGAGCAAATTCAGGTCGCTCGCCGTGGCCGCAGGCCTGAAGGGCGTCGAAGTCCGCTCGATCAAGCCCAAGCTCGAACATGCGGAAGCGATCGTGAAGGTGGCGAGCGACACGGGCGACCTGGAGAGCGCGGTCGACAAGCTCGAGCCGGACTGCGGCAGGTACTGGTAGCTCGGCTGAGCCCACAGAACTCATCGTATTTATCTAGGGTGATGCGATGGCCGCCAAGCCCGTGACGACGGTACTGTTCGACTTCGCCTGGACTCTGTTCGCCAGGGACTCGGAACGCTGGGTGGGCAACGCGGCGGCATCGATCGGCCGGACATTGGCTGTCGGCGAGGAACACCGCATTGCCGGCGACTTCGCGGAACTGTTGCGGAAGACGGCCACGGATCCGGCCCACATCGCCCGGGATCTGGATCCGCGAGTCTGGGATCGGGCGATCCTCACCGTGTTGGAGCAGATTCCTGGGGTGGACCGGGCGCTGGCATCGGTCATGCACGAAACACACGCCGAAGCGATCGAGCCGTACGCCGACACCGTCGCCACCCTGTCCGCACTGCGTGACAGCGGTGTTCGCATCGGCGTCGTCAGCAACGTCGGCTGGGACATCCGCAAATGCTTCGCGCGGCACGGACTCGACGGCCATGTCGATGCGTTCGTCCTGTCGTACGAGGTCGGCTTCGTCAAACCGGACCCTCGGATCTGGGGCGTCGCCCTCGAAGCCCTCCATGCCGTACCGGGCCAGACCCTGATGGTCGGTGATCATCCCACCGGCGACGGCGGATCGGTTGCCGCCGGCATACCGGCGCTGATCCTGCCGATGGTGGAGTCACCGACGCAGAAACGCGGCTTCGAACACGTGCTCAGGCTTGCCCAGGTTGCGTCCTGACAGGTCTGTCGCCGGCACTCAGGGGAAACTTCTTGCGAAGTTGGTCCCTCGGCAGAGACCTTCGTGTGACGCGTCGCTCGTGCAGCCGGTGAGAAGCGTCGCGAGGGCTACCTGTCCCTTCATCTGCGAAATCAGGGGCGCGGCCGCCCAGCCGGCCGTCTCTGATGCCGCTACCAGATGATGATGCCGCCGCGTACCGCCTTGGCGCGCTCCACAGCGTGCTGCATGTTGGTCAGGTAATGGAGGATGCGATCCGCGTCGTATCCAGTCGCGGCGGATAGGTGCTCGACGTTCTCCGCCAGGAGTACGCACTCCTGCTCGAAGGCGTCGAGCCGGCCGGGCGGGACCTGGAGATTCCCACGGTTCTCGACCGTGATGTCAGCGAGTTGCGGCAGGAACATCGCGCCGAGACGCCGAGCGGCTGCGGAACCCCACAGCTCATGGCGGAAGCTCTCAGCTCCCACTCCAGTGCTGGTGCCCGGCGGATCCGCGACGACGTTCCGGCCGGCGTAGGCGTCGTCGTCCGGTATCCACACCGCGATGTCGAGGCTCATCCCACACTCCCGCCCTGTCGCGAATCATGGCGATCGTAAGCAACGACCGAATGCACCGATCCGCCGTGATCACTGTGGTGTGGCAGATGAGTTGGCGAACTTGCGAGGTGAACGGGCGGGCGGTGTTCGGCACGTACGTCGGCAGCAGCACTGACCAGGGAAAACAGGTGGTGGGGCGGGCGGGGTTCGAACCCGCGACCGAGGGATTATGAGTCCCCTGCTCTAACCGGCTGAGCTACCGCCCCGTGACCGCGCCGGATCGTAACCCGCCGATCGCTGCGCGGACCACCACCTACCGGGCGGAAACACGGCCGCGACAGCACGATGGGCAACGCGAGGATAACAACGCGCAACCCGCCGACGGCTCACCCGCGCCGCAAGTCCGCGAGGACCGCGCCGACCGTACGCCACCCGCTGGCGAGCGCCCCCTGGATGGACGGGCTGTCGCGGTGGTCGCCTGCCACGTACAGGCCGTCGCCGAGCGCGACCGGCTTGCGCAGCCGGCCCTGTGGTAGCGGTGCGGCCGGGAGCGCCTCCGGCACGGCGACTGTGGTGAGGTGGGTCCAGTCGGCGGTGGAGCGGCCGTAGAGGCGGTCCAGTTCGCGCCGGATCACCGGTTCGGGCGGGGCCTGCGGGCCGACCACCGAGGTGGCGACCAGATGCTGGCCGTCGGGGGCATAGGTGGGCGCGGCCCGGCTCACCACCACCGTGTTGGCGATCATTTCCCGCCGGTCGCCGTCGAGCAGCAGGATCGGCTCGTCCAGCGGTGCCGTGCCGGTGCGGTGGTAGTAGGTGGTGTAGGCGTGCATGCGTACCCTCGGCAGCCCTGGCAGCAGCGTGGCCGCCGCGGGCGGGTCGGCGGCGACCACGACGGCGCGGCAGGTGATCTCGCCGGACGGGGTGCGGACCCGGCCGGGTGCGACCTCGGTGACCGGGGTGTTCAGCTCGATCAGCTCGGCGGGCAGCGGCGCGGCGAGCGCCCGGGGCAGCGCCGCCATGCCGTCCGCCGGCAGGCCGATCCGGCCCCGGGCGAAGGAGCGCATGACGACCGCGAGGACGTGGCTGGAGGTGGCCAGCTCGCGGTCGAGCAGCACGCCGGACAGGAACGGCCGGAGCAGTTCCTCGATGATCGCGTCGGAGAGCCCGGCCCTGCGCAGCGCCGTCTCGGCGGTGGTCTCGGGTGTGCCGAGCAGCCGCCCGACCGGCACCGTGGCGTAGCCGGCGGCGAGCGCGGCGAACCGCAACCGGTCGGTCAGTGATCCGATGCCGGCGGTGAGCGTGCCGGGCGCGCCGGTCGGTTCGCGCAGCGGGTTGACCAGGCGTTCCAGCCGGTCGCCACGGCGTACCAGCACGCCGGGCGTGAACCAGCCCATCCCGAGCGCGCCGACGTCGACCAGGCCGGTGAGTCGCGGGTACGCGGCGTTGAGCACCTGAAAGCCCCGGTCCAGCAGGAACCCGTCGACCCGGTCGGTGGCGACCCGCCCGCCGAGCCGGTCGCCCGCCTCCAACAGCCGCCACGGCACGCCGGCGCGGTGCAGCCGCCGGGCGGCGGCGAGACCGGCCAGGCCGCCGCCGACGACCACCACGTCCGTGTCAGGCACGGTCCACCCCCGCCCCGGCTCGGTCGCCCTCGCGGTGCGACCGCGACAACCGGCCCGGCCACCAGACCTTCGGCCCGATGTCGTACGCGAGCGCGGGCACCAGCAGCGAGCGGACCACGATGGTGTCCAGCAGGACGCCGACGGCTACCGCCACGCCCAGCTCGACGAGCACCACGAGCGGCAGCACGGCGAGCGCGGAGAACGTGGCGGCGAGCACGATGCCGGCGGAGGTGATGACGCCGCCGGTGACGGCCAGTCCGGCGAGCACACCGGCGCGGGTGCCGCGGCGGACCGACTCCTCGCGGACCCGGCTCATCAGGAAGATGTTGTAGTCGATGCCGAGCGCGACCAGGAAGACGAACGCGAACAGCGGGAAGGACTGGTCGACGCCGGGGAAGTCGAAGACGTACCGGAACAGCAGCGCGCACAGGCCCAGCGTGGCCAGGAACGACAGCACCACTGTGGCGATCAGCAGCACCGGTGCGACGAGGGCGCGCAGCAGCAGGGCCAGGATGACCGCGATGACGAGCAGCACCACCGGGATGATGACGTCGCGGTCGCGTACCGAGGCGTCGGCGGTGTCCACGTTGATCGCGGTGAAGCCGCCGACCACGGCGTCGGCTCCGGGTACCCGGTGCACCGCTTCGCGCAGGTCGCGGATGGTGCGTTCGGCGCCGTTGCTGTCCGGCGGGTCGGCGAGCGTGACGTTGAGCTGCACCCGCCCGTCGACCACCTTCGGGGGTGCGTCCGGGTCGGGCGGCGCGTTCTCGCCCCGCTCGCCGAGCGGCAGCACCGAGGCGACTCCCGGTACGCCCTGCGCCACCTGGGCGACCTGCCGCGCGGTGTCCTGGGTGGTGAAGATGGTGGCGGGGCTGCCGGTGCCGGCCGGGAAGTGCCTGTCGATGACCTCCTGCCCGGCCACCGAGTCGGTGCGCTGGGTGAACAGCTGGGACTGGCCGAGCGTGGTGGCGCCGAGCTGGGTCACCCCGATCGCGAGGGCGGCGAGCACCACGGCGGTGACCACCCACACGGTACGCGCGCGGCGCGCCACGAAGCCGGCGATCCGCGCCCAGATGCCGTGTTCGGCGCGCGGGTCGGCCTGGTCGTACCGGGGTCGCCGGGGCCAGAACGCCCAGCGGCCGCCGAGGACCAGCAGCGCGGGCAGGAAGGTGAGCATCACCAGCAGCGTGGCGGCGATGCCGACGGCGCTGACCGGGCCGAGCGCGCGGTTGGAGTTGAGGCTGGACAGCAGCAGGCAGAGCAGGCTGACGATGACTGTGGCGCCGGAGGCGACGATGGCCGGGGCGGCGCCCTTCCAGGCGGTCCGCATCGCGTCCCAGGGGCGCTCGTGCCGGTGCAGTTCCTCCCGGTAGCGGGCGATGAGCAGCAGCGCGTAGTCGGTGCCGGCGCCGAAGACGAGCACGGTGAGGATGCCCTGTGCCTGCCCGTTGAGCTTGACGATGTCGTGGTCGGCGAGCAGGTAGACGAAGACGGCGGCGAGCGAGTACGACATCCCGGCAGCCAGCAGCGGGAAGATCCAGAGGACCGGGCTGCGGTAGACGACGAGCAGGATGACCAGCACCACTGTCAGCGTGACCAGCAGCAGCGGCCCGTCGATCGCACTGAACACCTCGATCAGGTCGCCGAGCAGCCCGGCGGGTCCGGCCACGTCGACGGTGAGCCCGTCGCGGTCCGGGCCGGCGATGTCACGCAGGCGTTCCACCACGGACCGGATCTGTTCGCCCTCGGCGCTGTCGATCGGCACGATCACCTGGGCGGCCTGCTCGTCCTGGCTGACGACCGGTGGCGGCAGCGGGCCGACCACGCCCGGCACCTCGGCGAAGCGGGCCGCGTCGGCCTGGATGCGCTGCTGGTCGGCGGGGGTGAGACCGCCGGGTCGTTCGTAGACCACGAGGGCCGGGGTGGTTTCCCGGTCGACGAATCCGCCGGCCAGGTCCTGCGCCCGGGTGGCCTCGGCGTCGGCCGGCAGGAAGGAGGCGTTGTCGTTCGTGGAGACCTCGCCGAGCTTGCCGGAGTACGGACCGGCGATGCCGCCGACGATCAGCCAGCCCAGCACCACCGCCACCGCGATCAGCGTCGCGGTCCAGCGGCTGCGTCCTGCGGCCATCTCCACCGTCCTCGAATCGACGCATCAATCGACGCAGCGGGAGTCTAGGTCGACGCCGACCATCCTGCCGGGCGAACGAGGCCTCGCGGGCGGAAACCGGGCAGCCGGGCACGCGCGAGGGGAGGCAGGAACGACGAACGCCCGCCGGATCTACCGACGGGCGTGAAGTGGAGCGAAGCTCCCCCGATTGGACTCGAACCAATAACCTGCCGGTTAACAGCCGGCTGCTCTGCCAATTGAGCTACAGGGGACCGTGCACCGCTCGGTTCGGATCTCTCCGCTCCGTGCGACGGGGACAAGAGTACAGGACATCGGGGGGTGGTGCGCCAGGGGGTTACCGGAGGAGGACCGGACCGGCTGACGCGCCAGGATTCCGGACAAATCGTCATCTCGGCACAGGGAGGCATGAGCGGAGAGCAGGATGGGTAGTTAGCCGTCGACAGAGAACGCAGGCGCGAGACGGTCGTTCCGCCGAGCTGGCGGGAAACCGGCGAGAGCGTCAGGTACGGAAGGAGCCGCCATGCGCGGAAAGATCATGTTTCTTGGCGGGCTGGCTGCGGGATTCGTCCTGGGCGCCCGTGCCGGCCGGGAGAAGTACGAGGAGCTGGTGGTCCGCGGGCGCAAGGTGCTCGACCACCCGACCGTCCAGGAGGCGGCCGGGGTCGCGCAGGCCCAGGCGAACCGGCTCTACTCGGAGGGCAAGGACAAGCTGGGGCAGACCAAGCTCGGTGAGAAGCTCGCCACCAACGGCGGCAAGCCGGGCATGACCGACGCCGACAAGCCGTTCGCCGGCACGCCGGCCGCGGTCGGCAGCCGCAGCGCCAACGGGACGGGCTCGACCAGCGCGTCCGGCTCGACCACCACCGGCACGAGCACCAAGCCGTCCAGCACCGGCAACACGCTCTGACGCAAGCGGACAGCGGGCCGGTCACCTCCGCGTGACCGGCCCGCTCCCGTGTGCGCGGGCGGCGGTGTGGCACATTCTCCGTGGGGAGGTGACCACATGCCGATGGTCGGACCGGAGACGGCGGATCAGGCGCGACTGCTGCGCCTGCTGCGCGACGACGGCCCACGCTCCCGGGTCGAACTGGCCGACCTCCTCGGCCTGCCCCGGGCACGGTTCGCCGCCGAGGTCGACCGGCTGACCACGCTCGGCCTGGTGGAGACCGCCGGGCCGGCCGCGTCCCGGGGCGGACGCCGCTCGTCGCTGCTGCGCATCGGCGCGCAGGTCCGGTTCGGCGCGGTGCTCGTCGGCGACGGTGTCCTGCGGGTCGCGCTCACCGACGGCGAGCTGAACCCGCTGGCCCGGCACGACGAGCCGGTGGACGTCCGGCTCGGGCCGGACGTGGTGGTCGGGCGCATCGTCGAACTGCTCGGCAAGCTGCGCGTCGAGGCGGGACTGACGTCGCTCACCGGCGTCGGCGTGGCGCTCCCCGCGCCGGTCGAGGTCCGCGACGGCTCGCCGGTGTCCGCGCCGGCCCTGCCCGGCTGGCACCGCTTCCCGGTACGCGACACGCTCGCCGCCGAGCTGGGCTGCCCGGTGCAGGTGGACAACGACGCCAACGCGATGGCCCTCGGCGAGCGGCACGCGGGCACCGGCCGGCCGTTCGACGACTTCCTCTACGTCAAGCTTGGCGAGGCGATCGGCTGCGGGCTGGTGCTCGCCGGCGCGCTGTACCGGGGCGCGGCCAGCGGGGCGGGCGACATCGGTCACTTCCAGCTCACCGAGGACGGGCCGCTCTGCGGCTGCGGCAACAACGGGTGCGTCGAGGCGTACTGCGGGGATGTCGCCCTGGTGCGGGAGGCGGTGACCGCCGCGCGGGCCGGCCGCTCGACGGCGCTGGCGGACCGGCTGGTCGCGGCCGGGACGCTGTCGGTGGCCGACGTGGCGGCGGCAACCGAGGGGGACCCGGCGGCGCAGACGCTGGTGCGCGACGCCGCCCGCCGGCTCGGGCGGGTGCTGGTCGGGCTGGTCAGCTTCGTCAACCCGGCCATCGTGATCATCGGCGGTGCGCCGGCCGGGATCGGGCCGGTCCTGCTCGCCGAGATCCGGGGCGTGGTCTACCGGCGGTCCACGCCGCTGGCCACCGGCAGCATGCCGATCGTCCTGTCCGACCTCGGCGACACCGCCGGCCTGATCGGCGCGGCCCACCTGGTAAGCACCCAGACCTACGCCGCCCGCTAGCCCCACCCCCCACCCCCCGCCCCGCCCTCCACCCCACCCTCCGCGCCGCCGATCTTGCACTTGCGGCCCTCCCGAAACGGGCATAAGCGGCATCACGTGGGCCGCAAGTGCAAGATCGCGCGCGCGGAAGGAGGGTCAGTCGCGGCTGCTGAAGGCGGCGTCGAAAGCTGCCGTGGGGGCGTCGAAGGCCAGGCGGCGGACGAACTGGAGCGCCTCCGGCGCGCCGACCAGGCGGTCCATGCCGGCGTCCTCCCACTCGACCGAGATCGGGCCGTCGTAGCCGATCGCGTTGAGCGCCCGGAAGCAGTCCTCCCACGGCACGTCGCCGTGGCCGGTGGAGACGAAGTCCCAGCCGCGCCGCAGGTCGGCCCAGGGCAGGTGGGAGGAGAGCCGGCCGCGCCGCCCGTCGCCGGTGCGGACCTTCGCGTCCTTGCAGTCCACGTGGTAGATCCGGTCGGCGAAGTCGAAGATGAAGTTCACCGGGTCCAGCTCCTGCCAGACGAAGTGCGACGGGTCCCAGTTGAGCCCGAACGCCTCCCGGTGCCCGATCGCCTCCAGCGTGCGCTTGGTGGTCCAGTAGTCGTAGGCGATCTCGCTGGGGTGCACCTCGTGCGCGAACCGCACGCCCACCTCGTCGAACACGTCCAGGATCGGGTTCCACCGGTCGGCGAAGTCCTGGTAGCCGCGCTCGATCATGGCCGGCGGCACCGGCGGGAACATCGCCACGGTGTGCCAGATCGACGAACCGGTGAAGCCGACGACTGTGCGGACGCCGAGCTTCGCCGCCGCCCGCGCGGTGTCCTTGATCTCCTCGGCGGCCCGCTGCCGCACCCCCTCCGGCTCGCCGTCGCCCCAGATCCGGGCCGGCAGGATGTCCTGGTGCCGCTCGTCGATCGGGTGGTCGCAGACCGCCTGGCCGACCAGGTGGTTGGAGACGGCGAACACCTGGAGGTTGTGCTTGGCCAGGGTGGCCCGCTTGCGCTCCACGTACGAGTCGTCGGCGAGCGCCTTGTCCACCTCGAAGTGGTCGCCCCAGCAGGCGATCTCCAGCCCGTCGTAGCCCCACTCGGCGGCGAGCCGGCAGACCTCGTCGAACGGCAGATCGGCCCACTGGCCGGTGAAGAGCGTGATGGGTCGCGCCATTGTCCTTCTCCCCTGTGGTGATGGGGGATTCCGTCACGGACCGGGGCGAGGACGACCGGAGGCGGCGGTCGCGTGGGCACCGGTGGACGCCGGAGCGTCTGCTCCCGGACGGGTTGCGCCTCCCGCCGGGTCACCGGCCACCTCGCGGTCGCCGCCTCCACTCTATGGCCTCCGTCAGGGCAGGGTCCAGCGCTGGTTCGCCGCACCCGTGCAGGTCCACAGGTGCACCGCAGTGCCGTCGGCCGAGTTGTTGCCGGACACGTCCAGGCACTTGCCGGACTGCGGGTTACGCACCGTGCCGTCCGCCTGCGCCGACCAGGTCTGCGCGCCGGTGCCGTTGCACGTGTAGAGCTGGATCTTCGTACCGTTGGCGTTGCCGCCACCCGACACGTCCAGGCACTTGCCCAGTGCCTTCACCGGCCCGTTCGGCGTCACCGTCCACGACTGCGCCGTCGAGCCGTTGCAGGTGTAGAGCTGGATCTGGGTGCCGTCGGCCGACGACCCGTTGCGCACGTCCAGGCACTTGCCGGCCAGGCCCCGGATCGGGCCGGTGCCACCGCTCGCGGTGCCGCGGACCAGTGTGAAGTCGTCGACGTCGAACAGCCCGGAGCCGCTGCCGGTGAACGTCAGGTGCACCGTCTGCGTACCGGACGGCACTCCGGTGAGCGCGGTGCTCACGTCGGCGAACGTGGTCCAGCTACCGGTGTTCGGCACCGCCACCTGGCCGAGCACCGGGCCGGTCGGCGAGCCGGTCCGCACCTGGAGCGTGCCGCCCGGGCCACCGGAGACCACCCGGGCGCGCAGCGACGTCACAGCGGTCAGGTCCAGCCCCGGGTACGCGGCCCAGTCGCCCGGATCCACGTACCCCAGGGTCTGGCCGCCGTTGGCACCGGCCTTGGGGTACGCGCTGACGCCGCTCGCCGAACCGAACGCCTCGGCCTGGACGGTGGTGTTGCCGGTCGGCGGCGGCGTGCCGCCGAGCTCCTTGATCCGGATGTTGCGGAACGACACGTCGTCGCCGGTGCCGTGGTTCTGGATACCGACGTGCCCGGCGAGCGACCGGGCCGGGTCGGTGTTGGCGAAGTCGTTGATCCGGACGCCGTTGAGGAAGACCTGGAGCCGCTCCCCCTCCACCAGGATCTCGTAGGTGTTCCACTCCCCCGCCGGGTTCAGCGCCGCGTCCCGGGCCGCCAGGTCGGCGGACTTGAAACCGTAGATCGCGCCGGTGGTCCGGTCGGCTGCGTCGGTGGGGTCGATCTGGATCTCGTAGCCGTTGTTCACCGCCGAGTTCGGGTCGCTCGACGGCGGGAAGCCGACGAACACGCCCGAGTTGTCGTCACCGGCCAGCCGCCAGTCCAGCTTCAACGAGTAGTCGGTGAACTGCTTCGCGCTGTACCAGTAGAGGCCCATGCCGCCGACCGAGGTGAGCGTGGCGTCGGCGTTTGTGAAGCTGCCCGGCCCGGCCTGCGACCAGCCGGTGGTGCCGCCGTTGTAGAGCGCGGTGTAGCCGGTCTCCGGCCGGCAGTCCGCCTTCGTACGCCCGGCGGCGTAGCGGATGCCGCCGAGCAGGTGCGACCGGAACGCCGCGTCGGCGTACGACGCCTGGGTGTGGCCGCCGCCGGTGTAGAAGGACCGGCCGCCGCTGTACGTCTTGCACCAGGCGTGCGGGTGGTCGCCGCCCATCGAACCCCCGGAGTACGTGGACTCGTCGAGGCTGGCCAGCACGTGCGCGGTGGAGCGGGCGTTGGTGCGGTAGTCGTACCACTCGTCGGTGCGGTTCCACCGCTGCGGCAGGTGCGCGGTGGCGGCGTGGGCCCGGTCCTCCACCGTCACGGTGGCCGGCTGGATGGCCGGGTGGGACGCGAACCAGGCGCCGACCAGGTTGCCGTAGAACGGCCAGTCGTACTCGGTGTCGGCGGCGGAGTGCACGCCGACGTACCCGCCGCCGGCGCCGATGTACGCCTCGAACGCCGACTGCTGGGTGGCGTTGAGAACGTCCCCAGTGGTGTTGAGGAAGATCACCGCCTCGAAGCGGGCCAGGTTGGCGGTGGTGAACTGGGCGGCGTCCTCGGTCGCGGTGACGGTGAAGTTGTTCGCCGCGCCCAGCTCCCGTACCGCCTGCGTGCCGACCGCGATGGAGTCGTGGCGGAAGCCGGCGGTCTTGGAGAAGACGAGCACGTCGTAGGGGGCGTCGGCGGCGGCGGCCGGGCTCGCGGGGACGGTGCAGGCGATGGTGGCGAGGACGGCGGTCACCGCCGCCAGCGCGGTGCGCACGAGTTTCATCTGGTTCTCCTTCATCCTCACGGCAGGGTCCAGCGCTGGTTCGCCGCGCCGGTGCAGGTCCACAGGTGCACCGCCGTGCCGTCGGCCGAGTTGTTGCCGGACACGTCCAGGCACTTGCCCGACTGCGGGTTACGCAGCGTCCCGTCGGCCTGCGCGGACCAGTTCTGCGCGCCGGTGCCGTTGCACGCGTAGAGCTGGATCTTCGTGCCGTCCGCGCTGCCGCCACCGGACACGTCCAGGCACTTGCCGAGCGCCTTCACCGTGGCGTTCGGCGTCACGGTCCACGACTGCGCCGTCGTGCCGTTGCAGGTGTAGAGCTGGATCTGGGTGCCGTCGGCGGTGGCGGCGTTGCGCACGTCCAGGCACTTGCCGGCCAGGCCCTTGACCGGGCCGGTGCGGACCGCCGACGTGGTGAGCGTGAACGCGTCCAGGTCGTAGAGCGCCCCGGTGCCACCGGCGAACGTCAGGTAGAGCGTGGTGGTGCCGGACGGCGGGTTGGCGATCGTGCCGGTGACTGTGGTGAACGTGTCCCAGGCGCCGGTGACCGGGACGGTGGCCGAGCCGAGCACGGTGCCGGTGGCCGAGCCGGCCCGCACCTGGAGCGTGCCGCCGGCTCCGGCGGAGGAGACCCGGGCGGTGAACCCGGTGGCGTCGGCCAGCAGATACGGCTGGAACGCGATCCAGTCGCCGTTGTGGATGTCGCCGACGGTCCTGCCGCCCTCGGCGGTGGCCTTGTCGAACGTGTTGATCCCGGACGACGTCCTGAAGTGCTCGGCCTGCCGGTGCCGGGGCTGGAGCGTGTGCTGGGTGTGCGTGGTGAGGCCGCCGGAGTCGGTGTACTCGGCGTCGAAGACGGCGAAGATGTTCGCCGCGTCGTCGTGCTCACCGTCGACGGGTACGGCGATCGAGCCGGTGCAGCCGGTCGCCGAGGTGATCTGGTGGCCGTGCTGGTCGTGGCCGAGCACGTAGGTCATCTTGACCTTCGTGCAGTCGATCGTGGCGTCCTCCGGGTCGGTGACGGTGATCCGGAACGGCACGGTGTCGCCGAAGGAGAACAGCTTGCCGTTGCCGGGCGTCTCGATGACCACCGTCGGCGCGGTGTTGCCCACTGTGACAGTCACGCTCGCGGTGCCGGTGGCGCCCTGCGGGTCGCGGACGGTGAGCGTGGCGGTGTACCTGCCGTTGGCGGTGAAGGTGTGCGACGGGTTCGCCGCGGTGGAGGTGCCACCGTCGCCGAACGTCCAGGCGTACGTCAGCGCGCCACCCTCCGGGTCGGACGAGCCGGCCGAGGAGAACGCCACCGCGAGCGGCGCGGCGCCGGAGGTCCGGTCGGCGGCGGCACGGGCCACCGGGGCGCGGTTGGCGCCGCCCAGGTAGTCGAAGCGGTACAGCGCCGAGTTGGCGTCGCCGTTGAAGTAGCCGGTGCCGTAGTCGAGCACGTAGTACGCGCCGTCCGGGCCGAACGCCGAGTCCATCACCTGCTTGCCGGTCCACGGGAAGCTGTCGATGGTGCCGGGTGAGCCGTCGGCGTTGACGTGGATCGGCTTGATCCAGCCCCGGCCGAACTCGGTGGCGAAGAACTGCCCGTCGAACGACTGCGGGAACTTGGTGGTGGAGGGGTTCGCCGCGTCGTACCGGTAGACCGGGCCGCCCATCGGCGACTCGGAGCCGCCGCCGAACTCGGGCGGGCTGCCGGCGTCGCCGGCGTAGCGGATCCAGGACGGCTTCGCCGCCGGCAGCGTGGCCAGGCCGGTGTTGCGGAACGAGTTGTTCGCCGGGCCGCCGGTGCAGTTGAACTTCGCGCCGGCGGTGCCGGTGGCGAAGTCCCACTCGGCGTACGTCTCGGCAGCCGTGTTGGTGCCGGTGCAGTACGGCCAGCCGTAGTTGCCCGGCCCGGTGACCCGGTTGAACTCGACCTGCCCGGACGGGCCGCGGGCGGTGGTGGTGCCGGCGTCCGGCCCGTAGTCGCCCACGTAGACGACACCGGTGGCCTTGTCGACGCTGATCCGGAACGGGTTGCGGAAGCCCATCGCGTAGATCTCCGGGCGGGTCCGCGCGGTGCCGGGCGCGAAGAGGTTGCCGGCCGGGATCGAGTACGTGCCGTTGGCGTTCACCTTGATCCGCAGGATCTTGCCCCGCAGGTCGTTTGTGTTGCCGGCGCTGCGCTGCGCGTCGTACCCGGGGTTGCGGTTGGTGCGCTCGTCGATCGGCGCGTAGCCGGCCGAGTCGAACGGGTTGGTGTCGTCGCCGGTGGACAGGTAGAGGTTGCCTGCGGCGTCGAAGTCGATGTCGCCGCCGACGTGGCAGCACAGCCCCCGGTCGGCCGGTACGTCGAGCACGTCGACCTTGCTGGCCTGGTTGAGCGTGAAGTCGGCGTTGAGCGTGAATCGGGACAGCCGGTTGACGCCCTGCCAGGCGGAGAAGTCGGTGCCGGTGGCGGGCGCGTCGCCGGCCGGGGTGGACAGCGGCGGCGCGTAGTAGAGGTAGATGTGCCGGTTGGAGGCGAAGCCGGGGTCGACGCCGACGCCCTGGAGCCCTTCCTCGTCGTGGGTGTAGACCGGCAGCGTGCCGATGACAGTGGTGGCGCCGGCCGCGTCGGTGCGGCGCAGCGTGCCGTTGCGGGCGGTGTGCAGGACCGACCGGTCGGGCAGCACCGCGAGCGACATCGGTTCGCCGGTCTCGGCGACACCGCGGGCGAGTTCGACCTGCTGGAAGTCGCTCGCGGAGATCGGGTGGGCGGACGCCGGAACGGACGCCGCGGCCACTGTGACGGTGCCGGCGGTGGCCGCGAGCAGCAGCGCTGCGGCAGCGGCGAACGGTCGTCGGGCACGGGGGTGGTGGTGGCTGGACATGCTGTGCTGTCCCTTCCTGACGCGCGCAGCCAGGACCGGGCGCGCGTCGCGCCGGATGCCGAGCAGGGGGATGCTGCGCCGGCCCGCCGGGAGGTCGGCGGGCCGCGACCTCCGGTCAGGGCCGGAGGTCACCTCGCCGAGGCGGGCGGTGCGGGGCGATCTGGTGCGGGGCGATCACCTCGGCGAAACAGCGTTGTGCTGTGCACGACATTAAGACCTTTCGATCAGCCTGTCCATAGCTTCTGATCGATCGGCTTTGACTTTCGCCGCTCAGCGACAAAAGTAGGTGTCACTCATGGCGGTCGACCGCCCGCTCCGCGAGCGCCGCCAGCACCTGTCGCGCCGGTTCCGCCAGTGGTAGCGCCTCCAGCGCGACGAGCGCCGCGTCGGCCCGGGTGCGGATCATCCGCTCCACCGCCTCCCGGGCGCCGGACTCCTCGACGATGCCCCGCACCTCGGCCGCGCCCGCCTGATCGAGTTCCCGATCGCCGACCAGCTCCTCCAGCCGGGCCGCGCCGGCCGGGGAGGCGGACGCCCGGGCCAGCGCCAGCAGCACCGTCGGCTTGCCCTCCCGCAGGTCGTCCAGGTTGGACTTGCCGGTCACCGCCGGATCACCGAACACGCCGAGCAGATCGTCGCGCAGCTGGAACGCGTCACCGAGCGGATCGCCGAAGCCGGCCAGTGCCGCCACCTCCTCCGGTGGGGCACCGGCGAGCGCGGCGCCGATCTGCACCGGACGGGTCACCGTGTAGCGGGCCGTCTTCAGCCGTACCACGGTGAGCGCGCTCGCCACCGAGCCGTCCCCGGCCGCCCCGACCACGTCCAGGTACTCCCCCGCGATCACCTCCGAGCGCATCCGGGCCAGCAGCACGTGCCCCCGGCGCAGCCGCTCGGGCGGCAGCCCGCATCCGTGGAACATCTGCGCCGACCAGGTGGCGCAGAGATCCCCGCAGAGCAGCGCCGCCTGCCGCCCGTACGCCGCCGGGTCGCCCGGCCGGCCGGAGCGGGTGTGCAGGTCGGCGAAGAACCGGTGCAGCGTCGGCGCGCCCCGGCGGCGGTCGCTGCGGTCCACGATGTCGTCGTGGATCAGCGCGAACGCGTGGAACAGCTCCAGCGAGGCGGCGGCGGTCACGATCGACGGGCCGTCCGGGCCACCGAACCCCCGCCAGCCCCAGTAACAGAACAACGGCCGCATCCGCTTGCCGCCGGCCAGGACGAACCAGCGCACAGCGGTGTGGACGGCCCCCGTACCGTCGTCCGGCCGATCCGGCTCTCTCGCGTCCAGGAACGCGGCTAGCGCGGCGTCGAAGCGGCCCCGCAGCAGGGCCGGATCGGTCGGTGCGACGGTTACGGTCATGGTGCCTCCCTGGCCAGTCCGGCGAGTTCGAGCAGCAACGCCTTCACATCGGTGGCCTCCACCCGGGGCCGGATCGCGGCCCGGTCGGAGCAGATCAGCACCGGGCCGTCCGCCGGGTCGGCGGGCAGGCGCCCGTGTGAACCACGTACCGCCCGCGCGCCCGCGTCCAGCCCCACCACGGACATCAGGTAGCGCAGCCCGAGCTTCTTGCGGGCCAGCGCCACCGCCGCGCGGCGCTTCGCCGCACCCGGCGCGGCCGGGTCGAAGAACAGCTCCGCCGGGTCGTAGCCGGGCTTGCGGTGGATCTCCACCAGCCGGGCGAAGTCGGGCGCCCGCGCGTCGTCGAGCCAGTAGTAGTACGTGAACCAGGCGTCCGGCTCGGCCACCAGCACCAGCTCACCCGATCGGGGGTGATCCAGCCCGTACCCGGCCTGCCCGGCGGCGTCGAGCGCCTCGGCCACGCCCGGAAGCGCGGCGCAGAGCTTCGCCACCACCGGCACGTCCGCCGGATCCCTGACGTAGACGTGCGCCACCTGGTGGTCGGCCACCGCGAACGCCCGTGACGTCCACGGGTCGAGGTATTCCATCCCGGCCTGGGTGTAGACCCGCAACAGCCCTTCGGCGCGCAGCATCCGGTTCACGTCCACCGGGCGGGACACGTCGGTGATGCCGTACTCGGACAACGCCAGCACTGTGGCTCCCTGCTCGCGCGCGGCGTCCAGCAGCGGACCGAGCACGGTGTCCAGTTCGGCCGCCGCGACGGCGGCCTCCGGACCGGACGGGCCGAAGCGTTGCAGGTCGTAGTCCAGGTGCGGCAGGTAGACCAGGGTCAGGTCGGGGGCATGGTCGGTGAGGATGCGCTGCGCGGCCCGGCTGATCCACGCCGAGGACGGCAGCCCGGCCCCCGGACCCCAGTAGCTGAACAGCGGGAACGTGCCGAGCGCGTCGGTGAGCGTGTCCCGCAGCTCGGGCGGGTCGGTCCAGCAGTCCGGCTCCTTGCAGCCGTCGGCGTGGTAGACCGGGCGCGGCGTGACCGTCCAGTCCACGTCCGCGCCCATCGCGTACCACCAGCAGACGTTCGCCACCCGGTAGCCCGGCTCGACGCGGCGGGCCGCCTGCCACACCTTCTCGCCGCCGACGAGGGCATTGTGCTGCCGCCAGAGCAGCACCTCGCCCAGGTCGCGGAAGTACCAGCCGTTGCCCACCACGCCGTGCCCGGAGGGCAGCTCACCGGTGAGGAACGTGGACTGCGCCGAGCAGGTCACCGCCGGCAGCACGGTGCCCAGCTCGGCGGCGAACCCGGCTTCGGCCACCGCGCGCAGCCGGGGCATGTGCGCCAGCAGCCGCGGCGTCAGCCCGACCACGTCGAGCACCACCAGCCGCCGGCTCACGAGGGCACGCCTTCCGCCGCCCGCGGACCCGGAGCACCCTGCGCGCCGCCGTCGGCCAGGCCGAGCGCGGTCAGCTCGTCGCGGGCGAACGCCAGCTCGGCGGCGATGCCGGCGGCGAGCTCCGCGTCACCGCGCGGCCGCCGCGCCTCCGGCAGCACCCCCCAGGTGTACGTCTCGACGTCGAGGTGGTCGCAGCCGGCGACCGGACCGGCGTAAAACGCGGCAAGCGCCTCGCGCAGCACCGGCACGGTGGAGCGCAGCGGCGGCTCGGGCGGGGCGTGCAACGGCACGTGGTAGTGCACCCGCCACGCCCCCGGCAGCCGCGCGTCCAGTGCGGCGTCGAGGTCGTCGGCCGCGTACGCCGGATCGGCCGGATCGGCGGCGCCGGCGCAACCGGCGGCCCGGGTCTGGTGCAGGAACCTCGGTTCGACGAAACGGTGCAGCGCCGCGCTCGCCCCGGCCGGGTCGGGCGCCTCGATCGCCGCTGACACCTGGACCTTGACCACCGGCAGCCCGGCGGCACGCAGCCCGGCCAGGGCATCCGCCGGCTGCTCCCAGGCACACGCCAGGTGCGCGAGATCCAGGCAGATCCCGAGCCGGTCGGTATCCATGTCTGAGAATACCTCGCGTGCTTGTCCCGTCGACTCCACCAGGCAGCCCGGTTCCGGTTCGAAGCCGACCCGGATCACCCGGCCGGTCTCCCGCTGCACGGCGGCCAGCCCGTCGGCCAGCGCGTCCAGCCGGCGCCGGGCGGTGGCGGCACGCGCGGCGTCCCACGGGGTGCGCCAGGCGATCGGCAGCGTCGAGATCGAGCCCCGGACGGCGTCGTCGGGCAGCAGGTCGGCGAGCACCCGGGCCAGGTCCAGCGTGTACGCCGACCGCTGCGGCCTGGTCCAGTCCGGGTGGTACACCGCGCCCTTCACCACCGGGGCCTGGAACGCGGCGTACGGGAAGCCGTTGAGCGTGACCACCTCCAGCCCGCGTACGGTCAGCTCGTGCCGCAGCCGCCGGCGGGCCGGCGGGTCGGCGGCGAGCGCGGCGGCCACCGGCGCGGCCAGCCAGAGCCCGAGCCCGAGCCGGTCGGCGTCGAGTGCCCGGCGCACCGCCACCGCGTACGTGTCGAGCTGGGCGACGATGCCCGGCAAATCCTCGGCCGGGTGGACGTTCGTGCAGTAGCCGAGGTGGACGACCGTGCCGTCGGCGTGACGCAGCCGCATCACTGCCCCCCGCGCGCGATCGAGTTGCCGGCGAAGGTGGGGTCTGCGGCCTCCAGGTCGGTCAGGTCGAGCCGGCCGGACTGGCCGTAGAACTCGACCGGGTTGCGCCACAGCACCCGGTCCACGTCGTCGGCGTCGAACCCGGCCAGCAGCATCGCCTCCCCGGTGGCCCGGGTCAGCAGCGGATCCGAGCGGCCCCAGTCGGCCGCCGAGTTCACCAGCATCCGCTCGGTGCCGTACCGCTTCAGCAGCTCCACCATGCGCGGCGGCGACATCTTGGTCTCCGGATAGATCGAGAAGCCCAGCCAGCAGCCGGTGTCCCGGACCAGCTCCACTGTCACCTCGTTGAGGTGGTCGACCAGCACCCGCCCGGGCGGGATGCCCGACTCGGTGACCACCGCGAGCGTCCGCTCGACGCCGCGCGCCTTGTCCCGGTGCGGCGTGTGCACCAGTGCGGGCAGGTCGTGCGCGACGGCCAGGGCGAGCTGCCCGGCCAGTGCGGCGTCCTCGGCCGGCGTCATCGCGTCGTAGCCGATCTCGCCGACCGCCACCACGCCGTCCTTGTCCAGGTAGCGGGGCAGCAGGTCGAGCACCGGCCGGCAGCGCGGGTCGTTCGCCTCCTTCGGGTTCAGCGCCACTGTGGCGTGGTGCCGGATGCCGAACTGGCCGGCCCGGAACGGCTCCCACCCGATCAGCGAGTCGAAGTAGTCCACGAAGCTGTCCACGCTCGTACGCGGCTGGCCCAGCCAGAACGCCGGCTCGACCACCGCGCGGACACCCGCGGCGGCCATCCGCTCGTAGTCGTCTGTGGTGCGGGACGTCATGTGGATGTGCGGGTCGAAGATGCGCATGTCACGCCTCCGTGGTGGGGATGGTCAGCCGGCGCAGCAGGTCGGCCGCGTCGGCGGGCATGTCGCGACCGGCGGCGTGCCGCTCGGCGGCGAACGCGGCGAGCATCCGGGCCAGCTCGCCGTCGGCCCGCTCCGGCAGGCCGTCGACCACGGCGAGCGGTACGCCGGTGAACACGCACTTGAGCACCGCCTGCCGCCAGGTCGCCTGCTCCAGGTGCCGGGCGTACGGGCCGAGCGCGGCGGCGACCAGCCGGGTGTCGTTGGTGCGGATCGCGTCGTGCAGAAGCGGCACGCACTCCGCGCCGATCGGCAGCAGCGGCAGCGCGCGCAGCACCGCGCGTTTCTCGGCGGCGTCGCCCTGCCGGTACAGCGTCTCCGCGGCGGCGGCGTGGCCGTGCGGCAGCGCGGTCAGCAGCAGCGCCCGGGCCGCCTCGTCCGCCGTCCAGCCCGGCGGGTCGGGCAGCGGCAGACGACCGCACCGCCGGGCGGCGGTGGCGAAGAACCGCCCGATCGCCGTGGGTTCGGTCGCGACGCGGCGCAGCGCCGCGTCCAGCCACTGCGGATCGGGTACGCCCCGAAGCGCGGCGCACAGTCGGTCGGGTGTCATGCCGTCTCCCCTCTGCCGGGTGGAAGGTGGTGGGTCACCGCCCCTCGCCGCGCGAGGCGGCGGTGCGCAGGAAGTCCAGTGAGCGGGCGGCGACGGCTGGGGCGGCGTGCGAGTGCCGGGGCAGTTCCACTGCCACCAGGCCGCGGTAGCCGGCGTCGGCCAGGGCGCGCAGCACCGGCGGGAAGTCGATCTCGCCGGTGCCGAACTCCAGGTGCTCGTGCACGCCCCGGCGCATGTCGTCGATCTGCACGTTGACCAGGTGCGCGGCGACCTCGGACACGCACTGCGGCACCGGCAGCGGCTCCAGGCAGCGGCAGTGTCCGATGTCGAGCGTGATGCCGAAGCCTGGTGGCGCGCCGAGCGCCTCGCGCAGCCACCACCACCCGGCGACGTCCTCCACGAGCATGCCCGGCTCGGGTTCGAAGCCCAGCGGCACGCCCACCTCCGCCGCCTCGTCGCAGACGGTCGCGCAGCCCGCGACCAGGCGGTCGGCCGCGACATCGGGTGGTACGCCGGGCGGGCGTACGCCGGCCCAGAAGGAGACCGCCTCCGCGCCCAGGTCGGCGCCGATCCGGACGGCCCGGCGCAGGAACTCCACCCGCCGGGCCGGATCGTCGTGCAGCAGCGTCGGCGCGTGCTTGTGCCACGGGTCGAGCAGGTAGCGGGCGCCGGTCTCGACCACCACCGCCAGCCCGAGCGCGTCCAGCCGGCGGCGTACGGCGGCGACCCGGCGGGCCAGGCCGAGGGCGAACGGGTCCAGGTGGTCGTGGTCGAGGGTGAGCGCGACGCCCACGTACCCGAGGTCGGCGAGCACCGCCAGCGCGTCGCCGAGCCGGTGGTTGGCGAAGCCGTTGGTGCCGTACCCGAAGCGCAGCGCACCGGGCCCGGACAGCAGGCTGGCGGCGGCCCGGGTGGCCGGCGCGGCGGTCATGTCGGTGAGATCAGTCGGGCCAGGCGGCGGCCGAGCGGGGCGGCGCCGGCCACGGCGAGGCCGAGCAGCCGGGCCCCGGCGCGGGCGGTCAGCGCGCCCTGCAACGCGGGCAGCCCGGTGATCCCGGCACCGACCGCCGCCCGCACCCGGGACGGCGACGGGTCGGCGAGCACCCGGGCCTGCGCCCGGCCGTAACGGGCGGCGTACCCGGCCGCGAGGACCGCCGGCACCAGCTCCCCGAGCCGGGCGGCGCGGCCGGCACCGCTGCGGCCGGAGCCGGTGGCGGACGGGGTGGGCCGGGCCGGGGTGGTGAGCGCGATCAGCGCGGTGCCGGCCAGTGTGAGGCCGGGCAGACGCCGGTCCGCGCCGGTCACCTCGCGGCGGGACAGCGCGGTCACGGTCCAGGTGTGCGCGGCGACTGTGAACGCGGCGGGCAGCGCCCGGACCACCCGGCCGCCGGACGCGCCGAGCAGCACGTCCAGCCCTCGGCAGGCGGCCATCACCGCAGGCCCGACGGCGGTGTTCTTCGCGCGCAGGTCGTACCCCCAGATCGTCGCGGCGAGTGGGAGCGCGACCGCTGCCGCGCGGCGGCCTCCGGCGGCGGTGGCGACGGCGAGCCCGGCGGCGCTCAGGCCGGACGCGACGCCGAGCGCGACCGACGGGCGCACCCGGCCGGACGGGATCGGGCGATCCGGCCGCTCGACCGCGTCCAGCCGCCGGTCCGCCCAGTCGTTGGCGGCCATCCCGGCCCAGTAGAGCAGCACCGACGCGCCGGCCAGGGCCGGTGTGCGCGGGCCGAGCGCACCGGCGGCCGCCGCGCCGGAGAGCACATCCCCCGGGACGGAGAGCGCGGCCGGCGCGCGCACCAGCTCGGCCAGGTCGGCCAGGCGGGTCACGGCGTCACCCGGGCGTGCAGGCCGGCGGCGAAGTCCCGCAGCACCGTCCACTGGTCACCGAGCGCGTGGCCGGTCGCGCCGAGCGGGTCCTTGAAGAAGAACGCCAGCTCGGTCAGCGGACCCTCGCGTCCGGCCGCGTGGGCGGCGGCGGTGAGCCGGGCCAGGTCCAGCACGAGCGGCGCGGCCAGCGCCGAGTCGCAGCCGTGCCAGGTGAACTCCATCCGCATGCCGGTGCCCAGGAAGCCGGCGAACGTGACCAGGTCCCAGGCGGTCTTGAAGTCACCGAGTTCCTCGACGTACTCGATCCGGGTGTGGCCCTGCGGACGGTAGCCGAGCGTCTCGGCGAGCACCCGCTGCTTGCTGCCCACCTTCGCGGCGTTGGCGGCCGGGTCGGCGAGCGTGGCACCGTCGCCGCCGCCGAGCAGGTTCGTGCCGGACCAGGAGCGCACGGCCAGGTGCCGCATCGCGAACATCGGTGCGAGCACCGACTTGAGCAGCGTCTCGCCGGTCTTGCCGTCGTGCCCGGCGTACGGCAGCTTCCGTTCGGCGGCGAGCGCGGCCAGGGCCGGCAGGCGGGCGCCTGTGGACGGGGTGAAGTCCACGTACGGGCAGCCGGCGGTGAACGCCGCGTACGCGTACGCGGAGCTGGGCGGCAGCACGTCGGCCGGGCCGGTCAGCGCGTCGCGCAGCGCGGCCGGGTCGCTGTGGGCCGGATGCGGTGCGTGCGCCGGTTCGGTGGCGGCGACGTTCACCACCACCACCCGGTCCAGCCCGTGCCGGGTCCGGAACCCGGTCAGGTCGCGCACCACTGCGGCGACCCGCTCGCCCTGGTCGCCCTCGGCCGGTGCGGGCCGCAGCGCCGCCTCGACGGCGGCCAGGTCGGGTGCCACGGCGTCGGCCAGCCGGGCGGGCAGCACCCCTGCGGCGGCGAGCGCCTCGGCGCGTTTGGTCAGCGGGGTGGCGACCACGTCGTGGCCGCCGAAGACGAGATCGGCGAAGCCCGGCAGGGCGGGCCCGCGCACGTCGGGCAGCTCGGTCACGCAGCCGGTCGGCGCGGTGAGCCCGGCCCGCAGGGCCAGTCCCCCGACCACGGCGGTGGTGGCGACCGAGCCCCGCGCACCCACCAGCCAGACACCCGTACGCATTCGCGCTACCTCCCCAGGTAAGGCCGGTCCGCCGGTGCGGCCGGGGAATCCCGGTCCGGCCGCACCGGAGGGCCGTGCTGGTCGTGCCGGCGGACACCGGCGGCACGCTCCCCGGAGCCGGCCTCGTCCCCACCGCGGGGCGCAACCGCGACGGGCCCTCGCCGGCCGGCGCCGGTGAGTGTCGGGCGGGCCTGGCCCGCCTCGGGTCAGGCGGAAGCTTCGGCCAGGGCGGGCTCCACCTCCGTCCAGGCGGCCCGCTCGGCCGAGCGGGTCACCGCGTCGAGCACGAGCTGGACCTGAAGCGCGTCGGCGAACGACGGTGCCGGGTCGGCGCCGGTGGCGACCGCCTCGACGAAGTCGCGCGCCTGGTGGGTGAAGGAGTGCTCGTAGCCGATGATGTGGCCGGGCGGCCACCACGCACCCAGGTACGGGTGGTCCGGCTCGGTCACCAGGATCCGGCTGAAGCCCTGCTCGGCGGCCGGCCGGGTGGCGTCCAGGAACTCCAGTTCGTTGAGGCGTTCCAGGTCGAACACGACGCTGCCGCGCGAGCCGTTGATCTCGACCCGCAGGGCGTTCTTGCGGCCGGTGGCGAACCGGGTCGCCTCGTACGTGGCGAGCGCTCCCCCGTCGAGCCGGGCCACGAACACCGCCGCGTCGTCCACTGTCACAGGCCCCACGGCGCTGCCGTTGCCGTCGGCCTGCGCCGCCAGGCCGCTCGACCCGGCGACGAGGGGCCGCTGACGCACGAACGTCTCGGTGAGCGCGCTGACCCCGCTGACCAGCTGACCGGTGACGTACTGGGTCAGGTCGATGATGTGCGCGCCGATGTCACCGAGCGCGCCGGAGCCCGCCCTGTCCTTCTGCAACCGCCACACCAGCGGGAACTGCGGGTCGACGATCCAGTCCTGGAGGTAGGTCGCCCGCACGTGCCGGATCTCGCCGAGCCGCCCGTCGGCCACCAGCTGCCGCATCAGGGCGACAGCGGGCACCCGCCGGTAGTTGAAGCCGCACATCGCGCGTACGCCGGACTCGCGTGCCCGGGCCGCGGCCTCGGTCATCTCGCGGGCCTCGGCGACGCTGTTCGCGAGCGGCTTCTCGCACAGCACGTGCTTGCCTGCGGCGAGCGCGGCGAGTGCGATCTCGCGGTGACTGTCCCCCGGTGTGCAGATGTCGACCACGTCGATCTCGTCGGACTCGACGAGCCGCCGCCAGTCGGTGGTGTAGCCGTCCCAGCCGAGCCGGTCGGCGGCTTCGGCCACCTTCGGCTCGTCGCGGCCGCAGACGAGCGCCATCCGCACCCGCGCCGGCAGGTCGAACACCCGGTTCACGGTGCGCCACGCCTGGGAGTGCGCGGCGCCCATGAACGCGTAGCCGACCATGCCGACCCGCAGGATGCTGTCGTGACTGGACAAGGTGGGTCTCCCCCCGTGTGTCAGAACCCGAGCTTCAGGTAGTCGCTCGCGTTCTCCTTGGTGATCGTCTCGGAGGCGAGCACGATCTCCTTCGGTACCTGGAGTTCGACCAGGTCGGACATGCCCTTGCCCTGGCCGATCAGGCGGGCCAGGGAGATGGCCGAGGAGGCCATCGAGGGGCTGTAGGTGACTGTGGCCTTGAGGACGGTGCTGTCGGCGGCGATGTCCTCCATGGCCTTCTTGGAGCCGGCGCCGCCGACCATGATGAATTCCTTGCGGTTGGCCTGGTTGACCGCCGCGAGCACACCGATGCCCTGGTCGTCGTCGTGGTTCCAGACCGCGTCGATCTTCGGCAGCGCCTGGAACAGGCCGGTGGCGGCCTGCTGCCCGCTGTCCACTGTGAACTCCGCGGGCCGCCGGTTGGCGACCTTGAACCCGTACGAGGCGAGCGTGTCGGCGAACCCCTTCGAGCGTTCCTGGGTCAGCTCCAGCGACTCGATGCCGGGGATCTCGCCGATCACCGGGTTGCTCACGCCCTTGGCCTTGAGCTGCTCGGCGATGTAGGTGGCGGCGGCCACCCCCATGCCGTAGTTGTCGCCCTTGATCTGCAGCCGGTAGGCGCGCGCGTCCGGGAAGGCCCGGTCCAGGTTGACCACCGGGATGCCGGCCTTCATCGCCTCCAGGCCGAACGCGTTGAGCTCCTTGCCGTCGTGCGGCAGCAGCACGATCACGTCGGGCTTCTGCGAGATCAGCGTGGACAGCGCCGCCCGCTGGGCCGCCGCGTCCGCGCCGGCCTCGACCGACTTCAGCTCCACGTCCTGGTACGCCCCGGCCTGCGCCTTGGCGTTGTTGGTGATCGCGGCGATCCAGCCGTGGTCGGCGGCGGGGGCGGAGAAGCCGATGCTCACCTTCTTGCCCGTCTCGGTGTTGGCGCCGGAACCGGCCGCCTTGGTCTGCGCCTCGGTCGGGCTCTGCTCGTTGCTGGTGCAGCCGGCGAGCAGCACCCCGGCGGAGACGGCGGCCCCGCCGAAGAGCAGCCGGCGGCGGGACAGGTCATGGCGCGGTGTTCTCATGACGCCTCCTGGGATGAGGTGGTGGGGTGGTTTCGGGTGTGGCGGGCCGGACCACCGTCGGTACGACGGCAGCCGGGGTGTGCGCGTGGGGTCAGGTGGTGGTGGCCCGGTTGCGGGCGAGGAACTGGGTGAGGCTGCCGAACTGCACCTGCTGGACCAGGACGGCGGCGACGATGATGCCGCCCTTGACCATGTTCTGGGCCTCGGCGGACAGGTTGTTGATGGCGAACAGGTTGGTGATCGTGGAGAAGATGATCACCCCGAGCAGGGAGCCGATGATCGTTCCCCGCCCGCCGCTGAGCAGCGTGCCGCCGATGATCGCGGCGGCGATCGCGTCCAGCTCGTAGAGGTTGGCCATCGCCGCCTGCGCGGAGGTGGCCTGCGCGGTCAGCATGACCGCGGCGATGCCGCAGCACAGACCGGACAGCGCGTAGAGCATCACGGTGTGCCGGCGGACGTTGATGCCGGCCAGCCGGGCCGCCTCCGGGTTGCCGCCGACCGCCACCGTACGGCGGCCGAACGTGGTGCGGTTCAACAGCACCCAGCCGGCCGCCACCACCGCCACCAGGACGTAGACCAGCAGCGGGATGCCGAGCACGTTCGTGCTGGCGATGCCGTTGATGAATGTGTTGCCCGACACCTGGGTCTGCTTGTCGGAGATCTCCGCCGCCAGCCCTCGCGCGGCGACGAGCATGGCCAGCGTGGCGATGAACGGCACCAGCCGCCCGTACGACACGAGCAGCCCGTTCACCACGCCGACGGCGAGCCCGACGGTGAGCGCGGTGAAGATCATGCCGCCCGCGCCGTAGCTCTGCGTCGCCACTGTGGTGCACCAGACCCCGGCGAGCGCGACGATCGCGCCGACCGACAGGTCGATGCCCCCGCCGATGATCACGAACGTCATGCCGACGGTGACCACGCCGACCACCGAGGCGAGCTTGAGGATGGTGAGCGTGTTGCCCCACACCCAGTTCGGGTCGCCGTAGAGGTCGGGGCGGGTCAGGATGCCGATGACCACCAGCACGACGAGCGTGGCGAGCAGGCCGAGGTTGCGCTTGACGCCCTCCCCGCCGTCGCCGCGCCACCAGGAGAGCTTCGCCGGCGCGTCGACCTTCGCGGTCTCCGTCCGCTCCACCGGCGGCGACTGCGCGGGCAGCGAGGTGTCGGTGGCTTCGCTCATGCCGGCGCCCCGCTTCGCGCGGCGCCGCCATGAGGCTCTCCGGCGCTGTGTCGATGATTCGCTCGCTGTCGCTCGCTCATGCCGGTGCGCCTTCCATGAGGGACCCCGCCATGACGAGGTCGAGCACGGTGTTCTCGTCCAGTTCGCCGGCCGGGGCCTCACGGACCACCCGGCCCTCCCGCATCACCAGCACCCGGTCGGCCAGGCCCAGCACCTCGGGCACCTCGCTGGAGACCAGCAGCACCCCGACGCCACGGGCGGCCAGATCGCGGATCACCTGGTACAGCTCGGCGCGGGCGCCCACGTCCACGCCCCGGGTCGGCTCGTCGAGCAGCAGCAGCCGGGTGTCACCGAGCAGCCACCGCCCGACCACCACCTTCTGCTGGTTGCCGCCGGACAGCGTGCGCACCGGCCGGCGTACGTCCCGGGGCCGCAACTCCAGCGACGCGGCGATCCGGTCGGCCTCGGCGCGTTCCCGTCCGGTGTCGGTGAAGCCGAGACGGGCGTACCTGCTGAACGTGGCGAGCGTGACGTTGCGGTAGATCGGTTCGCCGAGCAGCAGCGCCTGGCTCTTGCGCTCCTCCGGTGCCATGCCCATCCCGGCCCGTACCGCCGCGCCCACGCTCCCGGGGCGCAGCGCGCGGCCGTTCACCCGGACCGTCCCGGCGTGTGCCCGGCGCGCGCCGAAGATGGTCTCCAGCAGCTCCGACCGGCCCGAGCCGACCAGCCCGGCGATGCCGACGATCTCTCCCGCCCGGACCCCGAGCGAGACGTCGGCGAACTCGCCGGGCCGGGTCAGCCCGTCCACCCGCAACAGCTCCGCGCCGCCCCCGTGGTCGGCCGGGCGCTGCGGGAAGACGTACTCGATGGTCCGCCCGGTCATCCGGGCGACCAGGTCGCGGGTCGGTGTCTCGCGGGCCGGCAGGCTCGCCGCCGTGGTCCGGCCGTCCTTGAGTACGGTGACCCGGTCGCCGATCTCGCGGATCTCCTCCAGCCGGTGCGAGATGTAGATAACCGCGATGCCCTGCGCGGTGAGTTCCCGGATGATCCGGAACAGGTTCGCCACCTCGTCGTGGGCGAGCACCGCGCTCGGCTCGTCCATGATGATCAGCCGGGCCTCGTGGGACAGCGCCCGGGCCATGCTGACGATCTGCTTGCCGGCGGCGGGCAGGTGCCGCACCAGCCGTCCCGGCGGGATCTCCGGGTGGCCGAGCCGGGCCAGGATCTGCCGGGTACGCCGGGCCATGAGCCCCCGCCGGACGAAGCCGAACCGGCGCGGCTCGTGGCCGAGGAACGCGTTCTCCGCCACCGACAGGTCGTCGACCAGGTCGAGTTCCTGGTAGATGGTGGCGATGCCGGCGCGCATGGCGGCCTGCGGGTTGGCGAACGAGGCCGGCTCGCCCCGCCAGAGCACCTCGCCGGAGTCCGGCCGGTGCACCCCGGCCAGCACCTTGATGAGCGTGGACTTGCCGGCGCCGTTCTGCCCCAGCAGGCAGTGCACCTCACCGGCCCGTACCTCCAGTTGCACGCCGTCGAGCGCGCGTACCCCCGGGAACGTCTTGACCACGTCGGTGAGGCGCAGGACCACCTCGCCCGCGACGGCGTCCGCGGGCGCCTCGACGAGCGGCCGGGCCTCGGGCCGTCCGATCTCGCTCATGCTGCTTCTCCGAACGCGAGGTCACTTGCGAGCACCGCCGCGCCGGCGACGCCGGCGCGCGGGCCCAGCTCGGACAGGACGACCGGCAGGTTGCCGGTGGCCAGCGGCAGCGAGCGGCGGTAGACAACGCTGCGGATCTCGGCGAGCAGGATGTGGCCGAGCTGGGCGAGCCCGCCGCCGATGACGATCATCGACGGGTTGGTGAAGCTGACCAGCCCGGCCAGCACGCTGCCGACCCGCCGGCCGCCGTCGCGGATGAGCTGGATGCAGGTGACGTCCCCCTCGATCGCCCCCTGCGCCACGTCCAGCGCGGTCACCGCACCCCGGGCCGCCAGCCGCTCGGCCAATGCCGGGGACACCTCGGTGCGGGCCGCGACTGTCGCCTCCCGGGCCAGCGCGGCGCCGCTGAACACGGCCTCCAGGCAGCCGACGTTGCCGCACGAACACATCGGACCGTTCGGGTCGACCTGGATGTGGCCGATGTCCCCGGCGCAGCCGTCCGTGCCGCGGTAGACCTCGCCGTGCAGGTAGATGCCGCAGCCGATGCCGGTACCGATCTTGATGAACAGGAAGTCGTCGACGGAGTGGGCCACGCCGCCGTGCCGCTCACCGATCGCCATGATGTTGACGTCGTTGTCGACCACCGCCGGGCAGCCGTGCTCGCGGGTGAGCAGTTCACGGACCGGGAACCGGTCCCATCCGGGCATGATCGGCGGGGAGACCGGCACGCCGTCGCGGAAGCTCACCGGCCCCGGTACGCCGATGCCCACCGCGTCGAGCCGCTCGTACGCGCCGTCCACCTTGGCCTTGTGCAGCAGCTCGTTCACTCGCTGGAGCGTCACCTTCGGACCGGAGCGGATGTCGGCGGCCTCGGTGTAGGCGGCCACCGTCTCCAGCCGGCCGTCCACCACCTCCACGTCGATCGAGCTGGCGCCCAGGTCGACGGCGGCGAAGCGCAGGTGCGGGCTCAGCTCGACGAGGGTGGAACGGCGCCCGCCCCGGGAGGCGGCCAGCCCGGCCTCGGCCACGTATCCGAGGGAAACCAGGCGTTCCAGCTCGGCGAGCAGGCGCGGGCGGGGCATCTGGAGCCGGTCGCCGAGTTCGGCGCGGGACACCGCGCCCTCGTCCCGGAGCAGTCGCAGAAGCCGTACGTGCAGGGGGTCGACCGTCCGCACCGGCAGTCACCTCCGCATCGGCGTTGGGTGTTGTGTCCGACACAGTAGGAGCCTTCCGGGCCGCATGTCCATAGCTTCGGCACGCCTGATGCAAACTTTTGTCCATACGAACAAAAGCGAGTTACGGATCATGAAAACGTGACGCCCCGCCCGGGCGACTTCCGGGCGGGGCGACACGATCTCGGGTCAGGTGCGTTCTCGGGTCAGCGGGAGGGCGCGCGGCCCTTCTTGCGCAGCTTGCGGTCGTCGCGCAGCTCCACGTAGGGCTCCTCGTCGGCCGGGTGCCCCGCCGCGATGGCGCGGCTGCGCTCCAGTTCGGCGTCGAACTCCGCACCCAGCAGGATCGCGACGTTGCTCAGCCAGAGCCACACCAGGAAGATGATCACGCCGGCCACCGCGCCGTACGTCTTGTTGTACGAGCCGAAGTTGCTCACGTAGAGCGCGAACAGGCCGGACACGACCAGCCAGAGCACCACCGCGAGCACGCCGCCGGGGCTGACCCAGCGGAAGCCGCCGTGCCGGGCGTTCGGCGAGGCCCAGTAGAGGATCGCGAACATCAGGCTCACCAGCACCAGCAGCACCGGCCACTTGGCGATGTTCCACACCGTCACGGCGGTCTCGCCCAGGCCGATCGCGTTGCCGGCCTGCTCGGCCAGCCCGCCGGTGAACACCACGATCACGGCGCTGATCAGCAGCATCACGCCGATCACCGCGGTCACACCGAGGCGTACCGGCAGCGTCTTCCAGATCGGCCGCCCCTCCGGCACGTCGTAGATGCTGTTCGAGGCGCGCATGAACGCGGCGACGTAGCCGGACGCCGACCAGAACGCCGCCACCAGACCGACGATCGCCGCGATGCTCGCCAGCCCGCCGGACTGGCCGGCCTGGTCGATCGCGCTCTCGATGATGCGGCGGATGTTCTCCTCCGGCACGGCCTGCCCGACGGTGTCCCGTACCCCCTCGGTGGCCCGGTCGCCGAGCAGGCCGAGCACCGAGATCAGCACCAGTACGCCCGGGAAGATGGAGAGCACGCCGTAGTAGGTGAGCGCGGCGGCCCAGTCGGTCAGGCTGTCGTCCTGGAACTCCCGCACGGTCCGCTTGAGGGTCGCCATCCAGCCCGTCGCCGACAGGTCGGCCGGGCTGTCCGGCCCGTCGTCCGGCCCCACCGGCCCGGCGTGCTTCCGCCCGTCGGGCCGGTCCTGCCCGGCGCGGGCGTCGTCGCGCATGGTGGGGGCGTCCTCGCGCCCGTCACGGGTGTCGTCGTGGACGTCGTGGGCGTCGTCGCGGGCGGCCATGGCACCTCCTCGTCGTCATGTCGTCCCGCACGACATGCCCTGACGAGGGCAGCGATAACCACCGCACCCGCAAACCGGCCACTCGACCGCCGGCGACCGGTCCCCGCCCCTTCCCTGCCGGCCCGGCCCCCGGCCGAGCCCTGCCCTCGACTCCCACCCACGCCCCCACTCGCGCCCCACTGCTCGCACCCTGCCGCCGCCTCCCCCGTCGGCACGTTCACACCGCTGGCCGCCGCTTGCTCTGCAGCCATGCGCGCGACGGACACGCTCCGTAACCATGTGCGCCGATGGCTGCAGAGCAAAGAAGGCGTGGGCAGCGCTCCCACCGGCACCCCACCACTCCCCCGCCCGAAATCCTGGCGAGCCGCCGCTCCGCCGCGACCACCAATCGCCACCATCTCGACGACCGTCACGACGAGTGGAACATCATGGGTGTCAAACGGGACCGGAAGCACCCATGACGTTCCACTCACCGAGGGTCGATCACTGGCGTGCGCGGAAGCGAGAGCGCGGGGCACGGGCGGCAGAGGCCGGGGCGCTGAAGTGACGCGTGATCCGTCCTCCGATGCCACCACCTCGGGAAAGTGGAGATGACCGTGGAAACGCGAGCCGGCGAACACACTCTCCGGCCACTTCCCCACCGGGTGAGCGCGGCAGGCACGAGCGCGCACGACCCGGCGCGACGGGCGTCCCCCGCGCGAGCCGACACGGGAGACGCACCCACCTGAGTGGACACGTTGCGTGACGACAAGCATCACGGGCACGCCCATTGTTCATCGTTGTAAGCGATATCGGGAGAGAGTCGCGCGAGACCACCTCCCACCATTGCGAAACAGTTTCAAGAAATATGCGACGCGAATGAGCGAAGCTCCATTCCGTCACTCATTGCAATCATGATCGGCAATGTTCCCAACATGCGCGCTATTCGCGTATCGTGCCCCCTCGTGCCGCCCGTTCGCCCCTCCGACGCGACTCCCCCCAAACCCCGGCCGCCGTCCGGCGGACGACCGGGGTCCGACGTGGACGCCGAGGTGGTGTCGCTGCCGCCGGACGACGGAAGCGTCGCCGGGCCCGAGTGGGCCGACGACGGGCCGGGCGAGACGCACCACCACAGCCGAGCAGCGCACCACACCGCAGGCGAGCAGCACACTGCGGACGATCACCACACCCCGGACGAGAACGAAGCCCGCGACAAGGACGACGAGACCCGCGACAAGGGCGAGAGCCCGGACCAGACCCGGGACGCCCGTGAACTGGCGGCCCGGTTCGAGGAGGAGAAACCGGGACGGGTGCTCGCCGGCCCGGTCGGGGTCCTCTTCACCGGCGTCACCGTCGCGGTCGGACTGCTGACGCTCTGGCAGGTGTTCTTCCCGCTGGCTCAGGGCAGCAAGTACTACCTCATCTTCTTCCTGGCCGGCGTCCTGCCGGTGGTTTTCCTCGCGTACCCCTCGGGGGTGCGGCTGCGACGCGCCAAGGCCGACGCGGACGACGCGGACGACCGGCGCGGGCCCACGCCCGTGGACTGGCTGCTGGCCCTCGCAGCGCTCGTCGTCTGCCTCTACCCGGTGCTGCCGGTCACCATCGGTGCCGGTGGCGGCGGGTACGACGCCTTCCTCGACCGGCAGGGCCTGCTGGATCCGCTGGACGTGGCGTTCGGCACCGGGCTGCTGCTCCTGCTGCTGGAGGCGTGCCGGCGTACCACCGGATGGATCCTGCCCGCGGTGTGCGTGCTGTTCCTGGGGTACGGCTACTACGGCGGCCTGCTGCCGCAGTCCTGGCCGGTGGCGCACGCGGGGCTCGACTTCGGGCAGCTCGTGGACGCGTTCTACAACTCCGACAGCGGCTTCTACGGCACCCCGCTGGACGTGGCCGCCTCGTACATCGTGCTGTTCACGATCTACGGCGCGGTGCTCGACCTGTCCGGCGCGGGCCGGTTCTTCGTGGAGCTGTCCGCCGCCGCGTTCCGCCGCTCGCGGACGGCCGCCGGGCGTACCGCGGTCGCGTCGGGTTTCCTGCTCGGCACGGTCTCCGGCTCCGGCGCCGCCACCACAGTCAGCATCGGCGCGGTGACCTGGCCGATCCTGCGCCGCGCCGGCTACCCGGCCGAGCGGGCGGGCGGCATGCTCGCCGCCGCGGGTGTGGGGGCGATCCTGTCGCCGCCGACGCTGGGCGCCGCCGCGTTCATCATCGCCGAGTACCTGGGCGTGTCCTACCTCCAGGTGCTCGGCTGGGCCACGGTGCCGACGATCCTCTACTACCTGGGCATCCTGCTCTCCGTCGAGATCGACGCCCGGCGCTCGGGCGTGCGCCCGGTGGTCATCGACACCGGCTCGGCGTGGCGGCTGCTGGCCCGCTTCGGCTACCACTTCCTCTCGCTTCTCGTGATCATCGTGGTGCTGGCGCTCGGCGCGTCGGCGATGCGGGCGGTGGTCATCGCCACTGTGATCGCGGCGGCGCTGTCCTTCCTGGACCGCCGGCACCGGCTCACGCCGGCCAGGCTGGTGGCGGCGCTGCGCGACGGCGTACGCGGGGTGCTCGCGGTGAGCGCCGTCTGCGCCGCGGCCGGCATCATCACCGCCACCACCACGAAGACCGGCCTCGGGCCGCAGGCCGCCGCGCTGCTGATCGACGGCGCGCAGGCGGTCAGCTCGGAGCCGGCCGTGGTGCTGGCGCTGACCGCGGTGCTCGCCGCCGTCGCGCTCAGCCTGCTCGGCCTCGCCGTGCCGGTCACCGCCTCGTTCGTCATCGGCTGGGTGATCATCGGCCCCGCGCTGCTGAACCTGGGCGTCGAGGCGCCCGCCGCGGCCATGTTCGTCTTCTACTTCGCGGTGCTGTCCGAGGTCTCGCCGCCGACCGCGCTCGCCGCGGTCGCCGCCGCGGCCGTCACCGGCGGCCGGCTGGTGCCGACCATGTGGCAGACCCTGCGGTACGCGCTGCCGGCGTACCTGATCCCGCTGGCCTTCGTCATCACGCCCACCGGCCTCGGGCTGCTCGGCATCGGCGGGCCTGGGCGGATCGTGACGGCCGGCCTGGTGTCGGCGCTCGGCGTCGCGGTGCTGGCGGTCGCGGCCGGCGGCTGGCTACCCGGTGTGGGCCCGGCCGGCGTGCCGGAGCGGATCGTCGGGGCGATCGCCGGGCTGGTGCTGCTCTGGCTGGAACCGCTGCCCATGGCGATCGGCGCGGCACTCGCCGCGCTCGCGGTCGCGGGCGTGTACGTCCGACGTGGCGCCGCCGGACACCCCGGCCGCCCGGCGGTCGAAGAATCCGTGGACCTTGGGGAGGAGAGAGAGTGGGACGGATCGACGCGAGGATAGTGGCGGGTGTCGGGGCACTTGTCCTGGTCGCCGCCGGTGCCGCCGGCTGCGGGGGCCGTCAGGACGGCGCGGCGAAGGACGACGCCGCCCGCGAGGTCAGCTGCAAGGTCACCAAGGACACCCGGGTCGGCATCGCCACCGGAAACGCCACCGGCGTCTACTACGTGGTCGGCAACGCGCTCGCCGGTGAGCTGAGCAAGACCACAGACGGCAAGCTCACCGGGACGGCCGCCGAGACCGGCGCCTCCGTGCAGAACGTCGAGCAGCTCGTCGCCGGCCAGTACGACGTGGCGTTCTCGCTGTTCGACACCGCCGTCAACGCGGTGCAGGGCAAGGGGAGCTTCACCGCGCCGCAGCCGGTGAAGGCGCTGGCCCGGATCTACGACAACTACACGCAGGTGGTGGTCCGCGCCGACGCGGGGATCACGTCGGTGGCCGACATGAAGGGCAAGAAGATCTCCACCGGCTCGCCGAAGTCCGGCACCGAGGTCATCGCCAACCGCCTGCTCACCGCCGCCGGGCTGGACCCGGCCACTGACATCCAGGCGCAGCGGCTGGACCTCACCAAGACCGTCGACGGCATGAAGGACGGCAGCATCGACGGCTTCTTCTGGTCCGGCGGCGTACCGACCGGCGGCGTCACCGACCTGTTCACCACGTCCGGCGACAAGGTGAAGTTCGTCGACATCAGCCCGCTGCTGCCGAAGATGGCCGAGCTGAACCCGGCGTACCAGGCGGGCACCATCGGCAAGGACATCTACCGGACCCCGGCCGACGTGCCCACCATCGTGGTGCCGAACGTGCTGCTGGTGCGGGACGACCTGGACGCCGACGTGGCCTGCGCGATCACCCGGACGGTCTTTGACTCCAAGGACGCCCTGGCCCAGGCGAACCCGGCGGCGAAGGGCATCGAGCTGGGCAACGCCCGCAAGACCGACCCGGTGCCGCTGCACCGCGGCGCGGAGCGGGCGCTGAGCGACCTCGGCGCGAGCTGACCTGAACGGGCCGGGCCCGGACTCGTGTCCGGGCCCGGCCCGCCCGACCCGACCCGGAGACCCCCGTGCCGCTGCCCCACCCGGCTCGCGTACGCCGGCATCACCGCTCCGCGGACCGCACCGGACGCCTCCGCTCGGTCCGCGTCCAACTGCTGGCCCCGATCCTGGTGGCCACCGCCGGCCTGGTCGTGCTGGGGGCGGCGCAGACCGGCGCCGCGCTCGACGCGTCCGCCGACGCCGACCGGGCCCGCGTGCTGGCCGGCACCGCCACCGCGACCGTACGGCTGGTGCACGAGCTGGAACGCGAGCTGGGCGAGACGGCCGCGTTGCGCCAGCGCGGCGGCACGTCCGGCCGCCCGCTCGTGGACGCGCAGCGTCGCCGGGTGGACACGGCCGTGGAGCGCTACCGCTCGGCACAGGGAGACGCGCGCCGGGCCGCCCCGGATCTGGCCGGGGTGCTGGACGACGCACGCGGACGCCTGGATCAGCTCGCGCCCACCCGGGAACAGGCGGTGGCCGGCGAGGACGCCGACCCGGCGTACGTGTCGCTCGTGGAGTCGCTGCTCGCGGTCGCGGACGCGCTGCCGAGCCAGCTCCGCGACGCCGACCTGGCCAACCAGGCCCGTGAGGTCGCAGCGGTGGCCGCCCAGGAGCACCTGTCCTCACTGGAGCGTGACCTGCTGCGGGCGGTGTTCGTCCGCGGTGGGCTGCAGAGTGGCGAGCTGGCCCGGCTGGGCCGGCTGCGGGGTGCCCGGGAGCAGCGGCAGGCCGAGTTCCTGCGGATCGCATCCACTCCGGCGAACCGGGCCTGGTACCGCCTGGTCGACGGCGTCGACGTGACCACGGCCCGCCGGATGCGGGACGCCGTTCTCGACTCCGACGGCGCGCCGGGCACGGTGAAGATCGACGGCGACGCCTGGTACGTGGCGCAGAGCGGCGCGATCCGCCGGTACAACCTGCTCGGCCGGGACCTGACCGACGGGCTGGACCGGGACGCGGCGGACCTGGCCGGGGCGGCCCGGTTGCGTGCGGTGCTGACCGCCGGCGCGACGAGCACGGTCGCGCTCGGCTCGCTCCTCACCGCCGTGCTGCTGGCGGTCCGTACGAGCCGCCGGTTGCGCCGGCTGCGGGTGGCCGCGCTGACCATGGCGAACCGGGAACTGCCGGAACGGATCACCGCGATCGCGGCGGGCGAGCGGACCCCGGCGGAGGGCCCGGCGACCCGGATGACCGACGGGATCAGGCGGGGCCGGGACGAGGTGGCGCAGGTCGCCGAGGCGTTCGACACGGTGAACCGGGCCGCGTTGCGGCTGGCCGGTCAGCAGGCCGAGTTGCGGCTGGACGTGACCCGGATGGCGGAAGCGCTGGCCCGGCGCATCCGGACGCTCATCACCCGGCAGCTGCGGCTGCTCGACGACTTCGAGCGCGAGGAGACCGACCCGGACGCGCTGGCCCGGCTGTTCGCGCTGGACCACCTCGCCGCCCGGTTGCGCCGCAACGGGGAGAACCTGCTGGTGCTCGCCGGCGGTGAGCCCGGCCGGGGGCACGAGGGCGCGTTGCTGCTGGACGATGTGGTGCGGGCAGCGGCGTCCGAGATCGAGGACTACCCGCGGGTGGAGATCGACGTGCCGACCGCGGCGGTGCACGGCACGGCGGCCGGCAACCTGGTGCACCTGCTGGCCGAGCTGCTGGAGAACGCCACCGTCTACTCGCCACCCGAGGCCCGGGTGCTCGTCGACGGCCGGCGCACAGTCGACGGGCTGGTGCTGCGCGTCCGCGACCAGGGCATCGGCATCAGCGAGAGCCGGCTGACCGAGATCAACGAGCGGCTGGCCGCGCCGGCCACGCTGTCCAGCGCGGCGGCGGGCAGCATGGGCCTGCACGTGGTGGCCCATCTGGCCGCCCGGCACGGGATCCGGGTGCAGTTGCACAACCCCGGTACCGGCACTGTGGCCCAGGTCGACGTACCGGAATCGGTGCTGACCCGGGTCGAGTCGGTGGCGTCCCGGCCTGCCGCCGAGCGGCGGCCGCGCGCCGCGGCCTGGTTCAAGTCCGGGCCGGCCGCCGGTCGCAGTCTCGTCACCAGCGCCACGGCCGTCGGGCCGGTGCGTGGCGTCGCCGCGGTCCGCACGCCGGGTGGCGCGTTGCTGGCGCCGAGCACGGCGCGGATCCGGCCGGTGAGTGTGCCGCCGACGCCCGTCCCGACCACCGCCGCCGGGCTGCCCCGGCGGCAGGTGGGCGGCCACCTGCCCGAGCCGATGCCGGACACCACCGCGCCGCCGCCGGCCACCGACCTGCTCGACCCCGAAGTGGTACGTGCCCGGCTGTCCGCCCTCGCCGAGGGGGTGGCCAGCGCGACCCGCCGTGCCCCGAACACCACACCCAACGGGAGAAGACCATGACCTCACCGTCCACCACCGGACTGGACTGGCTGCTGGCGAACTTCGCCGAGCAGGTGCCGGACGTCTCGCACGCGCTCGCGGTCTCCGAGGACGGGTTGCGGCTGGCGTCCTCGCCGGACCTCTCCCCCGACCAGGTCGACCAGCTCGCCGCAGTGATCAGCGGGCTGGCGAGCCTGACCGTGGGCGCGGCCCGGCTGATGTCCGCGGGCCGGGTACGCCAGCAGATCGTGGACATGGACGGCGGGGTGATGCTGGTGATGGCGGTGGGTGAGCGGGCACTGCTCGGCGTGCTGGCCGCTCCCGGCTGCGACCTGGGCCAGATCGGCTACGAGACGGCGACGCTGGTGCAGCGGGTGGCGGAGGCGCTGGAACCGGCGGTCCGCCGGTGACCGGCCGCGCGCTGCGGCTGACCGCCGCGCTGATGTCGGCGGTGCTGGTGGCCGGGTGCGCGGCCGAGGACTCCGCGCCGGAGGCGTGGCACGGCGGGCGGATCTTCCTGGCCACCGGCAACACCACAGGCGTCTACTACCAGCTCGGCGGCGGGTACGCCGACCTGATCACCCGCCACCTGCCCGGGTACGAGGCGCGGGCCGAGCCGACCGGCGCGTCGGTGGAGAACATCACCCGGGTGGCGAGCGGCGACATGGAGATCGCGTTCAGCCTGGCCGACACGGCGGCGGACGCGGTCGACGGGCGCGGGGCGTTCGACAAGCAGCCGCAGCCGGTACGCGCGCTGGCCCGGGTCTACAGCAACTACACGCACGTGATCGTCCGTGCCGACGGCAAGATCCGCAGCTTCGCCGACCTGCGCGGCAAGCGCATCTCCACCGGTTCACCGAAGTCCGGCACCGACATCATCGCGGGGCGCCTGCTCACCGCCGGTGGCATCGACCCGAACCGGGACATCCAGCGGTTCAACCTGTCGCTGCCGGAGACGGTCAAGCGGATGCGGGCCAAGGGCCTGGACGCCATGTTCTTCTCCGGCGGTCTGCCCACCCCCGGTGTCAAGGATCTGCTCTCGTCCGCACCGGGCACGTTCCGGCTGCTGCCGATCGACGAGCTGATCGAGCCGTTGAGCGCCCGCTTCGGCGCCGTCTACACCACGGCGACGCTGCCGAAGGAGGTGTACGGGACACCCGAGCCGACGCCGACCATCACGGTGGCGAACGTGATCCTGGTGGGGGCGGACATGCCGGACCAACTGGCGTACGACCTTACCCGGGTGCTGTTCACCTGGCAGGGCGAGTTGATCCAGGTGCACCCGGAGGCGGCGAACTTCAACCGGTCCAGCGCCGCGTCGACCCGGCCGATCCCGTTGCACCCGGGCGCGCAACGGTTCTACCGCACCGGCTGAGTGCGGGACCGCGCCGCCTCGACCGCGCCGGGGCGGGACCGCGTCTGCTCACGGCGTCCAGTCGCGTCGTAGCAGGCCGTAGATCGCCAGGTCGGTGAAGCCGTCGCCGTCGTACTCGCGGTCCCGTTGGGTGCCCTCGTGGACGAAGCCGCACCGCTCGGCGGTGCGTCGCATGGCCGTGTTGGCGGCGAGCGTCTCGATCTCCAGCCGGCGCAGGTTGCGGTTGCGGAAGCCGTACCGGCAGAGCAGCCGGATCACCTCGGTGCCGTAGCCCTGGCCGCGCGCCTCGGGGAGCAGGGTGATGCCGAGGTGGGCGTACCCGTTGAAGGCGTTGATGCCCCAGAGCACGCCGGTGCCGAGAAACGTGCCGTCGGCGACGGTCTCGGCCAGCAGCGACACCGGGGCGCCGGCTTCCGGCTGCTCGGCGGCGCGCTTCTCCAGCCGGGCCCGGACCTGGCCGACGTGGTGCGGCAGGAACGGTTCGTCGTCGGTGACCAGGTGCAGCTCCGGATCGGCGTGCAGCCGGAACAGGTCCGGCGCGTCGTCGGGGGTGGGGGGACGCAGGCGGACCCGGTCGGTGGCGAACATGCCGCGACGCTAACGGTGGGTGGGCAGGGCGACAACCGGATTTGGCTCCCCTACCGACCGGTCGGTAGGGTGGTGGGCATGACTCCGCTCGTGCTCGCCACCGCCCTGACCAAGACCTACGGGACGCGCCACGCCCTGCGCGCGCTCGACCTGACCGTCGCGCCGGGCAGCCGGTTCGTCGTGCTCGGCCACAACGGCGCCGGCAAGTCCACGCTGCTGGAGATCATCGCGACGCTGCGCACCCCGACGTCCGGCTCGGTACGCGTCGGCGGCTTCGACACCGTCACGCAGGCGCGGGACGCCCGACGCCTGATCGGCCTCGCGCCGCAGTCGAACGCCCTGGACCCGCTCGCCACCCCCACCGAGGTGCTCGACTTCCAGGGCGTCGCGCTCGGGCTCGGCCGCCGCGAGCGGGCCCGCCGTACGCGCGAACTGGTCGACCTGTTCGGCCTGGGCGAGCACCGCTCGACCCGGGTCGCCAAGCTCTCCGGCGGCACCCGCCGCAAGCTGGACCTGGCCGTGGCGCTCGTCGCCGAGCCCGCCGTGGTGATCCTGGACGAGCCGACCACCGGCCTGGACCCGCTCGCGCGCATCGACTTCTGGACCGAGCTGACCCGTCTCAACCAGGCCGGCACGTCGCTGCTCATCTCGACCCAGGACCTGCACGAGGCGGACGTGCTCGCCACCGACATCGCCGTGCTCCGGGACGGCCGGGTGGTCGCCCAGGGCCCGCCGGCGTCGCTGAAGCAGCGCGTCGGCGCCCGCACGCTCACGCTCGACCTGTCCGGCGCCGCCGCCGCTGCCGCGTTCGCCGCCGCGTCGGAGGCCGGGTTCCACGCCGACCCCGACCGCCCGGACCGGGTACGCCTCAGCGTGCCCGACGACCCGCGTGCCCTGGCGAAGGCCCTGACCGAGGCCGGAGACGCCGCCGCCGACATCACCCGGCTGCATCTCGCCGAGCCCTCCCTCGACGACGTCTTCGTCGCCCTCGCCGCCCGCTGAGGCGAGACCCCACCGCACCCCGAAAGGCCCGAACCCGTGCTCCCGCTGGCAGTCGCCCCGCCCCGCCGCTCTCCTGCCCCGGTCGTCCTCGCGGCGATCAGACGCTCCACGCGTGCCGTGCTCCGGACGCCCGCGCTGCTCGTCGCCCCCGTCGCCCAGTCCCTGTTCTTCCTGCTCGTCTACGCCGGGCAACTCGACGCCGTGGGCAGCACCTACCTGGACGGCACGAGCTTCATCGCGTTCCTGCTGCCGCTGATCCTGCTCACCGGCGTCGCCACCGGCGCGGGCGCCGCCGGCACGCTGGTGCTGGGCGACATCACCAGCGGCTACCTCGACCGCCTCCGGCTCGCCCACGGCACCACCACACCGTTCCTCGTCGGGCCGCTCGTGGCCGCGCTGGTCGCCGTCGTCCTCCAGATGGCGGTGACGATCGCCGGGGCCGCGCTGATCGGCTACCGGCCGGCGAGCTGGTCCGGAGTCGCCGCCATGCTGCTGCTGATGCTGGCCCTGGGCCTCGGTGTCGCGCTGCTGAGCATGGCGCTCGCGATCCGGTCGGCCTCGGCGTCGGCCACGAACCTGGTCACGCTCGCCGTGTTCGGCCTGTCGTTCTTCACCGGCGTGTTCGCGCCGGTCGACCGGCTCGCCGGCTGGATGCGGATGATCGCCACCGTCAACCCGCTCACCTATATCGTCGACACCGCCCGCCAACTCGGCGGCGACGCGTCGCTCACCGCGGCTCCGGCCGGCGTCACGGCGGTCGCCGTCCTCGCCGTCGCCGGAACCGCCGCCTGCGCGCTCGCCCTCCACCACGCGAGGAAGAACCGATGAGTCCCACCGACACCCGCACCCAGATCATGGACGCCTTCGCCGAGCAGCTCGCCGCGACCGGCTACCAGGGCATCTCCCTGGTCGGCGTGGGCCGCAGCGTCGGCATCCAGAAGCCGTCCATCTACCACCACTTCCCCGGCGGCAAGGAGGACCTGTACATCGCGGTGGCGGAACGGTACATCCGGGACGTCGGCGGCCGGATCGCGGCGGCGCTTGCCGAGCCCGGCGACGTGACGCACCGGCTGCACGCGCTCGCCGCCGTCGCCGCCGGGCAGCACGGCGACGCGATCACGTTCGAGCAGCGCATCTACGACACGCTGCCGCTCGTCTCCGCCGGGACCAGCGAGCACGTGTCGGGCCTCTACGTCGCGCTGATGCTGGAGCCGGTGACCCGGTTCTTCGCCGACGCGAAGGCCGAGGGCGCCGTCACCGGCGACCCGGAGTTCCTGATGAACGCGTTCCTGCACCTGGCCCGCGCGGCCGACCTCACCGACGAGACCGGACCCGCCCGGGTCGTCGCGCTCTTCCTCGACGGCGCCCGCCCACGTGCCTAAACTAAGTACTTAGCTAACTGAGGAGGTCGCGCTGTGTCTGCTGAGGCTGCGCACTACAACATGCATGACGCCAAGACCCACCTGTCGCGCATCATCGAGCGGGTGGAACGCGGCGAAGAGATCATCATCGACCGGGCGGGCACCCCCGTGGCGAAGGTCGTGCCGCTCGTGCGCCGAACCGACCGCACGGCGGTCGGCTCCCTCGCCGGGCAGGTGGACCTCTCCGGTGACTGGGACTCGCCACAGACCAACGCCGAGATCGCCGCCGACTTCGGAATCGGCGCATGACCCTGCTGCTGGACACCCACGTCGCGCTCTGGGCCATCACCGGCGACGCCACTCTCGGCGTCGAGTTCCTCGACCGGCTACGCCACGACCCCGATGTCTTCCTCTCCCCGGTCAGCCTCTGGGAGATCACCATCAAGCAGCAGGCGGGAAAGCTCTCCGGTCCTCCCGACCTCGCGGAACGGGTGCGGGACATGGGTTTCCGTGAACTCCCGGTGACCCACGACCACGCCATCACCGCGGGCCGCCTGCCGCCGCATCACCGGGATCCCTTCGACCGGATGCTGGTGGCGCAGGCGATCACGGAGAACCTGACCCTGGCCACCCGCGACGCCTCCATCCCGCTCTACGACGTCGACGTCCTCAAGGTGTAGGCCTCAGGCGTCGGCGGGGGCGGTGGCGGCCCGCGCCGCCGCGACCAGCCGGGCGGTCTCGGCGGTCACCGCCTCGTCGTCGGCCGGCGTCCCCGGGTCGTAGCGGACCGTCCAGGTCAGACCGTCGACCCCGGACACCCGCCGGGCCGCGATCCGCCCGGAGCCGCCGGGCACCTCGTGGTGCGAGGTGTACGCCACCGAGCCGGTGACCCGGGCCCGGACCTGGTGCGGCAGGTCACCCGGGTCGACTAGTAGGTAAGTCTCGGGGAGGCCGTCCGCGACCACCAGGTAGCCGTCGCGCTCGGCGACCGGCTCGGCCGGGGTGACCGTCAGCTCCCGGCCGGACCAGACCGCCTTGAGGATGTCGTGCCAGCCGAGGCGGTCCACCCGGCCGGGCAGCCAGAGCCCGCGGTTGCTGGCGACCAGCACGCCGTCGTTGCCGCCCTCGCCGGTGCCGGCGGCGGCCCAGGCGAGGACCCGCTCGTCGGCGGCCAGCGGCGGCCGGTCGGCCGAGGGCAGTTTCGGCCGGCGGTTGAACAGACCCATCACAAACCTCCGGCGGCCTGCTCGCGCAGTGCCCGTGCGTGCTGTTCCAGCGAGAGCAGTTCCCCGAACAGGGCGAAGTACTCGTCCTTGTTGCTCACCGGGTTGACTCGCTGGATCTTCGACTTCAGGTCACGGATGCGGCCGGTGACCGAACTCCACTGGAGCCGGGCCATGGTGATCGAGACGTACCGCGGGTCGGGCTCGCCGTCGATGCGCAGCGGCTCCACCGCCAGCTCACCGATCAACGCCTGCCCGGCCAGGTCGTCGCACGCGTCGCGGACCCGCTCGATCCAGACCGCGCCGCCGGTGGCGCCGGACGCCCCGCCGGCCGCTGCGACGGCGGCGCGTACCGCGAGGTGCACCGGATGCTGGTAGTCGGTCGCCTCGACCGCGTCGAACATCGGGCCGGCCAGGACCGGCTCCTGCAACGCAAGCTTCAGCGCCTCCCGCTCCACCATGGAACGCGGGCTGTCCACACTCGGCGCGGCCGGGCCGGAGCGGGCGGGTGCTGCGGGCGCGCCACCGGCCTGCGGCCCGTGCGCGGCGGCCAGCACCGCGCGCTGCACCGGCTCGATCTCCATGCCGAGGTCGCCGGCGAGTTTGCGGACGTACTCCGGGCGCTTCTCCCGGTCCTTGATCTTCGCCACGAGCGGCGCGGCGCGGCGCATGGCCTCGACCCGGCCGTCGACGGTGTCCAGGTCGAACCGGTTGATCACGTGCCGGAGCGCGAAGTCGACGAGCGGCTCCCGGCGGGCCACCAGGTCGCGTACGGCCAGGTCGCCCTTTGCCAGGCGCAGATCGCACGGGTCCATGTTGTCGGGGCTGACCGCGATGAAGGTACGCCCGACGAAGCGCTGGTCGTCCTCGAAGGCGCGCAGCGCGGCCTTCTGCCCGGCGGCGTCGCCGTCGAAGGTGAAGATGATCTCCCCGGCCCGCTCGTCGCTGTCGAACAGCACCCGGCGCAGCACCGAGATGTGGTCGCCGCCGAACGCGGTGCCACAGGTCGCCACCGCCGTCGGCACGTCGGCCAGGTGACAGGCCATCACGTCGGTGTAGCCCTCGACCACCACCACCTTGCCCTGCTTGGCGATCTCCCGCTTGGCCTGGTCGATGCCGTAGAGCACGTGCGACTTCTTGTAGATCGGCGTCTCGGGGGTGTTCAGGTATTTCGGGCCGTCGTCGTCGTCGAACAGCTTGCGGGCGCCGAAGCCGATCACGTCGCCGGTGATGTCCCGGATCGGCCACATCAGGCGGCGGCGGAACCTGTCGATCAGCGAGCCGGAACGGGCCGGGCGGGACAGCCCGGCGGTGACCAGCTCGTCGTGGGTGAAGCCCTGCTGACGCAGGTGCTTGGTGAGCAGGTCCCACCCGTCGGGGGCGAAGCCGCAGCCGTACCGCTCGGCGGCGGCCCGGTCGAAGCCGCGCCCGGCGAGGAACTCGCGGGCCGGGCGGGCGCCGGCGGTGGTGAGCTGGGCCCGGTAGAACTCGACGGCGGCGGCGTGCGCGGCCACCAGGCGCTGCCGCTGCCCCTGCTGCGGCCGGGGACGCGGCGCCGACCTGTCGTCCTCGACGTAACGCAACTGGATGCCGGCGCGGGCGGCCAGCCGCTCGACCGACTCGACGAAACTGAGGTGCTCGGCGTCCATCAGGAACTTGATCGCGTCGCCGCCGACCCCGCAGCCGAAGCAGTAGAACACGTTGCGGGCGGGCGAGACGTTGAACGACGGGCTCTTCTCGTCGTGGAACGGGCAGAGCCCCTTGAGGTTGCCGCCGCCGGCCGACTTGAGCGTCACCACCTCGGAGATGACGTCCGCGATGGCGGTGCGCTCGCGGACCAGCGCGATGTCCTCGTCCCGGATCCGCCCCGCCATGACCGCCACCCCCTCGGCGTACATCCTGCCCTGCCGGACCGACGTTCCGGCGGCCGGGGGGACGGGCGTGTGGCCGGCCACGCCCGTCCCCGCCGGCTCAGGCCGAGCGGGCCGCCGCGGGGTCGCCGATACGCGGGAACGGCTCGATCGAGAAGACCACCTCGACCGGCACCTCGAAGTACGCGGCGATGCGCAGCGCCAGGTGCAGGCTGGGCCGGAACTCGCCGCGTTCCAGGTAACCGACGGTCTGGTAGTGCACACCGAGCGCGTCGGCCAGTTGCCGGCGGGAGATGCCCCGTTCGGCGCGCAGCACCGCGATACGGTTGTGCACGGTCTCGCTCATCGACGCCCTCTCATCCGACCCGCTGCATGGCCCGCTCCCGCCGGGCCGCGACCCGCGAGCCGGACTCCCGGCGGGCCATCCGGCGCAGCACCACCGGGGCCAGCACGAGCCCGAGCACCGCCCAGGCGCCGAGCACGCCGACCGTCTCCAGGTGCCGCCAGGAGCCGCCGAGTTCGACAGCAGCGAGGTCGCCGGGGAGCAGCGCCGAGCGCATGCCCAAGCCTAGCCAGTAGAGCGGGAAGACCTGGGCGACGCCCTGGAGCCAGCCGGGCAGGCCGTTGATCGGGTAGAAGATGCCGGACAGCGCGATGAGACCGAAGATCGGCATCACCACCAGGCCCATGTTGCGGGGGTTCTCCACCAGCGAGCCGATCACCGCGCCCAGCGGCAGCGTCGCCACCAGTCCGAGCGGCACCACCCAGGCCAGCGTGAGCCAGGCGCCGGGGTCGCCGAGCCGCAGCCCGTCGAGGAAGAACAGCCCGGGCGTGAGCTGGATGACCACGCCGATCAGCGCGACCGCCGAGACCAGCACGATCTTGCCGACCAGGTAGCCGAGCATGCCGTCCGGGATCGCCTTGGCGCGCAGCAGCGTGCCGTCCTCCCGGTCGATGACGAGCTGGTTGGCCAGCCCGAGCAGGCCGCCGAAGAGCAGGCCCATGCCGAGCGCGCTGGGCAGCGTACGGGCGCCGAGCGAGAAGTCGGTGCCGGGCACCGTCGAGCCGCGCATCCAGAACACGGCGATCAGCAGCACCACGGTGGGGAAGAAGTAGGTCCAGAGATCCTGACCGTTTGTGAACGTGGCGCGCAGTTCGATCGCGCCGCGCCGCAGACCGGCCCGTAGCGCGTTGGTGGTCGGATTCATCGGTTCGCCTCCTGCTGCCACACCCGCTCGGCCCGGCCGGTACGGATGCCGGTCTCCTCCTCGTGCACCAGCGCCAGGTAAGCGTCCTCCAGGCTGGCCCGGCGCACCTCCAGCTCTCGTATCCGGTCGCCGTGCTCGCGGAGCAGGTCGCGCAGGAACGCGGTGGCGTCGGCGGTGGCGTGCACGTACCGCTCGCCGTCGCGGGTCCAGCGCACCTCGGCGTCCCCCGCGACGCGCCGGGCGAGCTGGTCGGGCGACCCCTCGGCGATGATCCGGCCGCCGGCCAGGATGAGGATGCGGTCGGCCAGCTTCTCCGCCTCGGCCAGGTCGTGCGTGGTCAGCACGATGGTGGTCTCGTCCAGGTCGGCCAGGCGGTGCACCAGCTCGTGGAACTCGCGCCGGGCGGCCGGGTCGAAGCCGACGGTTGGCTCGTCCAGGAACAGCAGTTCCGGCCGGCCCACGATGCCGACAGCGACGTCGAGCCGGCGGCGCTGACCACCGGAGAGCCGGGACACCCGGCTGCCGGCGTGCGCGGCCAGGCCCACCGTCTCCAGCAGCTCGTCCACCGGCCACGGGCGTGGGATCCGATCGGTGGCGTACGGCGCGTAGAAGTCGCCGAGGTGGGCCAGCAGCTCCCGTACCCGCCACTTGCCGTGGTCGCGCCAGGACTGCAGCACCACGCCCAGTCGTGCGCGCCACCGCTCGTCGCCGCGGGCCGGATCGGTGCCGAGCACGCGCACCGTGCCGGCCGAGGGCAGCCGGAAGCCTTCGAGGATCTCGATGGTGGTGGTCTTGCCGGCGCCGTTGGGCCCGAGCAGCGCCACCACCTCGCCCCGCCGGGCGGTCAGGTCGACGCCGTGCAGCACGTCGACGGCGCCGTAGCGCATACGCAGATCCCGCACGTCGAGGACGAGATCCTCGTCGGGCGGTCGGGGGGACGCGACGGCCCCGGGAAGTTCGACCGCAGTCATGCCTCGGAATGTAGCACCCATGCTACAAACAGAGGTACCCCCACTCAGGAGCGTGGGCGGTGGAACCAGCGCGTGACGGGGGCCGGTTCCTCCTCCTCGTACGACCGGGCCGCGTTCACCGCGGCGGCCAGGCCGGAGCGGCGGGGCCGGGGCCCGGTGCGCAGCATCGGATCGGCGGCCATCTCCCGGAGCACCGCGACGGCCAAGCCCAACATCACCACGACGAACGGCAACGCGACCAGGATGGTCGCCTGTTGCAGCGCGGCCAGGCCGCCGGCCAGCAGCAACGCCGCCGCGACCGCGCCGATCAGCACGCCCCAGAGCACCACCACCCCGCGATGTGGCCGCAACGCGCCCCGCGAGCTGAGCGAGCCGAGCACCAGCGACGCCGAGTCCGCGCTGGTGACGAAGTAGAGACCGATCAGCACCATGGCGAGCACGCTCGTCAGCGTGGCCAGCGGCAGCGCGTCGAGCAGCCCGAACAGCCCCTGCTCGGACCCGGCGTCCACGTCCGCCACCAGATCGCGGGTGCCGGTGGTCTGCGTACGCAGGGCGGTCCCGCCCATCACCGCGAACCAGACGGTGCTCGCGCCGCTGGGTATCAGCAGCACCCCGATCAGGAACTGGCGGACCGTGCGGCCGCGCGAGATGCGGGCGATGAACGTGCCCACGAACGGCGCCCAGGAGATCCACCACGCCCAGTAGAAGATCGTCCACGAGCCCAGCCAGTCAGGATCGGAGAACGCCCCGGTACGCGTAGACATGCGCACCAGGCCGCTCAGGTAGTCACCGACCGAGGCCGGCAGCACCTCCAGCGTGTAGACGGTCGGACCGACCACGAACACGAACAGCATCAGCACGACCGCGATCAGCACGTTCGTGGTGGACAGCCACTTCACGCCCCGGTGCAGGCCGGAGAACGCGGAGACGACGAACGCGAGTGTGAGCGCGCCGATGATCGTCAGCTCGACGGCCCGGCTGTCCGGCACGCCGGCCACCAGATCCAGGCCGGCCGCCACCTGGAGCGCGCCCAGACCGAGGCTGGTCGCGGAGCCGAACACGGTGGCGAAGACGGCGAGCAGGTCGATCGCCCGACCGAGCGGGCCCTCGGTCCGGTCCCCGAGCAGCGGCGCGAACGCGGACGAGATCCGGTTACCACGCCCCTTGCGGAACGTCGAGTACGCCAGCGCCAGCGCCGCGATCGCGTAGATGCCCCACGGATGCAGCGTCCAGTGGAAGAGCGTGTACTGCATCGCCGTCGCCGCGGCGGCACCGGTCTGCGGCTCGACGCCGGACGCGGGCGGCGGCGTCGCGTAGTGCTGGATCGGTTCGGCGACGGCGAAGAACACCAGGCCGATGCCCATGCCGGCGCTGAACATCATGGCGATCCAGGCCAGCGTGTCGAACTCCGGCTCGTCGTCGTCGGCCCCGAGTCGGACCCGGCCGAACCGGGAGGCGGCCACGACCACCGCCAGCACCAGGAAGGCGTCCGCCGCGACCACGAAGAACCAGCCGAACGTGCTCACGGTCCAGGCCAGGCCGGACTCGCCGAACCGGGCCAGCGAGCCCCGGGCGAACACGCCCCAGGCCACCACGGCCAGCACGCCGGCCACGCCGAGCCCGAGCACCACCCGGTCGACCCGCTTGCCCACGTCTTCCCCCATGTCCCCATCCTGGGCAGCGCAGCCGCCCGGGTAGGACGAAACGCCCCACTCCACACCTCCGTCGATCTTGGAGTTGTGGCGCCCGGAATGCCGGCTTCACGCCGGTGTCAGAGGTGCCACAACTCCAAGATCGGCGTCGGGAGCGGGGCGGCGAGGGCGCGGCGGGGCGGGGGCGGGGGGGGTGGGGGTGGGGGGTCAGGACACGACGGCGGCGGATTCCTCGGCCTCAACCGCGGCGTTCCAGGCCGGCTTGGTGGACCGCCAGCCCTCGTCGTCCAGGCCCTGCCGCCAGTAGCCGGAGATGGACAGGTCACCCCGGGGCACGCCGCGCTCGACGCGCAGCAGCCGCCGCAGCTCCTTCACCGCCCCGGCCTCACCGTGCACGAACGCGTGTACCCGGCCGGGCGGGAACTCCAGCGCCCGGACCGCCTCGACCAGCGGCGCGCCGTACGGGCGCCCGTCGCGGTGCAGCCAGCGCACCTCGACCCCGTCCGCACCGGCCAGGGGCAGTTCGTCGGCCGGGCCGCCGACCTCGACGTACACCTTCGCAGGAACGCCCGCGGGCAGCCGTTCCAGGGCGGCGGCGATGGCCGGCAGCGCGCTCTCGTCGCCCGCCAGCAGATGCCAGTCGGCGGCCGGGTCCGGCGCGTACGCGCCGCCCGGCCCGGTGAACAACACCCGGTCGCCGGGACGCAGCGCCGCCGCCCACGGCCCGGCCACACCCTCGTCGCCGTGGTGCACCACGTCCACCGTCATCTCACCCGCCGCGGCGTCCCAGGCCCGGACGGTGTACGCGCGCAGGCGCGGCCACTGCTCCGCCGGGAACTCCCGCTTGATCGTCGCCAGGTCGACCGGGTACGGGTAGGTCACCCCGGCCGGCGGGAAGACGAACTTCACGTAGTGGTCGGTGTACGCGCCCACCGGCAGCCCGGCCAGCTCCGGACCGCCCAGCACGAGGCGGATCAGGTGCGGGGTGGGCCGCGTGGTCCGGACGACCGTGGCGGCGGTGAGCTTCTTCGGACGATCCGTCATGCCGCTTAGGCTAGCCTAAGCTCCGCGAGGACGATCCGGTCAGCTCGGCGACACCAGGCGGGCGTGCCAGGCCAGCGCGGCCGGATCGGTGAGCGAAGCGACCTGGTCGATCACCACGCGCAGCCGCGCGGCGTCGTCCGCCGCGTCCCGCCACAGCGGCGCGAACACCGGGTCGAGCACGTCCGGCGCCCGGTCCAGCAGCGCCGCGACCAGCCCGGTCAGCACGTCCCGCTGCCGCCCGTAGCGGTCCTCGGCGCCGGGACGGCGCATCACGTACCGCAGGGCGATGCCCTTGAGCAGCGCACACTGCGCCCGGATCCGGCGCGGCACCACCAGGTCGGCCTCGTAGCGGCGGTGCGGGCCGGGACCGTGGCGCTGCTGCGTGGCGGCCACCACGCCGGCGACGAACCGGCCGGTGAGCACGCTCGTGGTGGCCTTCAACGCGGCGAGCGCGCGGTGGCTGCCGTCGTACGCGGCCAGCGGGGCGAGCACCGGATCGGCGAGCAGGTCGGCCAGCACCTCGCCCAGGTCCTCCGGCGCCTCACCCGAGTAGGTGGCGGCCACGTCGGCGCAGAGCGCCCGCCGCTCGTCCGCGTCGGCCAGCAGCGGGCGCAGGTCGACGTACCCGCCGTGGATGCCGTCCTCGACGTCGTGCACCGAGTACGCCACGTCGTCGGCCCAGTCCATCACCTGGGCCTCCAGGCAACGCCGCGCGCCGGGCGGGGCGCCCTCGCGCAGCCAGTCGAAGACCTGGTGGTCGTCGGCGTACACGCCGAACTTGCGCTCGCCGGGGCGGCGCGGCCACGGGTACTTGCTCACCGCGTCCAGCGCGGCCCGGGTCAGGTTCAGCCCGGCCGAACGCCCGTCCGCTGTGAGCACCTTGGCCTCCAGCCGGGTGAGCACCCGCAGCGTCTGCGCGTTGCCCTCGAAACCGCCGCAGGCGGCGGCCAGCTCGTCCAGCGCGTACTCGCCGTTGTGCCCGAACGGCGGGTGACCCAGGTCGTGGGCCAGCCCGGCGGTGTCCACCACGTCCGGGTCGCAGCCCAGCCGGGCGCCCATCTCGCGGGCGATCTGCGCGACCTCCAGCGAGTGGGTCAGCCGGGTACGCAGGAAGTCGTTCGTGCCGGCGGTGTGCACCTGCGTCTTCGCGGCGAGCCGGCGGAACGCCGCCGAGTGCAGCACGCGGGCCCGGTCCCGCTCGAACGGCGACCGGCCGTACCCGGTGTCCTTCGGCGCCTCGTCGACCAGCCGCGCCGCGTCGTTCACCTCTGCCGGAGTACGCAGAACTCGTTGCCCTCCGGATCGGCGAGCACCGTCCACTCCACGTCTCCCTGGCCGATGTCGACGTGCCGGGCGCCCATGTCGACGAGGCGCTCCACCTCGGCCTCCATGTCGGCCGGGCGCAGGTCGATGTGCAGCCGGTTCTTCCCCTCCTTCGGCCCGGCGACCGGGACGAAGACGAGCCCGGGCGTCGTGTCGGGGGTCCGGCGGATCTCCACCTCGTCCGGCTTGTCGGTGATCACCTGATAGCCGAGGGCCTCCGCCCACCAACTGGCGAGCCGGGACGGGTCCCGGGCGTCGACTACCAGGTTCTCCCAGACGGCGGTCATGTGGACACCCCTCCTGATCGACACGCGGCGGAAGCTCAGGTTACGCCGAGGAGGCCGGAAAGGCGCGCTGGGCGTACGCGGGGCCGTCGATGAACACCGGCGGCCCCGCGTCCTCGTCAGCGGGAGTCGGAGCCGGTGGTGGTGATCGCCGCCCGTCCTGCCTCCAGGCGCGCCACCGGCACCCGGAACGGCGAGCAGGAGACGTAGTCCAGCCCGACCTCGTGGAAGAAATGCACCGAGTCCGGGTCACCGCCGTGCTCGCCGCAGACGCCGAGCTTCAGCCCCGGACGGGCCGCCCGGCCCTCCTCGGCGGCGATGCGCACCAGCCGGCCGACACCGTCGGTGTCGATCGACTCGAACGGTGAGATGCCGAAGATGCCCAGCTCCAGGTACCGCCAGAAGAACGCGCCCTCCACGTCGTCGCGGGAGAAGCCCCAGCCCATCTGGGTCAGGTCGTTGGTGCCGAAGGAGAAGAACTCGGCCGCCTCGGCGATCTGCCCGGCGGTCAGCGCCGCCCGGGGCACCTCGATCATCGTGCCGATGAGCACCTCGACGCCGCTGTCCCCGACCACCTCGGCGATGATCCGCTCGGCCTCGGCGCGTACCGTCTCCAGCTCCTGCACGGCCCCGACGAGCGGCACCATGATCTCCGGACAGGCCTTGCCGCCGTCGCGGACGACCGCCACGGCGGCCTCGGCGATCGCGCGGACCTGCATGGCGAACAGGCCCGGGATGACCAGGCCGAGCCGGACGCCGCGCAGGCCCAGCATCGGGTTCTCCTCGTGCATCCGCCGCACGGCGGCGAGCAGCGCCTCCTCCTTCGCGACGTCCTCGCCGCGCTCCTGCGCGACCGCGACGTTCACCGCGAGCTGCTCCAGCGGAGGCAGGAACTCGTGCAGCGGCGGGTCGATCAGCCGCACGGTGACCGGCAGGCCGTCCATCTCGCGGAAGATCTCGATGAAGTCGGCGCGCTGCAGCGGCAGCAGCGCGGCGAGCGCGTCCTCCCGCTCCTTCTCGCCGGAGGCCAGGATGAGCCGCTCGACCAGCTCGCGCCGGTCGCCGAGGAACATGTGCTCGGTGCGGCACAGGCCGATGCCCTCGGCGCCGAAGCGCCGCGCCCGGGCCGCGTCCGCACCGGTGTCGGCGTTCGTGCGGACCCGCAGCCGCCGCGCCGCGTCGGCGTGCGTCATGATCCGGTGTACGGAGCGGACCAGCGCGTCGTCGGTGTTCTCCGGGTCGAGTTCACCCTCGAAGTACTGCACCACCTCGGACGGCATGACCGGCACCTCGCCGAGGTAGACCTTGCCGGTGGTGCCGTCGATCGAGACCACGTCGCCCTCGTTCACCACGTGGTCGCCCACTGTGAACTTCTTCGCCGGCACGTTCACGTCCAGCTCGTCGGCGCCGGAGACGCAGGTCTTGCCCATGCCACGGGCCACCACGGCGGCGTGGCTGGTCTTGCCGCCCCGGGACGTCAGGATGCCCTTGGCGGCGATCATGCCGTTGAGGTCGTCCGGGTTGGTCTCCCGGCGGACCAGGATCACCGACTCCCCTTCGGCGGCCAGCTCGACCGCCCGCGCCGAGGTGAAGACCACCTTGCCGGACGCGGCACCCGGGGAGGCGCCGATGCCCTTGGCGACCGCCTCGAACTCGTGGTCGAGCTGGAAGCGCGGGAACATCAGCTGGGCGAGCTGCGCGCCGTTGACCCGGTGAAGCGCCTCGTCCAGGTCGATCAGGCCCTCGTCGACGAGCTGCCCGGCGATGACGAACGCGGCGGCGGCGGTGCGCTTGCCGACGCGGGTCTGCAGCATCCAGAGCTTGCCGCGCTCGATGGTGAACTCGATGTCGCAGAGGTCCTTGTAGTGCTCCTCCAGCCGGGCCATGATGCCGAGCAGCTGGTCGTAGGAGGTCTTGTCGAGCTGCTCCAGCTCCTGCAACGGCACCGTGTTGCGGATGCCGGCCACCACGTCCTCGCCCTGGGCGTTGGCCAGGTAGTCGCCGTAGATGCCCTGCGCGCCGCTGCCCGGGTCGCGGGTGAACGCCACACCGGTACCGGAGTCCGGACCGAGGTTGCCGAAGACCATCGCCACCACGTTGACCGCGGTGCCCAGGTCGGCGGGGATGCGCTCCTGGCGGCGGTAGAGGATCGCCCGCTCCGCGTTCCACGAGTCGAAGACCGCGCGGATGGCGAGGTCGAGCTGCTCGCGCGGCTCCTGCGGGAACTCGCGGCCGGTGTGCTTGGCGAAGATCTTCTTGTACGCGTCGACCAGCCCGCGCAGGTCGTCGGCGTCCAGGTCGAGGTCGTTGTGCGTACCCTTGGCGCTCTTGATCTCGTCGAGCGCGTGCTCGAACTCCTCGCCCGGCACCTCGCAGACGGTCTTGCCGAACATCTGGATCAGCCGCCGGTACGAGTCCCAGGCGAACCTGTCTGCGCCGCCGGAGGCGGCCCGGTCAGCACTGCCGCCCGCCTGTCGTGCGAGTCCTTCGACGCTGCGGTCGTTGAGGCCGACGTTGAGGACGGTCTCCATCATGCCCGGCATGGAGAACTTGGCGCCGGAGCGTACCGAGACCAGCAGCGGGTCGTCCGGGTCGCCGAGGCGCCGGCCCATCTCGCGCTCCAGGGACTCCAGGTGCGCCTCGATCTGCGCGGCCAGGCCGTCCGGCTCGCGCCCGGTCGTCAGGTACGCCTTGCAGGCCTCCGTGGTGATGGTGAAGCCGGGCGGAACCGGCAGGCCGAGATTCGTCATCTCGGCCAGGTTGGCCCCCTTGCCGCCGAGCAGATCCTTGAGATCCTTGTTGCCCTCGGCGAAGTCGTAGACGTACTTCTGCTCGACCGAATCGTGCGCTGCCACCAGAGCCTCCCACGCGCGCCATTGACACTTAACGAAGGTTCAGTTCGGACATACCCCGGTAGTGACCACCGGCAATCCCGGCTCGTCAGCGTCGGTGGGCCGAAGGCTAGGCGAACTTCGAGAAACCTGGGAGCGTTCGGTGACTTTCGGCACAACGGTCACCACAATTCGCGTTCGTACGGGTTTTTGGGAACGCTTCCACGAGCACGATCACGCAATTCCGATTCCCCTCGTACTCTGGACGTCACTGCATCTCGCGGAACCTGACCTTTGCCATATCCCGCGCGAATACACCCCTCGGAGCCGTCGCCGTGCCGACAAACCCCGCCGCCCCGCAGATCGGGCCGGAGCCGTCCGACACCCCTCCCACCAGCCCTTCCGTCGACCTGCCGCCTTCGGAGGCGTCCTCGCCCGGCGCGCCCGCCCCGGCATCTCCCACCGGCCTGCCCGGGGCGGCGGCGCCCTCCTCCCCCGGCCTGACCGGTGGGGCGGCGCCCGCCGACGGCCTGCCGGGTGTGGCGGCGTCCTCCGCCGAGTTGGCCCGGGCCGCCGCGGGCCGGGCCGCCGGGGCGCTTGCCGGGCCGGCGCCGGTCCGGCTCGACGACGTGGTGCCGGCGCCCGAGCAGGTGCGCCCCGACCCGGCGGGTGACTTCACGCTGGGCGCGGACGCGGTGCTGCGGGTCAGCCCCGCCGGGCGGGACGTGGCCGAACAGCTCGCCGGCTGGCTGCGCCCGGCCACCGGCTTCCCGCTCCCGGTCACCGACACCACCGAGGGCGGCCCGCTGACGCTCACGCTGTCCGCGGCGGTTTCCACCGGGGCCGGCGGATCGGGCGGCCCCGGCAGCTTCGGCGGCTCCAGCGAGTCCGGCGGTTCCGGCGGGCCGGGCGACGTGCGGCTCGGGGACGAGGGCTACCGCCTCGACGTGACCGCCGACGGCGTGCGGATCACCGCCGCCGGCCCGGCCGGGTTGTTCCACGGGGCGCAGACACTGCGGCAGCTGCTACCCGCGCCGATCGAGAACCCGGCCGCCGTCGCCGCGCGCTGGGCGATCCCCGGCGGCACGATCGTCGACCGGCCGCGCTTCCCCTACCGGGGCGCCATGCTCGACGTCGCGCGCCACTTCTTCCCGGTCGAGGACGTACTGCGGGTGATCGACCACCTGGCCCGCTACAAGCTCAACCACCTGCACCTGCACCTCACCGACGACCAGGGCTGGCGGATCGCCGTCGACTCCTGGCCCCGGCTCGCCGAGGTCGGCGGCACGACAGCGGTCGGCGGCGGCCCGGGCGGCTGGTACACCCGTGACGACTACCGCCGCATCGTCGCGTACGCTGCCCGCCGCCACGTGACTGTGGTGCCCGAGATCGACCTGCCGGGCCACACAAACGCGGCGCTCGTCGCGTACCCCGAACTGGCGCCCGGCAAGGTCGCGCCGCCGCCTTACACAGGCACCGAGGTCGGGTTCAGCTTCGTCGACCCCGCCGACGAGCGGACGTACGCCTTCGTCGCGGACGTGGTCGGCGAGGTGGCCGCACTGACGCCCGGGCCGTGGCTGCACCTGGGCGGCGACGAGGCGTTCAAGGTGCCGGCCGACAGCTACCGCGCGTTCGTGGCGCGGGCGCAGCGGCTGGTCGCCGCCACCGGCAAGACCGTCGTCGGCTGGCACCAGCTCGCCCCGGCCGAACACGTCGACGGGCGCGTCCTGCAATGGTGGGGTACGAACGGCGACGACCCGGAGACCGCCGACGCGGTACGCCGGGGCGCCCGGCTGATCCTCTCCCCCGGTAACCACGCGTACCTGGACATGAAGTACGCCCCGGACACCCCGATCGGACACGACTGGGCCGGTCTGATCGACGTACGCCGGGCATACGAGTGGGATCCGGCCAGTCACGTGCGGGGCGTACCGGCCGAGGCGGTGCTGGGGGTGGAGGCCCCGCTGTGGACCGAGTCGGTCACCACGCTGGCCGAGGTCGAGTTCATGCTCTTCCCGCGTCTGCCCGCCGTCGCCGAACTCGGCTGGTCACCCCGCGAGACGCACGACTGGTCAGGGTTCCGCAGCCGGCTCGCCGGCCAGGGCCCGCGCTGGACCACCGCCGGCATCACCTTCCACCAGTCCCCCGACATCCCCTGGCCCACCACCCCAGCCCAGATCCCCACCCAGCCCACTGCCCACCCAGCCCCCTCCCCACCCACCCCCTGACCGCGCGGAGGCACCCACCCGCGTCACCCCGCGGACGCCAAACCCGGTCGATCATGAAGTTGACGGCGACAAACCGGACACAAGACGCCGCCAACTTCATGATCGTCGCCCAAGGCGACTCGCTGCCCTCCCCTCGGGCGGGGACGGGCCGGGTGGCTGCGGTGAGGGCGGGCGGGGTTGGGGTCGGCGGCGGGGCCGGTGGGTTGGGTGTCCGGATTTCGGGTGGTGGGGGTCACCGGTGGGGTGGAATCGGGGGTGGGTGCGGGGCGTTGTACATGGCAGACCGCGCCGCACCCACCGACCGCCCGCCCCCTCGGGCCGGGAATCGGGCCGGGCCGCCGGTCGTTACATCACCCGGGCCGCCGAGCAGGCCGACCGCCTGTCGAGCCGGCCCCACCGCCGGGCAGCGCCCCCGGGAATGACCCCGGGCCCCCGGTCGTTACATCCCCGAGCCGCCGGAGCAGGCCATCCCCCTGGCCGCCCGAGCGAGCCACCGGCCCCCCGACGCACATACCGGGCCACCTGATCTTTCTTCGCGGCATCCCCCATCGCCGCGTACCCCCGACAGAGAGGCAACTGATCATGGCTACCACTCTGCTGCGTAAGACCGTTCTGACCGCTGCTGGTGTCGTCGCCACCGCTGGTGGCATCGCCGGCCCCGCCATCGCCGCCCAGGCCACCCCGGCCGAGCGCGCCGCCGCCCAGGTCACCACCGACCGCAAGCACGGCGAGCGGGAACTGGACGTACGCTACGAGGCGCAGCCCAACTTCTACTTCTGCGGCCCGGCCGCGGCCCGCAACGCACTGAGCGTGCAGGGCAAGAACATCGACGTGCACGCGATGGCCGAGGAGATGGGCACCACCGAGGACGGCACCAACTCCATCAACGACATCACGCCGGTGCTGAACAAGGAGACCGGTAAGGACGTCTACAAGTCGACCGAGATCCCGGTGGACAAGGCCGGTGACAAGGTGGAGAAGCTGCGCGCCGACGTGGTGCGCACGGTCGACGACGGCCGGGCCGTGGTGGCGAACATCGCCGGCACCGCGACCGACACCGACGGCAACGCCCACTCGTTCGAGGGTGGCCACTACATCAGCGTGGTCGGCTACCGCGACGGCGGGAAGGTCGTGACGATCGCCGACTCGGCCAACCCGAACCAGGCCTCGTACCGCATGGACGTGGACGCCCTGGCCCACTGGATCGCCAGCCGCGGCTACAGCTCCTGACCGAGTGACAATGCCGAAGGGCCCGACCCCAGAACAGGGGTCGGGCCCTTCGGCGTGTCCGGGGTCAGCCGCCGGAGTCGTCCAGCTCGGCGCCGTCGGGCGGGGTGTCGTCGTCGCGGCTGGCCAGCCAGCCGTCGGGCAGGAAGACCTTGCCCGGGGAGTTGGTGCGGCCGCGCGGCTGCCCGAGGTTCTCCACCGGGAACGGTACGGCCGGGTCGAGCTTGCCGAGCAGGTCGTCGAGCTGCGCCAGGCTCTCGATCATGGCGAGCGAGCGGCGCAGTTCGCTGCCGATCGGGAAGCCCTTCAGGTACCAGGCGACGTGCTTGCGGAAGTCGGTGCAACCGTCCCGCTCGCCCCGGGCCGGGTTGCGCGCACCGGCCACGAACTGCTCCACCAGCAGCTCGGCGTGCCGCCGCATGGTCACCGCCACCTCGCCGAGGCTCGGCAGCCGCCGCTCGGCGCTCCCGTTGAACGCGGCCTCCAGGTCGGCGAACAGCCACGGCCGGCCCAGGCAGCCGCGCCCGATCACCACACCGTCGACGCCGGTGTGCGCGACCATCCGCAGCGCGTCGTCGGCCTCCCAGATGTCGCCGTTGCCGAGCACCGGCACGTCGAGCGCCGACTTGAGCGTGGCGATCGCGTCCCAGTCGGCGGTGCCGGAGTAGCGCTGCGCGGCCGTACGCCCGTGCAGGGCGACCGCCGCGACGCCCGCGTCCTGCGCGGCCAGCCCCGCCTCGACGTACGTCAGGTGGTCGTCGTCGATGCCCTTGCGCATTTTGACGGTGACCGGCACCCCGGCGGGTGACGCGGCGTCCACCGCGGCCTTGACCAGCCGGGCGAACAGCCGGCGACGCCACGGCAGGGCCGAGCCGCCACCCTTGCGGGTCACCTTGGGCACCGGGCAGCCGAAGTTGAGGTCGATGTGGTCGGCCAGGTCGCGCTCGACCACGATCCGTACGGCGGCGGCGGTGATCTCCGGGTCGGTGCCGTAGAGCTGGAGGCTGCGGGGCTGCTCCTCGGCGCCGAAGGCGATCATGCGCAGCGTCTTCGGGTTCCGCTCGACGAGCGCGCGAGTGGTGATCATTTCGCAGACGTAGATGCCGCCGCCCTGCTCACGGCAGAGCCGGCGGAAGCCGACGTTGGTGATCCCGGCCATCGGCGCGAGCACCACCGGCGGCCACACCCGGTGCGGGCCGATGGTCAACGCGGGCAGGATCGGAGCAGTCACCTGACCAGTGTAGGGAGGGGTTCTCGGGTATCGACGCCTACCGGGCCGCCACCCGCTGCGGCGCGGGCTCCGGCGCGGTCCCGGGGTTCCCCGCCGGCATGATCAGCAGCAACGCGAGGACGCCCAGCCCACCCGCCACGGCGCCGAAGAACTGCACGACGCCGTAGCCGACCCCGGCGGCGAGCAACGTGAGGAAGACCGCCACGGAGATGGCCCCGGCCACGTGGGTGGTCGACTCGAACACGGCCGAGGCCGTTCCCTGGTCGCCCGGCGGTGCGTCACCGACACACACGCGGGTCAGCCCGACGTAGATCGGACCGGCGCTGAGCCCCCAGGCGACCAGGATCGTCGTCACGAGGATCAGCGGGCCGCCCGCGTTGACCGCCACCAGCGCGAGCGTGACCGCGCACAGGGCAAGCGCCACCGCGACGACCCGCCGCGCGCCGAACCGGCGGATCAGCGCGCCCGCCGGAGCGGCGCTGACCAGCGCGCCGAGCAGCACCGGGGCCAGCACCAGCCCGGCGCCCGCCGGGGACAGGCCGTGGATCTCCTGGAGGTAGAGACTGCCCACGACCACCACCACCGCGTACGCCGCCGAGTGCGCGGCGAAGGCGAGGCAACCGGCGACGAGCGGGCGCGACCGGAACAGGGACGGCCGGACCAGCGGGTCGGCCACCCGCCGCTCGACCCGCACCAGCAGGAACAGCAGTACCAGGGAGGCGGCGACAGCGCCGAGCCCGACCGGGTCCGGACCCGACTCGGCGATCCGGTTGGCACCGAAGATCAGCGCGAGCAGCATGCCGGTGGCGAGGACCGCGCCGGCGAGGTCCAGCCGCTGCCGGCCGCCCGGTTCGGGCCGGCTCGCCGGCAGCAGCAGCCGGGCCGCCACCATCGCCACCAGTCCGACCGGCACGGTGGCCAGGAAGACCCAGCGCCAGCCCAGGTGCGAAGTGATCAGGCCGCCGACGATCGCCCCGGCCAGGCCGGCCGTGTTCGCGGCGGCGGCGACCACCGCGAACACCCGGCTGCGCCACGGCTCGTCGGGGAAGAACGTCGCCGCCGAGGCCAGGGTCGCCGGGATGGCGAGGGCCGCCCCGGCGCCCTGCAACACCCGGCCGAGCAGCAGCGGGAACAGCGCGGTCGCCAGCCCGGCCAGGGCCGAGCCGAAAGTGGCCAGCGCGAGGCTGACGACGATCAGGCGGCGGCGCCCCCACAGGTCGCAGAGCCGGCCCCCGAGCAGCAGCAGGCCGCCGATGCTCAGCGAGTACAACGTGACGACCCACTGGAGGCGGGCCGGGCCGAGGCGGAACTCGTCACCGATGCGCGGCAGCGCGGTGGCCACCGCCAGGCTGTCGAACAGCACCAGGAACATGGCGCTGGCCAGGACCAGTGCGGTGGGCCACCGATGCGCCACCACCGCGGGCGCCGGGGTGACAGTCGGTCCGCTGGTCGCCTGCCGCATCTCGCCCCCTCCGCTGCCGGTGAGGGATCTGCTACCCGGCGCTCCCGCCGGCTAACGCCACCGGCCTCGCGGGATCCAGACATGTCGACCTGTCGTCCCCGCGCGGAGGACATGAAGAAGGGCGCCGTCGGCGACGGCGCCCTTCTTCGTGCGACGTCAGCAGCCGGGCAGGCGCTCGATCAGGTAGCGCTCGACCTGATCCAGCGAGACGCGCTCCTGGGCCATCGTGTCCCGGTTCCGGACCGTCACGGCGTTGTCGTCGAGCGTGTCGAAGTCGACGGTGACGCAGAACGGCGTGCCGATCTCGTCCTGCCGGCGGTAGCGGCGGCCGATCGCCTGCGAGTCGTCGAACTCGACCACCCAGCGCTTGCGCAGGTCGGTGGCGAGCTGCTTGGCCTTCGGCGACAGCGCCTCGTTGCGCGACAGCGGCAGCACGGCGACCTTGACCGGGGCCAGGCGCGGGTCGAACCGCATGACGGTGCGCTTGTCCACGCCGCCCTTGGTGTTCGGCGCCTCGTCCTCGTCGTACGCCTCGAGCAGGAACGCCAGCACCGCGCGGGTGAGGCCGGCGGCCGGCTCGATCACGTACGGCATCCAGCGCTCGCCCTTGCCCTGGTCGAAGTACGACAGGTCGACGCCGGAGTGCTTGCTGTGCGTGGACAGGTCGAAGTCGGTGCGGTTCGCGATGCCCTCCAGCTCGGCGAACTCGCTGCCGCCGAACCGGAACCGGTACTCGATGTCGACGGTGCGCTTCGAGTAGTGGGAGAGCTTCTCCTTGGGGTGCTCGTAGAAGCGCAGGTTCTCCTCGGACAGGCCGAGGTCGAGGTACCAGTTCCAGCGCTCCTGAAGCCAGTACTCGTGCCACTGCTCGTCGGTGCCGGGTTCGACGAAGAACTCCATCTCCATCTGCTCGAACTCGCGGGTCCGGAAGATGAAGTTGCCCGGGGTGATCTCGTTGCGGAACGACTTGCCGGTCTGCGCGATGCCGAACGGCGGCTTCTTGCGGGCGACCGTCTCCACGTTCTTGTAGTTGACGAAGATGCCCTGGGCGGTCTCCGGGCGCAGGTAGTGCATGCCCTCGTCGCTCTCCACCGGGCCCAGGTAGGTCTTCATCAGGCCGTTGAACATCTTCGGCTCGGTGAAGGTGCCCTTGTTGCCGCAGTTGGGGCAGTTCAGCTCCGTCAGCGAGGTCAGCGGCTTGCCGTGCTTGGCCTCGTACGCCTCTTCCAGGTGGTCGGCCCGGAACCGCTTGTGGCAGGACTGACACTCGGTGAGCGGGTCGACGAACTCGGCGATGTGGCCGCTGGCCTCCCAGACCTTGCGGGCCAGGATGACCGCCGAGTCGAGGCCGACGACGTCGTCGCGCTGCTGCACCATGGTCCGCCACCACTGCCGGCGGACGTTCTCCTTCAGCTCGACGCCGAGCGGACCGTAGTCCCACGCCGACCGGGTGCCCCCGTAGATCTCGCTGGAGGGAAAGACGAAGCCCCGGCGCTTGGCGAGGCTGGTGACGGCGTCGATACGGTCGGCTGGCATGTTTCCTCCTACGCCGGCTGGCGGTCGGCGCGGTTGAGATGGATGGAACCGGGCTGTTCGGGACAACGGTACGACCGTGTCCGTCCCGAGCCCAGCAGAATACCGGGGGCCGGTCAGCTCACCCCGCAGACCTCCACGCCGCCCGTCTGCTGGTCCGGTGCCAGCGTCACGGTCTGCGCCTCCCGGCGGCCGCCGGCGAGTGTGACGTCCACCGGCACGGTGAGCGTGTTGAGGTCGACCTCGCCGACCCGGTAGCCGGAGATCTGCGGCTCGGTCGCCACCCGCCGCTCGAACTCGCGCCGGGGCTCGCGTCGCCGGATGTCGTCGCAGAGCGTGTCGTACGCCTTGGACCACTCCCGGGCCACGAGCGCCTGGTAGTAGTCGTTCGTGACGGCCCGGCCCTGCTCGCCGATCGCCTGGGCGTTGCTCACGGCCAGGCCGACCACCGCGGCGCCGCCTCCGCCGCAGCAGATCAGCACTGCGAGCGCGCCCGCGCCGAGGCCGAGCCAGAGCCGGGTCCGCCCGCCCTCGGTGGGCGGGGCGGCGAACGGCGGCACGGCACCGGGCCCCTGCGGCGGCGCGGGCACCCCGGGGTCCGCCGGCGGCGCGGGCGGAACTGACGACGGGGGTGGCGCGGCCGGTCCGGGAGCGGTCATACGCGCCAGGGTAGTGCCCCGGCACTCAGCGGTACGGGCCTGCGGCACGATCGCTGGCGACGACGACGATCTCCCCCTCCGGGGCGGCGCCGGCGAGCGTCTCGTACGCCGACGGCTCGTCCACCGATCGGGCGAGCAGCGGCACGGCGGTGACCTTGACGTCGAATCCGCCGAGCGCCCGGCGGTACGCACCGACCGACTCCCACTCGGTGACCAGGAGCCAGTGGTCCGGGTCGTCGAGCGCCCGCAGCAGTTCACCGCGCAGGTAGCCGGGGCGGGCGGCGAGCGCGGCCAGCGCGGCGTGCGCCTCCCGGGTGAACTCGTCCACCGTTTCGGCTTCCACCACGAACCGGTTGGTGACCAGCACGGCGTTCCTCCTCGTAGAGTTTGTGGCATGCAGCGTACGCAGAGTCCCGTGCTGTCCCGGCTGGCACGGCTCAACCCGACGGCGGTGTTCCTGGCCGCGCTGGCCCTGGTGCTTGTCGGCCTGTTCGCGCCCGGCCCGGCGGGTGGCGTCCTGCTGCTCGTGCTGGCCGGCGGGCTGGTCTGGCTGATGTCGGTCACCTGGCCGGTGCAGGCCCCGGCGACCCGGATGCTCCGGCTGGTGATGTTGACCTTGTTGATCGCGGTGGCGCTGGCGAAGCTCATGGTCGGCTGACCGCACGAAGCAGAGCCGAGCTGACCTGCGCTGACATGCAATCATGCGTTTTTGACAATAGTTTTCGTTGTCGCGGACAGTTGAGCCCATGACCGTTCGTGCACCGCGCCGCATCCTGACCGCCGCAACCACCGCCCTGCTCGCCGCCGCCGGCCTGACCGCCTGCGCCGACGGCTCGGGCGGCGCGAGCGAGCCCGGCAGGGTCGACGTGGTGGCCGCGTTCTACCCGCTCCAGTTCCTCGCCGAGCGGATCGGCGGCGACACGGTCGCGGTCAGCAACCTCACCAAGCCGGGCGCCGAGCCGCACGACCTGGAACTCAACCCGCGCCAGGTCGGCCAGGTGGTCGACGCCGACGTGGTCGTCTACCTCAGCGGCTTCCAGCCGGCGGTGGACGAGGCGGTGGAGCAGAACGGCGGCGACCGCGCGTTCGACGTGGCGGGCGTCACGCCGCTGCGGGACGCCGCCGCCGGTGGGCACGACCACGACCACGAGGGCGAGGCCGGGCACACCGAGGAGGGCGGCGGCAAGGACCCGCACGTCTGGCTCGACCCGACCCGGCTGGCCACCATCGGCGACAAGCTCGCCGAGCGGCTCGGCAAGGCCGACCCGGACCACGCCGCCGACTACACCGCCCGCGCCGGCGCGCTGCGCGCCGAGCTGACGAAGCTCGACACCGAGTACGCCGACGGCCTGCGCACCTGCCAGCGCCGGGAGATCGTCACCAGCCACACCGCGTTCGGCTATCTGACCGAGCGCTACCAGCTGGAGCAGATCGGCATCAGCGGGCTCACCCCGGAGTCCGAGCCGTCCCCGAAGCGCCTCGCCGAGGTCGCCGAGGAGGCCCGGGAGCACCAGGCCGGCACGATCTTCTTCGAGACGCTCGTCAGCCCGAAGGTCGCCGAGACGATCGCGCGTGAGGTCGGGGCGAAGACGGCGGTCCTGGACCCACTGGAGGGCCCGCCCGCCGACGGCGACTACCTCTCCGCGATGCGCACCAACCTGCAGACCCTGCGAACCGCTCTGGACTGTTCATGACCTCACCCGTGATCGAGATCGCGCACGCCACCGTCGGCTACGACGGCCGCCCGGTGCTGCGTGACGTCTCGCTGACAGTGACCGCTTCAGAGGTGGTCGCCGTGCTCGGCGCCAACGGCTCCGGCAAGTCGACGCTCGTGCGCGCCGCGCTCGGCCTGGTGCCGGTCGGCGCCGGGTCGGTCGCCCTGTTCGGCACGCCGCAGCGCCGCTTCCGGCAGTGGCACCGCATCGGGTACGTGCCGCAGCGGCTCGGCGCGGGCAGCGGAGTACCAGCCACCGTGCGCGAGGTGGTGGCGTCCGGGCGGCTGGCCCGCCGGGGCGTACTGCGTCCGGCCGGGCGGGCGGACCGGGAGGCGGTGGCGGCGGCGCTGGACGCGGTCGGGCTCGCCGACCGGGCCGGCGACCCGGTGTCGACGCTCTCCGGCGGCCAGCAGCAACGCACCCTGATCGCCCGCGCGCTGGCCGGCCGGCCGGAGCTGCTGGTGCTCGACGAGCCGACCGCCGGGGTGGACGCGGCGAGCCAGGAGGCGTTCGCCGGGGCGCTGCGCGCGTTCCGCGACGGCGGCGGCACGGTGCTGCTCGTCGCGCACGAGCTGGGCCCGCTGCGCCCGCTGATCAGCCGGGCCGTGGTGGTGCACCAGGGCGGGATCGCCCACGACGGCGCGGTGCCCGAACCGGCCGGTCACCACGCCGACCCGGACCACGAGCACGTGCACCCGCACTGCGACGAGGAGCCCGCCCGGCTCTGGACAGGCATCTGAGATGGATCTCTTCCAGTACGACTTCATGCTCCGCGCCCTGGTCGGCGCGCTGATCATCGGTTTGGCCGCCCCGGCGCTCGGCATCTACCTGGTGCAGCGGCGGCTGGCGTTGATCGGCGACGGGCTCGGGCACGTGGCGCTCACCGGCGTCGGCGCGGGGCTGCTGCTCAACCGCTCGCCCGTGCTGGTGGCGGTGATCGCCGCGACGCTCGGCGCGGTGGTGATCGAGCTGGTCCGCGCGTACGGGCGCACCTCCGGTGACCTGGCGCTGGCGCTGCTGTTCTACGGCGGCATCGCCGGTGGCGTGATGCTGGTCGGGCTCTCCGACGCCAGCAGCGGGTCGCTCAACGCGTACCTGTTCGGGTCGCTGACCACCACCTCCCGCACCGACCTGATCACCATCGGCGTCCTCGGCGTGGTGCTGCTGGTGACCATGCTGGTGCTGCGTCCGGCGCTGTTCGCGGTGTGCCACGACGAGGAGTACGCCCGGGTGTCCGGCCTGCCGGTGCGGACACTGAACCTGGTCATCGCGGTCGGTACCGCGGTCACCGTGACCATCGCGATGCGGGCGGTGGGGGTGCTGCTGATCAGCGCGCTGATGGTGGTGCCGGTGGCGACCGCGCAGCAGGTGACCCGGGGCTTCCGCTCCACCATGACGGCGGCCATGGCGCTGGGCCTGTTCGCCGCCGGCACCGGGGTCTGGGTGGCCGCCACCGCCGACACCGCGCCCGGCGCGTCGGTGGTGCTCGTCGCGATCGGCTCGTTCCTGCTGGTCGCGCTCGCGGCGGCCGGTGTGCGGGCGCTGCGGCGGCGGGTGCGGGCCGACCGGGCCACGCCCCCGCCCGAGCCGGTCGAGCACGAGGTGCTGCTGCGGTGAGGCCCTGCCCGCCGGCGCAGCTGGGATTGGTTACCGTTACAGGGTGACCGGCACGAACGGGTACGACGCCTTCGAGGGTGCGGGTGACCTGCTGCGCGCGCTCTCGGCCCCGATCCGGCTCGCGATCGTCAGCGAGCTGGCCGAGGGCGAGCGCTGCGTGCACGAGCTGGTCGAGAAGCTCGGTGCGCCGCAGCCGCTGGTCTCCCAGCACCTGCGGGTGCTGCGCGGCGCCGGGGTGGTGCGCGGGTCGCGGCGCGGCCGGGAGATCGCGTACGCGCTGGTCGACGACCACGTCGCGCACATCGTGGCGGACGCCGTCAGTCACGCCGGTGAAGGGTCGCACTGAGCGGGAAATCGGCCAGGTGCCGACGCGCCCGCGCCGTGGGACGCTGTCCGGCGTGAAGATCTACGCCGACCGTTTTCCCACCGCCGTCCGCCAGTTCCTCACCGACCTGCTCGTGGTCGTCTGGGTGTACGCGGCGATCCGCTTCGCGCTGTGGCTGCACGACGTGGTCGAGAAGCTCGCCGTACCCGGGCAGAAGCTGGAGGGGGCCGGCGGTGGTCTCGCCGACAACCTGGCCGACGCCGGCGGCAAGGTCGGCCGGGTGCCGATCGTCGGCGACGAGCTGACCGCGCCGTTCACCCGTGCCGCCGACGCCGCCCGCGCGGTCGCCGAGGCGGGCCGCGACCAGCAGGAGCTGGTCGGGCAGCTCGCGCTCGGGCTGACCGTCGCGGTGCTGGTGTTCCCGCTCGGCCTGGTGCTGTTCGGCTGGCTGCCGCTGCGCCTGCGCTGGATGCGCCGGGCCGGCGCGGCGAAGGCCCTGGCGGGCGTCCCGGCCGGCCGGGACCTGCTGGCGCTGCGCGCACTGGCGGGTCAGCCGCTGTCGAAGCTGACCCGGATCGCGCCCGACGTCGCCGAGGCGTGGCGGCGCGGCGACGACGCGACTGTCGACGCGCTCGCCGCGCTGGAGCTGCGCGAACTGGGGCTGCGCGGCGGCCGGTAAGGTGTGCGGGTGCTGTACTTCCTGATCGTCGTCGCCGTGCTGCTGCTCGGGTACGCGGCCGTGCTGGTGAGTTTCGTCCGCAAGGGCCGCAAGATCCCGCCGTCGGCGTACCTGGTGCTGGCCGGGCTCAACGGCCTGATCCTGGCCGGCGTCCTGGCCTGGGCGATCGCGCGCTGACCGCCCGCGGCGGCCGTCCGGGTGGGACGACCGCCGGGCGGGCGGGGCGGGGTCAGCCGGCGGGCGGGATGCGACGGCGGACGTCCTGCTCGGTGGACGCCCCCGGTTCCCAGCGGGCCACCCAGGGCAGGTCGGCGGGCGGGGTGACGACACCCTCCTCCACCGAGGCGTACCGGCCGGCGACGATCCGCTTGGCGGCGGCCACGTCGACCGAGTCGGTGTTCGACCACAGACCGGTGAACAGTTCGTCGACGCGCAGCCGCGCCTGACGGCAGAACAGGTCGGCCAGCTCGACGTTCTCCGGGTGCGCGTCCCGCTCGGCGTAGGCCCGGACGCAGACCGCGCTCATCGCGAACAGCTCCGCGCCGATGTCCACCACCCGGCCGAGGAACGCCTGCTTGCGCTCCATCTTCCCCTGCCAGCGGGACATCGCGTAGAACGTCGACCGGGCCAGCTTGCGGGAGGTCCGCTCGACGTGGCGCAGGTGCCCGGCCAGCGGCCCGAACTCCTGGTACGCCCCGGGCGTCTGCCCCTTGCCGACGGCGAGCGTGGGCAGCCACTTCGCGTAGAAGGCGCCGGCCCGCGCGCCCGCCTTCGCCTTGCGGCCCAGCCCGGCGTCGGGGTCGATGATGTCGCCGGCGACGGACAGGTGCGCGTCGACCGCCTCGCGGGCGATCAGCAGGTGCATGATCTCGGTGGAGCCCTCGAAGATCCGGTTGATCCGCAGGTCGCGCAGGAGCTGCTCGACGGCGGCCGGCCGTTCCCCGCGAGCGGCGAGCGAGTCGGCCGTCTCGTAGCCGCGGCCACCGCGGATCTGGATCAGCTCGTCGGCGATCCGCCAGGCCATCTCGCTGGCGTAGAGCTTGACCAGCGCCGCCTCGATCCGGATGTCGTTGCGGTCGTCGTCGGCGAGCATGCAGGACAGGTCGAGCATCGACTCCATGCCGTACGTGGTGGCGGCGATGAAGGACAGCTTCTTCGCCACCGCCTCGTGCTCGCCCACCGGGCGGCCCCACTGGACCCGGTCCGCCGCCCACTCGCGGGCCACGTTGAGCGCCCACTTGCCGGCGCCGACGCACATGGCCGGCAGCGAGAGCCGGCCGGTGTTCAACGTGGTCAAAGCGATCTTGAGGCCCTTGCCCTCACCGCCGATCACGTTCTCCTTCGGCACGAACACGTCGTGGAACCGGGTGAGGCTGTTCTCCAGGCCGCGCAGCCCGACGAAGGAGTTGCGCCGCTCCACGGTGATGCCGTCGCTGTCGCCCTCCACCACGAACGCGGTGATGCCGCCGCGCCGCCCCTCACCGGCCGGCACCCGGGCCATCACCACCAGCAGCGTGGCGAGCGTGCCGTTGGTGGCCCAGAGCTTCACCCCGTTGAGCCGGTAGCCGGTGCCGTCGGCGGTCGGCTCGGCGGTGGTGGCGAGCCGGGCCGGATCGGAGCCGACGTCCGGCTCGGTGAGCAGGAACGCGGAGACCTCACCGGCGGCGAGCCGGGGCAGGAACCGATCCTTCTGCTCGGGCGTGCCGAACATCTTCAGCGGCTGCGGCACGCCGATCGACTGGTGTGCGGAGAGCAGCGCGCTGACCGCCGGGTTCACCGAGCCGACGAGCATCAGCGCCCGGCAGTAGTGCAGGTTGCTCAGCCCCAGCCCGCCGTACTTCCGGTCGATCTTCATGCCGAACGTGCCGAGCCCGGCCAGGCCGTGGAACACCTCGTCGGGGATGCGCGCGTCCCGCTCGATCGCCTCGCCGTCCACCTCGGACGTCAGGTACGCGCGCAGCGCGCCGAGGAACTCGTCGGCGCGGGCCACCTCGGCCGGGTCGGGGCGGGGCCACGGGTCGATCAGGTCGAGCCGGAACCGGCCGAGGAACAGTTCCTTGCCGAAGCTGGGCCGGTCCCAGGCCGACTCGCGGGCCGCCTCGGCGACCTGGCGGGCCTCCTTCTCGGAGACCTGGCCCGCCTCGGTGGGCAGCGGCCCCGCGCCGTCCGGTGACTCGGGCCGGCTGTTCTGGGTCGTGGTCACGGCTGCCTCCTCGTCGGTCCGGCTGCGTCGACACGTGCGACGAAAACGACGCTACCCCCGGGTGTTACCCAGGGGTAGCGCTGCGTGCACGTCCGATTTGGCGGACCGTCAGTCGGTCAGCGACTGAGGGCTGTCGTCCTCGTCGTCGATGTCGTCCTCACCCCAGTTGCGCCTGCTGAACGGCAGGATCGCCCAGAAGATCAGGAACCACACGCCGGTGAGCGCGCTGAGCAGGAACGCGATCGGCCGGTCCAGCACGAAGTCGGTGACCAGCAGGACCGAGCTGACCATCGCGATCAGCATGAAGAACAGGCCGCCGGTGGCCATCCGGTGGGCGAACCGGACCAGCTCCGGCTTACGCCCCTGCCGGAACAGCGCCCGGTGGAACGCGACCGGAGAGATGATCATCGCGGCGGACGCGGCGGCGGTCAGCAGCGCCAGGATGTAGACGTCGCGCTGGAACTCCGTGGTCCGGCCGAACCCGTTGCTGAACGGCAGCGTCAGCAGGAAGGCGAAGAGGATCTGCACGCCTGTCTGCGCGACCCGCAGCTCCTGCAACAGATCGGCGAAGTTGCGCTGCCAGCGCTGCTTCTCGGATTCCTTTGACACTCGCGGACCTCCCCGGGAGACGGCACGGCCGGCGGGTGAACGCCCACCGGCAGGAGCGCCTGTGCCCCGTACGGCTGATCACGAAACCGGTTCAGGATCCCCGGCGGATGCGGCCCGCGTACCGTGCCTCCAGCTCGGCGTTGTGCTCGTCGCCGCCGGTGATGTTCGCGGACAGGTAGACCGGCGGGCGCTGCCCCGCCGCGACCAGCCGGGCCACCACCTCGGTGACGATCTGCTGGGCCAGCAGCGCGGCAGTGATCGAGGAGACCGCGCCGACCGCGCCGCCGCCGGGTAGCGGCAGCGTGGCGTCGCCGTACGGGGCACCGTTGTCCAGCACCACGTCGGCGAAGTCGGCGAGCTTGCGGCCGGACGGGTGCCGCGAGGTCATCCGCGCCGAGTGCTGCGCGGAGGTGATCGCCACCAGGCCGTGCCCGCGTTCCTTCACGACGGACGCGAACTCGACCATCGCCCCGTTCACGCCCGAGTTCGAGGCCAGCACGAACACGTCCTGCGGCCGGATCGGCGCCAGCTCGTAGAGGCGGTGCGCCACCGCCGGATCGCGTTCCAGCTTCGGGCCGAGCACGTCGGCCGGGTCGCCGCCGACCAGCACCAGGTCACGCAGCGCGATCCGGTTGGTGGGCACCAGGCCGCCGGCCCGCCCGGCGATCTCCATGGCCAGCGCCTCGGAGTGCCCGGTGCCGAACGCGTGCACCACCCCGTCGGCCTGCAGTGCCGCCGCGATCAGGTCGGCCGCTTCGGCGACGTTCTGCCGCTGCTCGGCGGCGACCCGGCCGATCGTCTCGGTCACCACCGCCAGGTACGCCTCGGCGCTCGCCGTCATGCCTCCTCCGTTCCTGCGCACCGGGCGAGGATCGCCTCGGCCAACGGGCCGGGCGCCTCGTCCGGGATCCAGTGGCTGACGCCGGACAGCGTCACGAACCGGTAGTCACCGGTGACGTGCGCCGCGCACGCCTGCGCGGCCGTCCGGCCGATCGCCACGTCCTTGTCGCTCCAGACGAACGTAGTAGGCACCCCGACCGGCGCGACCGCCTTCATGTCCGCCCCGGTCATCGCGCGGTACCAGTTCAGCGCCGCCGTCAACGCGCCCGGCTCGCGCATCGGCTCGGCGTACCGGGCGACCGCCTCGGCGTCGCCCACGCCGCTCAGCAGCTTGCGCAGCGTGGCGCCGTTCCACGCCAGCAGCACCTTCTCCGCCGTACCGGGCTTGCGGAACAACGCGATGTACGCGGACTTGACCTTCTGCCGGGGGTCGGTGGCGAGCGCGTGGCCCATCGCGGACGGGTGCGGCACCGACACCGCGGTCAGCGTCCGCACCCGGTCCGGGTGCGCCGCCGCCAGGCCCCACGCCACGATCGCGCCCCAGTCGTGGCCGACCACGTGGGCGCGAGTCACCCCGAGCGCGTCGAGCACCGCGGCCGCGTCGGCCACCAGCTCCGGAATCCGGTACGCCCCGACGTCGGCCGGACGCGCGCCGGGCGAGTAGCCGCGCTGGTCGAGCGCGTACGTGCGCAGCCCGGCGGCGTGCAGCGCGGGCGTGACCGCGTCCCACTCACCGGAGTGCTGCGGGAAGCCGTGCAGCAGCAGGACGGGATCACCGCCCTCGGGGCCGCCGGCGCGTACCTCGAACGTCAGTCCCCGCGCATCCACCAGCATGATCGCCACCATACCGACACTCGCCCTGCTGGGCCGGGGGCCGTGGTCGGTGCTAGCGTCTGCGACGAGACAACTTCACATCCGACAGGGGAGCGCACAGCGCTGAGAGTGCGGGCCGGTGCCCGCAGACCCTCGAACCTGATCTGGGTAATGCCAGCGCAGGGAGTTCGGTCGACCTCCAGCCGCGTCGCCGTCCGGTGACCACCGGGCGCGGCGTGCGTCTTCTCCTGGTTCACCTCGACGAACTGGGAGCCAACCGTGAACCGTACCGACAGCAACCGCTGGCGTACCGTCGACATCGTCGTCGCCTCGGTCATCGCCGTCGCCTTCGGCGTCGTCTTCTGGGCCTGGGGCCTGCTCTGGAGCGCCACCGACGCGGCGTTCGCGTTCTTCCCGCCGGCACAGGCCGTGCTCTACGGCGTGTGGCTGATCCCGGCGGTGCTCGCCGGCCTGATCATCCGCAAGCCGGGCGCTGCGCTGTACTGCGAGACCGTGGCCGCGATCATCTCCGCCCTGCTGGGCAGCCAGTGGGCGAGCATCGTGATCCTCCAGGGCCTGATGCAGGGCATCGGCGCCGAGCTGGCCTTCGCCGCGTTCCGGTACCGCTCGTTCCGACTGCCGGTGGCGGTGCTGGCCGGTGCGCTGACCGGTCTCGGCGCGGCGATCTTCGACTTCGTCTACTGGAACAAGGCGTTCGACTTCGCCTCCTACCGCCTCCCGTACGCGCTGATCACGATTGTCAGCGCCACTATCGTCGCCGGTCTGGGCGCGCACGTCCTCACCCGCGCGCTGGCGAACACCGGCGTCCTGGACCGCTTCCCCGCCGGCCGGGATCGCGCCCTGGTCTGAGGCTCGCCTCGCACCGCCCCGGTGATCAAGGAGTTTGCGTCCGCCGGGCACGGTTTCCCGGACGCGAACTCCTTGATCACGCAGGCTGGGCCGGGAGAGGGGGTGGGTGGGCGGTGAGCGGGGTGGTGCTGCGGGGGTTCGGGTGGCGGCACGGGGGACGGAAACGCTGGGCTCTGCGCGGGGTGGATCTGCGCGTGGAGAGCGGCGAGCGGGTGCTGCTGCTCGGACCCTCCGGCGCCGGCAAGAGCACGCTGCTGGCGGCGCTGGCCGGGCTGCTGCCGGAGGACTCCGGCGAGCAGGAGGGAACCGTCGAGATCGACGGGCTGGACCCGCGCAAGGCCCGCGAGCGCGTCGGCATCGTCTTCCAGGACCCGGTATCCCAACTCGTCATGGCCCGCTCCGGTGACGACGTGGCGTTCGGGCTGGAGAACCGTGGCGTACCCGCCGGGGAGATCTGGCCCCGCGTCGACGAGGCGCTGCACCGGGTCGGCTTCCCGTACGACAGGGACCGCCCCACCGCCGCGCTCAGCGGCGGCGAGCAGCAGCGGCTCGCGCTGGCCGGCACGCTCGCGCTGCGCCCCGGGCTGCTGCTGCTCGACGAGCCCACCGCCAACCTCGACCCGGCCGGCGCCGGCCTGATCCGCCGGGCCGTCGCGAATGCGCTCGACCCGGACACCACGATGGTCCTGGTCGAGCACCGGGTCACCGAGGCGCTGCCGCTTGTCGACCGCGTCGTGGTGCTGGAACCCGGCGGCGGGGTCCGCGCCGACGGGGCGCCCGACGCGGTCTTCGCCGCGCACGGCGAGGCGCTGGCCGCCGCCGGGGTCTGGGTACCCGGGCACGTCGCGCCGCCCCGGCACGCCACCACGCCGCCCGGCGACGTGCTGCTCACCGCGGAGCGGCTCGGCCTGCCGCCGCGGCTCGACCCCACCGATCTTCGGGTACGCGCCGGCGAGGCGCTCGCCGTCCTCGGCCCCAACGGGGCCGGCAAGTCCACACTGGCACTGCTCCTGGGCGGCCTGCTGAAGCCCGGCACGGGCGCCGTCACCGCGTCGGCGGAACTCGCCGGGCGGGACGCACGTACTCCCCCGCACCGCTGGCGGGCACCCGCGCTGGTACGCCGGATCGGTTCGGTGTTCCAGGACCCGGAACACCAGTTCGTCACCGCCACTGTGCGCGACGAACTGGCGCTCGGCCCGCGCCGCACCGGCCGGCCCGAGTCGGCGGTCACCGCCACCGTCGACGAGCTGCTGCACCGGTTGCGGCTGGACCGGCTGGCCGGCGCCAACCCGTACACCCTCTCGGGTGGGGAGGCGCGGCGGCTGAGCGTGGCGACGGCCCTGGCCACCGCGCCCCGCCTGCTGATCTGCGACGAGCCCACGTTCGGCCAGGACCGGCGGACCTGGCTGGAGCTGGTCGACCTGCTCGCCGAGCTGCGCGACGCCGGGCACGGCGTGGTCACGGTGACCCACGACGAGGACTTCGTCGCCGCGCTGGCCGACCGGACGCTCACCCTGCCCCGCTCCCCCGACGGGGTGGTCGCGTGATCGGCCTCGAACCGGTCGCCGCACCCGGCGCACCGCTGGCCCGGCGCAACCCGGTGGCGAAGCTGGCCGCCGCCGTGGTCTTCACGCTGATCCTGGTGGCGACGCTCGACCCGGTGGCCCCGGCCGTCGCCATCGCCGTCGAACTCGCGGTGCTCCCGCTGTTCGGCGTCCGCTACCGGGTGCTCGCCCGCCGGGCCTGGCCGCTGCTCGCCGGTGCCGTGGGCATCCTCGTCACGCTTGTGCTCTTCGCGGCCGACCGCTCCGGCCGTGTCCTGCTCGAAGCCGGCCCGGTGCTGGTCACCGAGGGGGTGCTCGTCACCGCGCTGGGCCTCGTGCTGCGGATGCTCGCCGTGGCGCTACCAGGCATCGTCGTGTTCGCCACCACCGACCCGACCGACCTGGCCGATGCGCTGATCCAGAACGCGAAGACGCCCGCCCGGTTCGCCATCGGGGCGCTCGCCGCGTTCCGGATGGTGCCGCTGCTGGAACAGGAGTGGCGGATGATCAGCATGGCCCGCCGGGCCCGCGGCGTGGACGCCGGCCGCAACCCGGTGGCGAAGCTGCGGCTGTTCGCGTCCACCGCGTTCACGCTGCTGGTGGGCGCCATCCGGCGGGGTACCCGGCTGGCCGTGGCGATGGACGCGCGGGGCTTCGACGCGGGTACGCCGCGCACCGTGGCCCGCCCGCAGCGCTTCACCCGCGCCGACGCGCTGCTCGTCGCGGGCGCCGCCCTGCTGGCAGCCGGCGCCCTGGCCACAAGCATCGCCCTGGGCACCTTCCGCCCCTTGATCGGCTGACCCCGAGCCCAGTCCCCGCCCAGCGCCCCGCCCCCCGCCCCGCCCCGTTGATCATGAAGTTGACGGTACCGGTTGCCCGTTTTGTCGCCGCCAACCTCATGATCAGCCAGGGTCGGGCGAGATCTTGGTACGGAAGGGCCCCTATGGGGGCCGGAATCTTCCAAGATCTTCGGGGATGCTCGGGCAGGCCCCGGATGAGGGGGCCTGCCCGGTGGGCGGGCTGTCGGTCAGCTGCGGCGGAAGGCGTAGAACCGGGTCTGGCCGGCGCGCTGGCTCCGCCCGGTGAACCGGGCCTGCTGCCCTGCCGGTGGACCCGATCTGGGCGGCGTCGCGGATGCGCCCGGCAGGACCGGGGTCTCCGGAGACTCCGAGGGCGACACCGTCGGCGCAGCCAGGACTGGCGACACCGCATCCGGGGACACGGCGGGCGCCGCCGGCTCGGTGGGAAGCACCACCGGGGACACGGTGGACGCCAACGGCTCGGTGGGGAGCACCACCGCGGGTGGCGTCTCCATGAGCGCGTCGAGGTTCGGCGTGGTCACCTGCGGCGACGACTGCTTGCGGGACTTCTTCGGATTGCGCTTCGCGGGCATTCGCGGGCCTCCTGTCGTGCGGGCGCGCCGACCGGGACGCGCCGAGCGAGGGCTCCGGTGCGTTCCGATCACGACAGACACCGCGACCGACGGTGGCGGGGAAGGAATGCGGACGCCCGGAGCAGGACGGGTCCACGGCACTGGCGGCGGTGGACCGGGCTCGGAGGTGGGGCGTCACATACGCATGCGGCAACGCTACCCCGCCACCGGACGTCCCGCACCCGAATTAACGCAAGGACGCACGGCCACGCCTCGGTCACGCCCTGTCGACGTCCCCGCCCGCTCCCCCGGCGACCGCGATACGGTCGCAGCACGGCAGCACGAACGAGAGGTGGCGGTACGCATGGCAGAGCAGGCGACGGCGCAGATCGGGGTCACCGGTCTGGCGGTGATGGGCCGCAACCTGGCCCGGAACCTGGCCCGCAACGGCTTCGCCGTGGCGGTGCACAACCGGTCGCCGGAACGTACCCGCAGCCTGGTCGCGGAGCACGGCGACGAGGGCACGTTCGTGCCGTCGGAGTCGCTCGCGGACTTCGTCGGCTCGCTGGAGCGGCCCCGCGCGGTGATCGTGATGGTGAAGGCCGGCGCGCCCACCGACGCGGTGATCGACGAGCTGATCCCGCTGCTGGAGGAGGGCGACATCGTCGTCGACTGCGGCAACGCGCACTTCGCCGACACCCGCCGCCGGGAGGAGGCGCTGCGCGAGCACGGGCTGCACTTCGTCGGCACCGGTGTGTCCGGCGGCGAGGAGGGCGCGCTGCTCGGCCCGAGCATCATGCCCGGCGGGTCGGCCGAGTCGTACCGCAAGCTCGGGCCGATCTTCGAGAAGATCGCCGCGCAGGTGGACGGCGAGCCCTGCTGCCGGCACATCGGGCCGGACGGCGCGGGCCACTTCGTGAAGATGGTGCACAACGGCATCGAGTACGCCGACATGCAGCTCATCGCCGAGGCGTACGACCTGTTGCGGGCCGGTCTGTCGGCGAGCCCGGCGGAGATCGCGGAGATCTTCCGGGAGTGGAACGGCGGCGAGCTGGGGTCGTTCCTCATCGAGATCACCGCCGACGTGCTCGGCCACACCGACGCGGCCACCGGCCAGCCGTTCGTGGACATCGTGCTCGACCAGGCCGAGCAGAAGGGCACCGGCCGCTGGACCGTGCAGAGCGCGCTGGACCTCGGCATCCCGATCACCGGCATCGCCGAGGCCACGTTCGCCCGGTCGCTGTCCGGTCACGCCGACCAGCGCGAGGCCGCCCGCCGGGTGTTCGCCGACGCGGGCGACAAGTGGCAGGTGGACGACCGGGACGCGTTCGTCGAGGACGTGCGCCGCGCGCTCCTGGCCAGCAAGATCGTCGCGTACGCGCAGGGCTTCGACCACATCCGGGCCGGCAGCCGGGAGTACGACTGGGACATCGACCTGGGCGGTACGGCCACGATCTGGCGGGGCGGCTGCATCATCCGGGCCGGTTTCCTGGACCGGATCCGGGAGGCGTACGACGCGGAGCCGGACCTGTCGACGCTGCTCGTCGCGCCGTGGTTCGCCGAGCGGGTCAGCGCCGGCGTACCGGCCTGGCGACGGGTGGTGGCCGACGCGGCCCGGGCGGGCGTGCCGGCCCCGGCCTTCGGGTCGTCGCTGGCCTACTTCGACGCTCTGCGGGCGCAGCGGCTGCCGGCCGCGCTGATCCAGGGCCTGCGGGACGACTTCGGCGCGCACACCTACCACCGGGTGGACCGGCCCGGCTCGTTCCACACGCTCTGGGCGGGCGACCGCTCCGAAGTGGAGGCGTGAGCCGCACCGGCAGCCCGGCCGGACGCCTCACCAGGCCCGCTGGCCGTCCGGGTCGGGCGCCCACCCGGCGGCCGGCTCGCCCGCCGCCAGCTCGCCGATCTCACCGGAGCGGACGGCGGGGGTGTGCCCGAGGTCGGCGCACCACCGCTGGGCGACGTCGGCGCACAGTGCGGCGACGGCGTCCCGGCGAGCCGGCTCCACCAGGTCGGCGGCGGCCAGGGCAGCAGTCATCTCGTACCGGAGATCGCGCATCCTCCACCCCCGTGGCGGGCGCGCACCCGGCGGCACGCCCTGCGCCGATCGTAGAGCGCGACGCCCCGCGCCCGGCGGGAAAGCCGGATGCGGGGCGTCACGGTCGGGCCGGATGCCGGCCACGGCCACCAGGGCCGGACGTCGCGGTCAGAAGAACCGGCGACGCTTGGCCTTCTGCGGCCGGACCAGGTCGGCGCCCTTGGTCAGCAGACGGCTCACCCCGGACGGGCCGCGACGGGCCTCCAGGGTGTGGCTGAGCCGGCGCGCGCCGGCCGCTGCCAGCGGCACGGCGACCGCCATGAACGCCCACTGCGCGATCCGCTTTTGAATCATGTGGTTCACCTCCGCGTTTGCTGTCTGGAGGTATCGGTACCCAGCGCGGCGCCCCGGTAAGCGTGACGTCAGGCGCCCGGGGCGACCGGGTTGGGCAGGGCACCGCCGAAGCGGCGGTCGCGTTGCGCGTACAGCTCGCAGGCGTACCAGAGATGACGGCGGTCGAAGTCGGGCCAGAGCGTGTCCAGGTAGACCAGCTCGGCGTACGCGGTCTGCCAGAGCAGGAAGTTGGAGATGCGCTGCTCGCCGGAGGGGCGCAGGAACAGGTCGACCTCGGGCACCTCGGGGTGGTAGAGGTACCGCGCCACCGTCTTCTCGTTCACCTTCGCCGGATCCAGCTTGCCGGCGGCGACGTCACGGGCGATCCCGGCGGCGGCGTCGGCGATCTCGGCCTGGCCGCCGTAGTTGACGCAGAACTGCAGCGTCAGCGTCGAGTTGCCGCGCGACATCTCCTCGGCGGTCTGCAGCTCGGAGATGACGCTCTTCCACAGCCGGCCGGCGCGGCCCGACCAGACCACCCGTACGCCCAGGTCGACGAGCTGGTCGCGGCGGCGGCGGATGACGTCCCTGTTGAAGCCCATCAGGAAGCGGACCTCGTCGGGCGAGCGCCGCCAGTTCTCGGTGGAGAACGCGTACGCCGACAGGTAGGGGATGCCCATCTCGATCGCGCCCTCGACGGCGTCGAACAGGCTGTGCTCGCCCTGCTCGTGCCCCTTGGTGCGGGGCAGCCCGCGCTCCTTGGCCCAGCGGCCGTTGCCGTCCATCACGATGGCGACGTGGCGGGGCACCGCGGCGGGCGGCAGCGCCGGCGGACGGGCGCCGGAGGGGTGCGGGGTCGGCGGCACCGGCTCGCGGCGGGTCGCCCTCGTCGATCGGATCACTCGGTCATCTCCCTGTTCACACCGGCGACTGGCCCGGCGCCGGAGCGCGGCGGGACCACATCCGGTCCCGCGACGCCGGGCGGCGGGACCGCGCCGGCCGCCGGGGCACCCCGGTCGACCAGCGGCAGCGAGCGTAGCGCGCGCTCCAGATGCCACTGGAGGTGCGCCGCGACCAGCCCGCTGCACTCCCGGCGTACGCCGGTCTCCGCCGCGTCGGCGTACCCCCAGTCGCCGGAGGTCAGCGCGGACATCAGCTCCAGCGTGGCGGGCGCGGGGTGGGCGGCGCCCGGCGGGCGGCAGTCCGGGCAGACGGCGCCGCCGGCCGGTACGGAGAACGCGCGGTGCCGGCCCGGCTCGCCGCACACGGCGCAGGCGGCGAGCGCCGGCGCCCAGCCGGCGAACGCCATGCCGCGCAGCAGGTACGCGTCGAGCACCAGCGTGGTGGCGTGCTCGCCCCGGGCGAGCGACTTCATCGCGCCGAGGGTGAGCTGGAACAGTCGCAACGACGGCTCGCGCTCGACCGGGGTGAGTCGCTCGGCGGTCTCGGCGATCGCGCTGGCCGCGGTGTAGCGGGGGTAGTCGCCGAGGAACCGCTTGCCGTACAGCTCGATCGCCTCGACCTGGCTGACGGTGTGCAACGAGCTGCCCTGGTTGCCCTTGGGGTCACCGGCGAGCTGGAGGTCGACGTGCCCGAACGGCTCCAGCCGTGCGCCGAACCGGCTCGTGGTGCGCCGCACGCCCCGGGCCACCGCGCGCAACCGGCCGTGCCGGCGGGTGAACAGCGTGATGATGCGGTCGGACTCGCCCAGCTTCTGCACACGCAGCACCACCGCGTCGTCGCGGTAGAGCTGTCGGCGGTACCCGGCCATCAGGCCATTCTCCCTCCGGGTGCGATCTCAGGGTCGGCTCGGGGTGCACCGGCGGGCGATCCCCGATGTGCCGGGCGCCGAGCCGGTCCTAATGTGCTGGCCATGGCTTCGCTCCGCACCGCGGTGGCCGCGACCGCTGCCGCCGCCCTCATCGTTCTCTCCGGGTGTGACACCCTCTCGTTCCGCCGCCTCGACTACGACCACACCGAGCGGACCAGGATCACGAAGATCACCGTGGACGACGACGGCGCCGGCGACGTCGTGGTGCGGGCCAACGGCCCCGCCGACCAGGTACGCGTCAAGCGCGTGGTCCGCTACCAGGGCGACGAGCCGACCAGCCGGTACGAGATCAAGGGCGACGAACTCGTCCTGCCCACGGACTGCGGGCACCGGTGCAGCATCTCCTGGGAGGTGACCGCGCCGCCCGGTGTGGTGGTCCGCGGTGGCACCGGCTCGGGCAACGTCGACCTCACCGACGTGGGCGCCGTCGAGTTCACGCTCAGCTCCGGCGACCTGACCATCAGGGGCACCACCGGCGAGGTCCGTGCCTCCACCACGTCGGGCAACATCCGGGTCGTCGAGGCGGCCGGCCCGGTGCGGCTGCGGGCCCGCTCCGGCGACATCGAGGCCCGCCGGCTCGCCTCCGCCGTCGACGTGGAGACCACCTCCGGCAACATCGTCGTCGAGCTGGACGAGCCGGCTCCGGCCCGGGTGCACGCCACGAGCGGCGACGTCGACCTGGCCGTACCGGCCGGCCGCTACCGGGTGCGCGCCACCGCGACATCCGGCGACACCGACGTACGCGTCACCGACGACCCGACCGCGTCGGTGACGCTCGAAGCGTCCGCCACCAGCGGCAACGTCACGGTAAGCACGCGCTGAGCGGGCCGCGCCCGGTGGTCGCTCAGTCGCCGCCGGGCGCGTCCCGCCGGGACGCCGGGACGCCGTCTCTCCGGCCGGGGTCCTCGGGCGGGCGACGCGGGCCCGGCACCCGGGCGCCGACGCTGACCAGCGCGTCCTCCGCCCCGGCGGGGGCCGGGCTGGCCGGGGCGGCCGCCGCCCGGTCGGCCACGGTCCGCCGCGGCTTGCCGGGGAGCAGTTCGGGGGTACGCCGGGCGGCCACGTCCTCGACCCAGCCGACCATGAGCGTCACCACGCCGACGAGCGCGAAGACCAGCCCCACCCGCAGCCACAGGCCCACCGGGTCGCGTGGCGACCAGCCGACCAGGCCGACAAGCGGGGTGAGGAGCACCACGAACGGCATGTGCCAGAGGTAGATGGTCAGCGCGCGCCGGTTCACCACAGTGACCGCCCGGCCGAGCGCCGGCACGCGGTCGACCCAGGTCACCCCCGCCGGCGCCCGGCCGATCGCCACCAGGATGAACGCGGCCGACCAGAGCGCGTTGCCCAGCGGGATGTCGTTGATGTCGTACCCGCGCGGCCCCGGGTGGGTGACGATCCACGCCAGCCCGGCAGCGCCGACTACAGCGGCCACCGGCAGCAGCACCCGGTTGCGCATCCGGCGCAGCATCCCGTCGTGGTGGGCGAAGCCGAGCAGCCAGGCGCCGAAGTAGAGGCCGAACTCCCGCAGCACCGTCGGCGGGTTCGCCAGGAGGCCCACCTCGATCGCGACCAGCAGCAGGTACGGGGCGGCGAGCGTGGGCAGCGGCGCCCGGCGGAACAGCCGGAGCACCAGCGGTGAGGCGAGGACGAACCACAGGTAGTCCCGCAGGTACCAGATCGGACTGAGCGCCAGCCCGCCCCAGTAGTTGGCCGGCGGGTCGCTGATCGGGAAGAGCCAGAGGAGCACCTTCGGGCTGAACGCCAGCCCGGTGAGCAGCATGGCCGGCACGAAGACCGCGGCGACCACCCACAGCGACGGCAGCAGGCGGCGCAGCCGGCGGCCGACCGCGCGTACCCCGCTGCGATCGAGTGACGCCGCCATCAGCGACCCGGCCAGGGCGAACATCACCGACATCGCCGGGAACACCAGCGTGAGCGTGGCGTAGCCGGTGACGTGGTAGGTGACGACGCGCAGGATGGCCAGGAAGCGGAGCAGGTCCAGGTAGCGGTTTCGCATCAGCTCGCGGCGGGGTCCGGGGGCAGAGACAATGGTCCCTACCCTGCTCCCGGACACTGTGAAACAAGCAAGAACACCTATGGAAAGTGAGATGTCCCATAGGTCTGGCTGATCCTGATCATCCGCTACCCGGGCCTGCCCCGGCCGCCGGTCAGAAGCCGAGCTTGCGCAACTGCTTCGGGTCGCGCTGCCAGTCCTTCGCCACGCGGACGTGCAGGTCGAGATAGACCCGGGTGCCCAGCAGCTCCTCGATCTGCCGCCGGGCGGTCGTGCCCACGTGCTTGAGGCGACTGCCCCGGTGGCCGATGACGATGGCCTTCTGGCTCGAGCGCTCCACGTACACGTCGGCGTAGATCTTGGTGAGGTTGCCCTCCGGGATCATCTCCTCGACCACCACCGCGATGGAGTGCGGCAGCTCGTCGCGTACGCCCTCCAGCGCCGCCTCGCGGACCAGCTCCGCCACGAGCACCTGCTCCGGGTCGTCGGTGAGCATGTCGTCCGGGTAGAGCTGCGGCGACTCGGGCAGGTAGCCGGTCATCACGTCGACGAGCGTGTCCACCTGGTGGCCGGAGACAGCGCTGACCGGCACCACGTCGGCGAACTCGCCCAGCTCGCTGACCGCGAGCAACTGCTCGGCCAGCCGCTTCTTGTCGACCAGGTCGGTCTTGGTGACCACCGCCAGCACTGTCGCCTTGAGGCTGGCCAGCTCGCCGGTGATGAAGCGGTCGCCCCGGCCGACCGGCTCGTTCGCCGGCACGCACAGGCCGATCACGTCGACCTCGCTCCAGGTCTCCCGGACCAGGTCGTTGAGGCGCTCGCCGAGCAGCGTGCGGGGCCGGTGCAGACCCGGGGTGTCGACAAGCACGAGTTGCGAGTCCGGGCGGTGCAGCACCGCCCGGATGATGTGCCGGGTGGTCTGCGGCTTGTTCGAGGTGATCGCGATCTTCGTGCCGACGATCGCGTTCGTCAGCGTCGACTTGCCGGCGTTCGGCCGACCGACGAAACAGGCGAAACCGGCCCGGTAGGGACGCGGCTCGGGCGTTGTCACTCGACCACCGTGCCGAGGACGGTGCCGTCCGGCGCGGCCACGTGCACCGGCGCGTCGGCGGACAGGTCACGCACGGCGGCGTGCCCGGAGCCGTCCAGCGTCGACGCCTCGGTCACCACCACCGCGGCCTCCAGCCGGCTCGCGCCCGCCGCCACCGCCGAGGCCACCGCGAGCTGGAGGGCGGTCAGGGTCAGCGACGGCAGCGCCACGCTCGCCGCCGCGTACGTCCGGCCGTCCTGGTCGCGAACCGCGGCGCCCTCCACTGCAGCCACCCGGCTCCGCGCGCCCCGGGCCAGGATCACGAGCTTGGCGTCCTCCGCGCTCAGCTCGGCCGGGTCGGCGGGGGTGGGCAGGGCGGCCGGTACGGCGGGTGACTCAGGCATCGGCGGGTTGCCTCTCCTCGGAACGGTTGTTGTCGCCACGGTTGTTGTCGCCACGCGAATCGGGCGGCTCGCTGCGGTTGGTGCCCTCCGGCGCGTCACCCCGGTCGACCCGGCTCACCAGAACCGTGTCGATCCGGTTGCGCCGGCCGGTGGTGCCCTCGGCCACCAGCCGCAGGCCGGCCACCTCGGCCTCGGCGCCCGGGATGGGCACCCGGCCGAGCGCCTGGGCGAGCAGGCCACCGACCGTCTCCACCTCGTCGGTGGGCAACTCGGTGTCGAACAGCTCGCCCAGATTCTCCACCGGCAGCCGCGCGGTCACCCGCACGGCCCCGTCGGGCAGGTGCTCGACCGGCGGGCGCTCGACATCGTACTCGTCGGTGATCTCCCCGACGATCTCCTCCAGGATGTCCTCGATGGTGACCAGCCCGCCGGTGCCGCCGTACTCGTCGACCACGATGACCAGGTGGTTGCGGGCCGCCTGCATCTCGGAGAGCAGGTCGTCCACCGGCTTGGACTCCGGCACGAACGTGGCCGGGCGCATCAGCTCGGCCACCGGCATCTGCCGGGCGGCCTGGTCGCCCTGCACCCGGCGGATCAGATCCTTGAGGTAGAGCACACCGAGCACGTCGTCGACGTTCTCGCCGATCACCGGGATGCGGGAGAACCCGGAGCGCAGGAACAACGCCAGCGCCTGCGCGAGCGTCTTGCGTTCCTCGATCCACACCATCTCGGTACGCGGCACCATCACCTCGCGGGCGATGGTGTCGCCGAGCGCGAAGACCGAGTGGATCATCTGACGCTCGCCGTGCTCCACCACACCGCGCTGCTCGGCCAGGTCGACCAGTTCCCGCAGCTCCACCTGGGTCGCGAAGGGCCCCTCGCGGAAGCCCTTGCCGGGGGTGACCGCGTTGCCGATCAGGATCAGCAGCGACGCCAGCGGGTTGAGCGCGCGGCCCAGCCAGCGCACCAGCGGCGCGACCGCGCGGCCGACCGCGTACGCGTGCTGGCGGCCGATCGTCCGCGGGCCGACGCCGACCACGACGAAGCTCACCACAGTCATCGCGCCCGCGGTCACCAGCGCCGCCCGCCAGCCCGCGCCGAACGTGTCGACGGCCACCAGCGCGACGAGCGTGGTGGCGGTCAGCTCGGCCAGCAGGCGCAGCAGGAGCAGCAGGTTCAGATGGCGGACCACGTCACCGGCGACCGCCTGGAGAGCACGTCCGCCGCGGGCGCCGTCCCGGGTCAGCTCCGCGGCACGGGCCGGCGAGACCGCTGCCAGCGCCGCCTCGGTCATCGCGATCAGGCCGGCGAGCACCACCAGCCCGGCGGCGAAGACCAGGAGTTGAAGATCAGGCAGTCCGGCGGGGGTGCGGACCGCCGCCAAGGTGTCCATCACCGCGACCGGGTCGACCGCCAGCTGGCCAGCAGCCGGGCCTGGAGACCGAACATCTCCCGCTCCTCCTCGGGCTCGGCGTGGTCGTAGCCCAGCAGGTGCAGCACGCCGTGCACGGTGAGCAGGTGCAGCTCGTCGGCGGCCGAGTGTCCGGCCACGGCGGCCTGCTTGGCCGCCACCTCCGGGCAGAGCACGATGTCGCCGAGCAGGGCGGGCTCACCGCCGGCCGGGTTGCTCTCCCCCGGGCCGTGGTCGACGCTGCCCTCGTCCATGGGGAAGGCGAGCACGTCGGTCGGGCCGTCGCCACCCATCCAGCGGTGGTTCAGCTCCGACATGTATTCGATGTCGACGAGCAGCACGGACAGCTCGGCGAGGGGGTTGACCCCCATCTCGTCGAGGGCGTGCCGCGCGACGGCGAGCACGGCGTCGGTGTCGACGTCGACACCCGACTCGTTGGCGATCTCGATGGACAACTGTCTTCCTCTGATGATGTGACGGCTTCCGCCGGTGGTTCAGCGGCGCCGGCCGGCCCGGCCGCCCTGGGCGGTGCGCCCCGGTACGGCGTGCACGCTCTGCGCCTGCTGGTTCTCCCGCTCGGCGTCCCAGCGGGCGTACGCGTCGACGATGTCGCCCACCAGCTTGTGGCGCACCACGTCGGAGCTGGAGAGCTGGGCGAAGTGCACGTCCTCGACGTTGTTCAGGATCTCCCGGACCACCCGCAGGCCGCTGGTCGTCCCGCCGGGAAGGTCCACCTGGGTGACGTCACCGGTGACGACGATCTTGGAGCCGAAGCCGAGCCGGGTGAGGAACATCTTCATCTGCTCGGGCGTGGTGTTCTGCGCCTCGTCCAGGATGATGAACGCGTCATTAAGGGTGCGCCCCCTCATATATGCCAGCGGCGCCACCTCGATCGTGCCGGCGGCCATCAGCTTCGGGATGGTCTCCGGGTCGAGCATGTCGTGCAGCGCGTCGTAGAGCGGGCGCAGGTAGGGGTCAATCTTCTCGTTCAGGGTGCCGGGCAGGAAGCCCAGCCGCTCCCCCGCCTCGACCGCCGGCCGGGTCAGGATGATCCGGTTGACCTGCTTGGCCTGGAGCGCCTGCACGGCCTTCGCCATCGCCAGGTACGTCTTGCCGGTACCCGCCGGGCCGATGCCGAAGACGATGGTGTGGGCGTCGATCGCGTCGACGTACTTCTTCTGCCCCAGCGTCTTGGGACGGATGGTGCGACCGCGCCGGGAGAGGATGTTGAGCGTCAGAACCTCGGCGGGCCGCTCGGTGCCGCCCTGCTCGAGCATGCCGACGGTACGCCGTACCGCGTCTGTGGTCAGGGTCTCGCCTTTCTCGATCAGTTCGAGCAGCTCACTGAAGAGACGCTCGGCGAGGGCGTTGTCGGCGGGGGCACCGGTGATGGTGATCTCGTTGCCGCGGACGTGGACGTCGCTGTCGATCGAGCGCTCGACGAGCCGCAGGATCTCGTCGCCCGCGCCGAGCAGGTTCACCATGATCTTCTGGTCGGGGACCGTGATCCTGGTCTGCACACGCGGCGTGCCGGGAGGTGGGGTGCCGGTCATAGGTCGGGCCCGTCGGGCCCTGCGCCACCTGCTCTCCGCTTCTCGGGCGCCGGGCCCTGCTGGCGCGGCGTACGGTTACCTCCATCGTATCGGGTCGGCACCGTACGCACCGCGCCCATTTCCGGTGCCCGGCGGTCAGCCGCCGGCGCGGAAGTCGTACCCGTCGAAGGTCTCCTGGGTGCGGGTGAAGCGGTAGGTCGCCCAGTGCATCCGGACCACCACGCCGCATTCGTCGCGGGTCAGCCGCAGCAGCTCCCCCGCCTCCCGGCCGGAGACCGTGCGGAACACGTCCGGCCGGTCCGGCAGCGGCGCGAACACCGCGGGCGGCTTCCCGGCCGGGTCGTCGGCGCCACGCGCCCGCAGCGTCCCGTCGTGCCAGGAGAAGACGTACTCGAAGCCCTCGCCCCACCAGCGGCCCAGCACGCCGCGCAGGTGGTCCGGCGCGGGTGGGCCGGGACGCCACGGCTCGATCTCCGCCGGGTCGTGCTCGGCGGCGGCGGCCAGCAGCCGGTGTGACAGGTCGAACACCTCCACGCCGGTGCCGGACGAGCCGAGCACCGCGGCGCCCATCGCCCCGGCGGTGCCCTGCCCGCCGCGCCGCCCGTACACGGCGGCGAGGAATCCGGGCATCGCGCCGTCGTGGCCGACGTGGGTCACCCGCTCCGGCTGCGGGATCAGGATCAGTCCCAGTCCGAAGCCGGCCGACCAGACCGCCTCGTCGGTGGGGGTGAGCGGCCAGCGCATCTCCTCGACAGTCGTCGCGGCGAGCACCGTGCCGTCCGGGTCCAGCGCCGCCGGGTCGGCCAGGAACGCGGCCCAGCGGGCCATGTCCGACGCGGTGCTCCACAGCTGCGCGGCGGGGGCCACCGCGCCGAAGTCGGCGGGTGGTTCCGGGTGGGCCTCGTCGGAGTACGCGTCGACCAGGAACCCGGTCGCGGCCCGCTCGGTCGGGTACGGGCCGGTGGCGGTCAGCCCGAGCGGGCCGAGCACCCGGTCGGCCAGCACCTCGGCCCAGGTGCCGCCGCGCAGCCGGGCGACCGCCTCGCCGAGCAGCGCCAGTCCGAGGTTGGAGTAGTGGAAGCGCCGGCCGGTGGGCAGCACCCGCTCGACCCGGGCCAGGTCGGCAAGCATCTCGTCGACGGCCGGGGCGCGCAGGCTGTCCCACACGTCGCCGTGCGGCTCGCGTTGCAGGCCGGCGGTGTGCGACAGCAGCCGGCGTACCGTCGCGTCGCCGTGCGCGGGCAGGTCGAGGTGCCGCCCGATCGGGTCGTCCAGGTCGAGCAGCCCCTCGTCGCGGCACTGCATGACGAGCACCGCGGTGAAGGTCTTTGTGACCGAGCCGATCCGGAACACCGTCTCCGGCCCCAGCGGAGTGTCGTTGCCGGTGTCGCCCACGGTGCAGGTCCAGAGCGGCCGGTCGGCCCGGTGCAGGGCGGCCGACACCGCCGGGATCCGCCCGGTGGCCTGCGCCTGGCGCACCATCCGGGCGAGCCGGTCGGAGACGTCGGTCATCGGCAGAGCATCGGGCCGAGCGGCGCGCCGCCGAGCAGGTGGGCGTGCACGTGGAAGACCTCCTGGCCGCCGTACGGGCCGGTGTTGAACATCAGCCGGAACCCGTCCACGGTCAGGCCCTCCTCCTCGGCCACCACGGCGGCGGTCTGGAGCACCTCGCCGGCCAGCTCGGGCGCACCCTGGGCCAACGTGGCCACGTCCGCGTAGTGCTCCTTGGGGATCACCAGCACGTGCGTGGGCGCCTTCGGGTCGATGTCCCGGAAGGCCAGGGTGGTGGCGGTCTCGCGGACGATGGTGGCCGGAATCTCCCCGGCGACGATCCGGCAGAAGAGGCAGTCCATCGCAGCAGTGTAAGGACGCCGCCGCAAGCGTGGCGGGGGCACCGCCGGGCGGACCGGCAGGATGCGGCAGGATGGCCGCCATGTCGGGACGGGCGGTGCTGGTGACGGGGGCCTCGCGGGGCATCGGGCGGGCGGTGGCGCGGGCGTTCGCCGCCGGTGGGGACCGGGTGGCGATCCACCACCGGGACTCGGCCGAGCTGGCCGAGCGGCTGCGCGCCGAACTGCCCGGTGACGGGCACGTGGTGGTACGCGCCGATCTGGCCGACCCCGACGCGGTACGCGCCGTGGTGGACGAGGCGGCCCAGCGGCTCGGCGGGCTCGACGTACTCGTGAACAACGCCGGGGTGTTCGGGCCGGCCGATCCACCGCACCCGGTCTTCGAGAGCAGCTACGAACAGTGGCGGGCGCGGTGGCGGGAGGTGCTCGACACCAACCTGGTCGGCGCCGCGAACGCGGCCTGGTGCGCCGCGCAGCACATGCGCGACCGCGGGGGCCGGATCGTGAACGTCTCGTCCCGGGGCGCGTTCCGGGGCGAGCCGGCCAACCCGGCGTACGGGGCCAGCAAGGCCGGGATGAACGCGATGGCCCAGTCGCTGGCGGTGGCCCTGGCGCCGTACGGCATCGCTGTGGCCTGCGTGGCGCCCGGCTTCGTCGAGACCGACATGACGAACGAGCATCTGAAGAGCGAGCGGGGCGAGGCGGTACGCGCCCAGTCTCCGTTCCACCGGGTGGCCCGGCCGGAGGAGATCGCCGCGGCGGTGTACTGGCTGGCCGGCCCCGAGGCCGAGTGGGCGTCGGGCACCATCATCGACCTGAACGGCGCCTCCTACCTCCGCTCCTGACCCCCACCCTCGCCCCTGACCCCCGCGATCTTGCACTCTCGGCCCAGGCAAACGCCGCAAAAGGGGCGCCGCGCGGGCCGAAACTGCAAGATCAGCGCGCACCGAAAAGAGGGGCGGGCGCGGGGGTTACCAGTGGGTCAGGCGGGTGGCCAGGACTGTCAGGGCTGCCACGCCTGCCGTGGACGTACGCAGGACCGACGGGCCCAGGCGGACCGTGCGGGCGCCCGCCTCGGCGAACGCGGCCAGCTCGTGGTCGGCGATGCCGCCCTCCGGGCCGACCACCAGCACGATCTCGCCGGCGGCCGGAAGGTCGACTGTGGTCAGCCGGTCCTGCGCGCCCTCGTGCAGCACGAACGCGCCGGCCGCGCCGGCGATCCGGCGGGCCACCGAGGCGGTGGACTCGTCCGGCGCGCCGGCCACCACCGGCAGCCACGGGCGGCGGGCCTGCTTGGCCGCCTCGCGGGCGGTCGCGACCCACTTCTGCCGGGCCCGTTCGCCCCGCTCGCCGCGCCACTGCGCCACCGAGCGGGACGCCGCCCAGGGCACGATCTCGTCCACCCCGACCTCGGTCATCGCCTGCACGGCGAGTTCACCCCGGTCGCCCTTGGCGATGCCCTGCACCACGACGAGCCGGGGTACCGGCGCGTCCGCGTACCCCCGGCTCGTGACCCGCAGGTCGAGCGTGCCGCGGCCGACGGCGGTGACCACCGCGGCGGCGGTGCCGCCCCGGCCGTCGGCGAGCACCAGTTCCTCGCCGACACGCAGCCGCTGCACGGTGGCCGCGTGGTGGCCCTCCGGGCCGTCCAGCGTCAGCGTGTCACCGGTGGGCAGCGCCTCGACCAGGAACAGCGGCGCGGACACCTCAGGCGTGCCCGTTGAAGGCGTCGCGCATCCGGGAGAAGAAGCCGCCCTGCTTGGTCAGCTCGGCGACCTCCTCGCCGCGGGTCTTGGCGAAGTCGCGCAGCATCCGCTCCTGGTCGGCGTCGAGCTTGGTCGGGGTACGCACGTCCAGGTGCACGTAGAGGTCACCCCGGCCGGTGCCGCGCAGGTGCGGTACGCCCCGGGCGCGCAACCGCAGTGTGCTGCCGGGCTGGGTGCCGGGCTTGACGTCGACCGTCTCCTCGCTGTCCAGCGTCTTGATGGTCAGCCGGGTGCCGAGCGCGGCGGCGGTCATCGGCACCGTGACCCGGCAGTGCAGGTCGTCGCCCTTGCGGGAGTAGACGTCGTGCGGCCGCTCGTGGATCTCGACGTAGAGGTCACCGGCGGTGCCGCCACCGGGGCCGACCTCGCCCTGCTGGGCCAGGCGGATCCGCATGCCGTCCTCGACCCCGGCCGGGATCTTGACGGTCAGCGAGCGGCGGGTGCGTACCCGGCCGTCACCGGCGCAGGTCGGGCAGGGGTGCGGGATGGTGGTGCCGTAGCCCTGGCAGACGGTGCACGGCCGGGCGGAGACCACCTGACCGAGGAAGGTCCGCTGCACCGACTGCACCTCGCCCCGGCCGCCGCACGCCTCGCAGGTGGCCAGGTGGGTGCCGGCGGCGGTGCCGGCGCCGGAGCAGGTGGTGCAGAGCACCGCGGTGTCGACGGTGATCGGCGCCTCGACGCCGAACGCGGTCTCGTTGAGGTCCAGTTCCAGGCGCAGGATCGCGTCCGCGCCGGGGCGGGTACGCGGCCGCGGCCCACGGCTGCCGCCCGCGGCACCGCCGAAGAACGCGTCCATGATGTCCTGGAAGCCGACGAACGGGCCGGCGCCGCCGGGACCGCCCGGGCCGCCCATGCCACCGCCGCCCGGGGCGAGCGGGTCGCCGCCCAGGTCGACGATCTGCCGCTTCCGGTCGTCCGAGAGGACCTCGTACGCGGCGTTGATGTCCTTGAACTTCTCCTGGGCCTCCGGGTCCGGATTGACGTCCGGGTGGAACTGCCGCGCCAGCTTGCGGTAGGCGCGCTTGATCTCGTCGTCGGAGGCGTCCCGGCTCACGCCGAGAATGCCGTAGTAGTCCCTGGCCACTGCGTTAGGTGTCCTCATGTTCGTCTCGCGTCGCTCCGGTCGTCGGCCGGAACCGGCCGTCGGCCCTGACTGGTCAGTTCTGGGCCAGCAGTTCGCCCACGTAGCGTGCCACGGCCCTCACCATGGCGATATTGCCGGGGTAGTCCATCCGGGTCGGCCCGAGCACGCCGAGTCCACCGACGATCGTGCTGCCCGGTCCGTACCCGGTGCTGACCACCGAGGCGGCCCGCAGGTTGTCGAATTCGTTCTCGTCGCCGATGAGCACCCGGGTGGTGCTCGGCTCGGTCTCGCCGATCAGCTTGAGCAGCACTACTTCTTCTTCGAGCGCCTCCAGGATGGGGCGCAGCGAACCCTGGAAGTCGAGCAGGCCGCCCCGGGTGAGGTTGGCCTGGCCGGCCAGCGCGAGGCGTTCCTCGTGCCGCTCGACCAGCGTCTCCAGCAGCACGGTGGACAGCGTGGTCATGGCCGGGCGCAGGTGCGGCGCGGACTCGTCGACGAGCGCCTGCACCAGCGGCGGCGTCTCGGCGAGCTGGCTGCCGACCAGCTTCTCGTTCACCAGCCGGCGCAGGTCGGTCACGTCGTCGGCGGGCACCGGGGCGGGCAGCTCGACCAGCCGCTGCTCGACCCGGCCGGTGTCGGCGATCATGACGACCATCAGCCGGGTGGTGGAGATCGGCACCAGCTCCAGGTGGCGCACCTTGGACCGGGCCAGGCTCGGGTACTGCACCACCGCCACCTGACGGGTGAGCTGGGCGAGCAGCCGGACCGTACGGTGCACCACGTCGTCCAGGTCGACAGCGCCCACCAGGAAGCGCTCGATCGCCCGGCGCTCGGCCGGGCTGAGCGGCTTGACCCGGGACAGCCGGTCGACGAAGAGGCGGTAGCCGCGGTCGGTGGGCACCCGGCCGGCGCTGGTGTGCGGCTGCCGGATGTAGCCCTCCTCCTCCAGCACCGCCATGTCGTTGCGCACGGTGGCGGGCGAGACGCCGAGCTGGTGCCGCTCGACCAGGGCCTTGCTGCCGACCGGTTCCTGCGTGGCGACGTAGTCCTCGACGATCGCGCGCAGCACGGCGAGTTTGCGGTCGTCGAGACCCATTCCCCACCTCCTGACGCACCTCGGCCGGGCCGGCACGCGGCATCCGCCGGGCGGCTGGCACTCGACTGTAGCGAGTGCCAGTCTACGTCGGCACCCCCGCCGACGCGATGATCGCCTGACGGACCTGCGGTGCGGCCCACCACACAGCGCCGCCCACCAGGGCCGAACAGCCGGTCATCGTCGGTCTGTGTCGCTCTGGTGCGAGTTGACCGGTGCCCCTACCGTGGCGACCATGACAGAACCTCCTCGCCCTCCAGGGGCAGGGGACTCCGGCCCCCAGCCCGACCCGTCGGCGCCCTACGGCTCGTCGCCGGGCAGCGAACCGCCCACCGCTCCACTGTCCGGGGCGCCGGGCGCCGGCGGCTATCCCCCGCCCGGTGACTATCCGCCCCCGGGCGGCTACCCGCCCCCGGGCGGCGGCTACCCCCCGCCGGGCGGCTACCCCCCGCCGGGCGGCTACCCCCCGCCGGGCGGCTACCCCCCGCCGGGTGGCACGCCCGGCTACCCCGCCGGTGGCGGGTACGGCCCGGCCTCCTACGCCAACAACGACGAGAAGACGTGGGCCCTGGTGGCGCACTTCGGCGGCGCCGCCGGTGTCATCGTCGGTGGCGGTCTGCTCGGCTGGGTTGCCCCGCTGATCGCGATGATGGCCCGGGGTCAGCAGTCCCCGACGGTCCGCGCCCACGCGGTCTCGGCGCTGAACTTCCAGATCACCTGGACCATCGCCAGCGTGCTCGCCTGGGTGATCACGGTCATCACCTGCGGGATCCTGTTCTTCGTCCCGATGCTGGTCTGGCTGGTGCCGCTGATCTTCGGCATCATCGGCGGGGTCAAGGCCAACGAGGGTGTGCTCTACCGCTACCCGATGACCTACAACTTCATCAAGTGACACCGCCGGCCGGCCGAGGGGGCGGCCGGCCGGTGCCGGTCACGGCAGCAGGTCGCGTACCACCGCGTCGGCCAGCAGCCGGCCCCGCAGCGTCAGCACCACGAGCCCTCGCGCGTACGCCCCGGCGTCGAGCAGCCCGGCGTCCCGGGCCCGCTCGGCGCCCGCCCGGCCGGGTTCGTCCAGCACGTCCAGCGGCAGGCCGGCGGCGAGCCGTACCCGCAGCATCACGTCCTCCATGTGCTGCTCGTCCGGAGTGAGCCGCTCCCGGGCCAGCGCGGGCGAGGCGCCCTCGGCCAGCCGCGCCGCGTACGCGCTCGGGTGCTTGACGTTCCACCAGCGCACGCCGCCGACGTGGCTGTGCGCCCCCGGGCCCAGGCCCCACCAGTCGGCGCCGGTCCAGTAGAGCAGGTTGTGCCGGCACGCCGCCGCCGCCGAGCGGGCCCAGTTCGACACCTCGTACCAGGAGAATCCGGCCTCGCCGAGCGCGGCCTCCGCGGCCAGGTAGCGGTCCGCTGCCACGTCGTCGGAGGGGTACGGCAACTCGCCGCGTCGCATCCGCGCGGCCAGCCGGGTGCCGTCCTCCACGATCAGGGCGTACGCGCTGACGTGGTCCACGCCCGCGTCGACCACCTGGGCCAGCGAGGCGGCGAAGTCGTCGGCCGTCTCGCCCGGCGTGCCGTAGATCAGGTCCAGGTTCACGTGCTCGAATCCCGCGTCGCGCGCCTCCAGCGCGGCGGCGGTGGCCCGGCCCGCGCTGTGCCGCCGGTCCAGCACCGCGAGCACCCCGGGAGCGGCGGACTGCATGCCGAGCGAGATCCGGGTGTAGCCGGCCGCCCGCAGCGTCTTGAGCGACTCCGGGCTCACCGACTCGGGGTTGGCCTCGGTTGTCACCTCGGCGTCGGCGGCCAGCCCCCAGACCCGGTCGATGCCGTCGAGGATCCGGGCCAGGTCGTCGGCGGGCAGCAGGGTGGGCGTGCCGCCGCCGACGAAGACGGTGTCGACCCGGGGCGGCGGCGAGTCGCCCAGCACCCGGGCGGCCAGCTCCAGCTCGGCGAGCACCGAGTCGGCGTACGTCTCCCGGCTCGCCCCGCCGCCCAGCTCGGCGGCGGTGTACGTGTTGAAGTCGCAGTAACCGCACCGGCTGGCACAGAACGGCACGTGGACGTACACGCCGAAACCGCGCGCGCCGACGTCGCGGCGGGCGGTGGCGGGCAGCGATCCGTCGCGCGGGACGGGTTCGCCTTCTGGAAGGACGCCGGGCATGGCCACTAGTGTGCCCGGCATGACCTCTCCGGACGCTCTCGTGCGAGTCGCCACGGCCCGTGGGGTGACCACCCTCACCCTGGACAGCCCGCACAACCGCAACGCGCTCTCCACGCCCCTGATGACCCAGCTGCTGGCCGGGCTGGCCGACGCGGTCGCCGACGACGCGGTACGCGCGATCGTGCTCGACCACACCGGCCCGGTCTTCTGCTCCGGCGCCGACCTGAAGGAGACCGCCGCCGCGTACGCCAGCGGCACGGTGCCCGCCGGGATGCTCGGCGACGTGCTGGTGGCGGTGCGGGAGTGCCCGAAGCCGGTGGTGGCGAAGGTCGCCGGGCCGGCCCGGGCCGGTGGGCTGGGCCTGATCGCCGCCGCCGACCTGGCGGTCTGCGCGCAGGAGGCGACGTTCGCGTTCACCGAGGTGCGGATCGGCGTGATTCCGGCGGTGATCTCGGCGACCGTGCTGCCGCGGCTGGGCCAGCGGGCCGCCGCCGAGCTGTACCTGACCGGCGACACGTTCGACGGCCGCCGCGCCGCCGAGATCGGCCTGGTCACCGCCGCGGTGCCGGCCGACGAGTTGGACGCCGCCGTCGGGCGCTACTGCGACTCGCTGGTGAAGGGCGCGCCGGGGGCGCTGGCCGGGGCGAAGGAGCTGCTGCGCCGGCCCGCCGGGACCGACCTGCGGGCCGAGATCGCCGAGTTGGCCGCGCTGTCGACCGGGTACTTCCTCTCCGACGAGGGACGCGAGGGCGTCATGGCGTTCCGGGAGAAGCGTCCCGCCGCCTGGGTGCCCGCCGGAGACTGAGGTGCGCGGCGGGCCCCGCGGGAGCCATTGCGGCCGAGGTGGGGCCCGCCGGTCGGCCGAGACGCGCCGGTGCGGGTGGGACGTACGCTTGTCGGACTGTCGGGACAGGGGGTGCGGGTGCGGACGCGAGCGGCGATCGTGGCATCTGGGGTGGCGGTGTGCGTGCTGGCACTGCTCGCGGTCTATGTCGTGACCAAGCAGTTCGGCGAGCACCTGCGGCTCCCCCTGTCCAGCCGGACCTGCACCGTGAAGGCGGACGGCGAGGTGGTGCTCGGCGCCGACCAGATGGCGAACGCGGCCACCATCGCGGCCATCGGGATGCAGCGCCGGATGCCCGAGCGGGCGGTGGTGGTGGCGTTGGCGACCGCGTACCAGGAGTCGCACCTGCGCAACATCGCCCACGGTGACCGCGACTCGCTCGGCCTGTTCCAGCAGCGCCCGAGCCAGGGCTGGGGCACACCGGAGCAGGTCCAGGACCCGCGGTACGCGGCGAACAAGTTCTACGCCGCGCTGAAGAAGGTCAAGGGCTGGGAGCGGATGCGGGTCACCGACGCCGCCCAGCGGGTGCAGCGGTCGGCGTTCCCCGAGGCGTACGAGAAGTGGGCGGACGAGTCGGAGGTCCTGACCCGCGCGCTGCTCGGCCACGCGACCGGCGCGGTGGCCTGCACTGTCTCCTCGCCGCCGACGATGCGCGGCCCGGCCGCCGCCAGCGCCGTGCTGGAGAGTCTGTCGCTGGACTGGGGGCTGCCCCGGCTGCCCACGGCGACCGACCTGACCGCGCTCACCCTGCCGGCCGGCGGCGACCGCAACGGCTGGCGGTACGCGCACTGGCTGGTCTCGCACGCCGACGACCACGGCGTGAAGAAGGTCCGCTTCGGCAACCTGGAGTGGACCGCCGAGCAGGGCTCCTGGGCCCGGGTGAAGGGCGACCCGGCCACCGAGGTGCGGGCCGAGGTGTTCGCCGCGGCCTGACCGGCCGCGGCCCTCAGCCCTTCACGGCTCCGGCGACCAGCCCGGAGACCATCCGGCGCTGCACCAGCAGGAAGAAGACGATCACCGGCAGGGTGAACAGCGTGGACGCGGCCATCACCGAGCCCCAGGCGGTGTCGTCCCGGCCGAAGAAGAACGTCATCGCCACCGGCAGCGTGTACTTCTGCTGGTCGTTGATGAAGGTCAACGCGAAGATCAGCTCGTTCCACGCGGTGATGAACGAGAAGATGCTGGTGGCGACCAGGCCGGGCGCGACGAGCGGGAACAGCACCTTGCGGAACGTCTGGGCCCGGCTGGCGCCGTCGATGGCGGCGGCCTCCTCCAGTTCCTTCGGCACCGCGGCGACGAAGCCACGCAGCATCCAGACCGCGAACGGCAGCGAGAAGCCGAGGTACGTGAGGATCAGGCTGGGCAGCGTGTTGTAGAGGCCGAGCCGCTGGATCATCAGGAACAGCGGGATGACCAGCGCCTCCAGCGGGATCATCTGCACCACCAGCAGCATGATCAGGAACGTGGTGCGCAGCTTGAACCGGAACCGGGCCACGGCTGTCGCGGCGAGCAGCGCGACCAGCCCGCTCAGCAGCACCGTCGCCAGCGCGACGAGCGCGCTGTTGAGGAAGAAGTCGGCGAACGTGACGCCCGGGATCAGGTTGCCGGTGAGGATCTCCCGGTAGTGCTCCAGCGTCGGCTCCGCCGGCACCGGCCGGGGCGTGGACGAGAAGATCTCCCGGTTGGGCTTCAGCGACGTCGCCACCATCCAGTAGACCGGGAACGCGGCGAAGAGCGCGACCAGCAGGCCCGCGCCGTTGAGGGCGATCTTCTTCATCATTCGTCCTCCTGCCGCAGCACCATGCGGACGTACAGGGCGGTCACCACGAGCAGGATCACGGTGAGGATGACCGCGATGGCGGAGCCGAGGCCGTACTTCGGCGGCGGCGAGAACGCCTCCGCGTACGAGTAGATCGACAGCATGAACGTGGACCGGTCCTGGGTGCCGCCGGCCAGCACGAACTGCTGGGTGAAGACCTTGAAGTCCCAGATCGTGGAGAGCACCACGAGGATGCCGAAGACCGGCCGCAGGACCGGGAACGTCACCGACCAGAACACCTTCCACGGCCCGGCGCCGTCGACCCGGGCCGCCTCCTGCAACTCCGTCGGCACGCTCTTGAGCCCGGCCAGCACGCTCACCGCGATGAACGGGAACGAGTGCCAGACCACCACGAGCGTCAGGATGGCGAAGAACAGCAGCGGGTCGTTGAACCAGCCGTACCCGGTCCAGTCGCTGCGCCCGAACAGGGCCGTGGACAGCCCGTCCGGGAGCTTGTTGAACAGCCACGTGACCAGGCCGCTCGTGTCGTCGAAGATCCACTTCCAGACGATCGTGCCGGTCAGCGCCGGAGTGGCCCAGGCGAGCATCACGCAGCTCGCCACGAACGTGGCCATCCCCTTGCCCAGGCGGTTGAGCAGCAGCCCGACCAGGGTGCCGAGGATCATCGTGAGCGCCACGTTGGCGAGCGCGAACAGCACCGTGTTGCGCAGCACCGTACGGAAGAACGGGTCGCCGAGGATCTGCGCGTAGTTGGCCAGGCCGACCCACGGCCACTCGCGGTCGCCGCGCAACTGCCGGACGCTGTCCAGCTTGTGGAAGGACATCCAAACGACCTGGCCGAGCGGCCAGAGCAGCAGCACGGCGATGATCGCCAGGCAGGGCAGGAGGAGCAGGTACGGAAGGTGGTCCACCCGGCGACGGCGCCGCCGCGCGGGGGTCTCCCGCGCGGCGGCCTCGCCGGTGGCCTCGGTCAGCGTGGTCACTTGGCGTTGAGAATGCTTTCCATCTCGGTGGCCGCGTCGGCGGTAGCCTTCTCGACCGTCTTCTGGCCCTTGATGACCGAGCTGTTCATCGCCTGGGTCACCGTCTTGGTCCGGCTGACCTCGACCCACTTCGGGGTGAGCGGGGTCAGCTTGGTGTTCTGGATGGCGGTCGCGAACGCGGCCATCACCTTGTCGTTGGCGTAGTCGCCGCTGCTGACCAGGTCCTGGTAGACCGGGAAGAAGCCGAGGCTGCTGGCGAACTCCTTGTCCTTCTGCTTGCTCAGCAGCACGGTCATGTAGTCCCAGGCCAGCGCCTGCCGCTCGCTGTCCTTCCAGATGGCGATGTCGGAGCCACCGGCGAACGCCGGGGCGGCCTTGCCGTCCGGGCCGGGGATCGGGAACGTGCCCCACACCTTCTCGATGTCGGGGTTGTCCTTCTTCATCGCGCCGCCCTGCCAGCTGCCGGCGAACGCCATCGCGGCCTTCCCGGTGGCGAACTGGGTACGGGCGTCGACCTCGTTCCAGCCGGCGGCGGCCGGCGGGGCGACCTTGTGCACTGTGACCAGGTCGGTCCAGAACTTGACCGCCTTCTGCGCCTCGGGGGTGTTGTAGCCGGACTTCCAGCTGTCGCCCTCCTTGGTGGCGATCTCCCCGCCGGCACCCCAGAGGAAGGAGTAGAACGGCAGCTCGGAGTTGCCGGGCAGGGCGATGCCGTAGGTGCCGGGCTTCTTGGCCTGCACGGCCTTCGCGGCGGCGACCATCTCGTCCCAGTTCGTCGGCGTCTTCACGCCCGCCTCGGCGAACCAGTCGGTGCGGTAGTAGACGGCGCGCACGCCGGCGTACCACGGCACGCCGTACTGCTTGCCGTCGAGCTGGGCGTTCTTGACCAGGTCGGGCAGGATGTCCTTGCCCTCGGACCAGCCGTTGAACTTGTCCGAGACGTCGGCCAGGGCCTCCTGCGCGGCCCAGCCCTGGGTCTCGGTGTTGCCCAGCTCGGTGACGTCCGGACCCTCCCCGCCGGCGAGCGCGGCCTGGAACTTCTTCGGCGCCTCGAGCCAGGGGATGTACTGCACCACGACGTCGGTCTCGGGGTGCTTCTTCTTGAACTCCGCCTCGACGCTGTCGAGGAACTTGGTCTGGGCGTCGCCGCCCTCACCCATCATCCACACAGTGAGCTTGCTGTTGTCGGCGGCCTTGTCGTCGTCGCCGGAGCCACCGCACGCGGTCAGCACCAACGCGGCCGACGCCACGATGGCGGTGACCGGAGCCAGCCGCTTCCACCTGTTCACGCCATATCTCCCTCAGGGCCGTTTGGCACTAACCTTCTCCGCCGCACCTTAGTAGGAAAATTTCCTTTACAACAGGGGGTGTTCGTGACGGAGGGCACAGGCGACCGTATCGCAGCCGGAGGCCCGGCCGACATCGATGCCGTCCGGGCAGTTCAAGGGGCCGCACACGGCGACGGGCGCCCGGCCGTGAGGCCGGGCGCCCGTCGAGGCGCGTAGTGCGGGGTCAGTAGCGCGAGACGCCGCGGCGACGACCGACACCGGCCACCAGGGCCACGCCGATCGCGGCGAAGAGCACCTGCAGCATCAGCTCGCGCCAGTCGATGCCGGCGGTCTCGGCGAAGCCGGAGGCCCGGGCCACGATCGTGCCCAGAAGCGCGGCGCCGACGCCGATCAGCATGTGCAGCCACATCGGCATGTTCTGCCGGCCCGGCACGACCAGCCGGCCCAGCGCGCCGACGATCAGACCAACGACCAGCGCCGTGATGATGCCCCAAACGGTGAGCTCCATGGTCGCCCTCCTCCTTAAGATCCGGTCACACGTTTTTGTGTGGTTACTGTCGTGATCGCTAAGTTCCCGACCGTCCGGAAATCCAAACCGACTCCGATGACGAATTGTTCAGACGTACCCTGACCTGCTGCTTCTCCCCGAAACCCGGCGCGGCGGGCGGGCCCGGCACACCGACGGGGTTCAATGCGCCGAATACGCCGACGGGCGCCCGGCCGTGGGGCCGGGCGCCCGTCGAGGCGCGTGATGCGTCGATCAGTAACGCGAGACGCTGCGGCGGCGGCCGACGCCGGCCACCAGGGCCACACCGATGGCGGCGAGCACGACCTGCACGGCCAGCTCGGCCCAGTCGATACCGGCGGTCTGCGTGGCGATGCCGAGCGCACGGGCCAGGACGGTGCCCAGCAGCGCCGCGCCGACACCGATCACCATGTGCAGCCACATCGGCATGTTCTGCCGGCCCGGCACGACCAGCCGGCCCAGCGCGCCGACGATCAGACCCACGACGAGCGCGGTGATGATGCCCCAGACGGTGAACTCCACGGTCGGTCCTCCTAAAGCGATTTCGCACGTTCTGTGCGGTTGCTGTCGTGACCGCTAAGTGCCCGACGCATCGAAAACCGAAACCGGCGGCAACGACCGCCGCTCCCCCGGCCGGGACGAACCCGCAGGTGGGAGCGCTGCCAGCAGCTGAAAATTTCCTGGGTACGCGAACGGCCGGCGCCCCTGCGAGGGGACGCCGGCCGGTTCGTGGGCTCTGGCGACCTACTTCTTGCCGGCGGGCTTGCCGTCGCCGGAGTCGGACGACAGCGCCGCGATGAACGCCTCCTGGGGGACCTCCACCCGGCCCACCATCTTCATCCGCTTCTTGCCCTCCTTCTGCTTCTCCAGCAGCTTGCGCTTCCGGCTGATGTCACCGCCGTAGCACTTGGCGAGCACGTCCTTGCGGATCGCGCGGATGGTCTCCCGGGCGATCACCCGGCTGCCGATGGCCGCCTGGATCGGCACCTCGAACTGCTGGCGCGGGATCAGCGTGCGCAGCTTCGCCGCGATCGTCGTGCCGTACGTGTACGCCTTGTCCTTGTGCACGATCGCGCTGAACGCGTCGACCGGCTCACCGTGCAGCAGGATGTCGACCTTCACCAGGTCGGACGCCTGCTCACCGGAGGGCTCGTAGTCCAGCGAGGCGTAACCCTTGGTGCGGCTCTTGAGCTGGTCGAAGAAGTCGAAGATGATCTCGGCCAGCGGCAGCGTGTACCGCAGCTCCACCCGGTCGGCGGAGAGGTAGTCCATGCCCAGCAGGCTGCCCCGGCGACCCTGGCACAGCTCCATTACCGCACCCACGTAGTCGTTCGGGGTCAGCACCGTGGCCCGCACGGTCGGCTCGTACACCTCGGCGATCTTGCCGGTCGGGTACTCGCTCGGGTTGGTGACCACGATCTCCTCGCCGTCCTCCTGGATGGCCCGGTAGACCACGTTCGGCGCGGTGGAGATCAGGTCGAGGTTGAACTCCCGCTCCAGCCGCTCCCGGATGATCTCCAGGTGCAGCAGGCCGAGGAAGCCACAGCGGAAACCGAAGCCCAGCGCGCCGGAGGTCTCCGGCTCGTAGACCAGCGCGGCGTCGTTGAGCTTGAGCTTGTCCAGCGCCTCGCGCAGGTTCGGGTAGTCCGAGCCGTCGATCGGATAGAGACCCGAGTAGACCATCGGCTTCGGATCCTTGTAGCCGCCGAGCGCCTCCTTGGCCGGGTTGTTGTTGATGGTGACCGTGTCACCGACCCGGGACTGGCGCACGTCCTTCACGCCGGTGATCAGGTAGCCCACCTCGCCGACGCCGAGCGCGTCGGCCTTCACCATCTCCGGCGAGATGACGCCGATCTCCAGCAGCTCGTGGACCGCGCCGGTGGACATCATCTTGATCCGGTCCCGGGCCGAGATCCGGCCGTCGATCACCCGGACGTACGTGACCACGCCCCGGTAGACGTCGTACACCGAGTCGAAGATCATCGCGCGGGCCGGCGACTCGGCCTCGCCCACCGGCGGCACGAACTGCCGGACGATCTCGTCCAGCAGGTAGGGCACGCCCTCGCCGGTCTTGCCGGAGACCCTGATGCAGTCCGCCGGGTCGCCGCCGATCAGGTGCGCCAGCTCCTCGGCGTACTTCTCGGGCTGGGCGGCCGGCAGGTCGATCTTGTTGAGCACCGGGATGATGTGCAGGTCGTTCTCGAGCGCCAGGTAGAGGTTGGCGAGCGTCTGCGCCTCGATGCCCTGCGCGGCGTCGACGAGCAGGATCGCGCCCTCGCAGGCGGCGAGCGAACGGGACACCTCGTAGGTGAAGTCCACGTGGCCCGGGGTGTCGATCATGTTGAGCACGGCGCTCTCACCGGCCCGGTCGCCCTCGCGGATCGTCCACGGCATCCGCACGGCCTGGCTCTTGATGGTGATGCCGCGCTCGCGCTCGATGTCCATCCGGTCCAGGTACTGCGCGCGCATCTGCCGCGGGTCGACCACACCGGTGAGCTGCAACATCCGGTCGGCCAGGGTCGACTTCCCGTGGTCGATGTGGGCGATGATGCAGAAGTTCCGGATGCGCGCCGGGTCGGTGGCACCAGGAGCGTTCGCGCCGGGATCGAGCGTCGGTGGCACAGCGGTCCGTTCTGGTCGGCTGACGTGAGCGGGCCGGCGCGCCGCCGGCCCCCTCCATGGTCCCACGTCGCCCGGCGCGCGCCCGGGCTCCCCCTTCACTCCACCGCTATTCCACGGGTGGCTCGGCTATTCCACGGGTGGCTCGACGAAGAGTGCGGCCAGCCGCGGCAGGCGGCGGCGGGCCTCCTCCTCGTCGTCGAAGTCCCAGAAGTCGTTCAGGTCGGGCACCGGAACCGGGTCACGCTCGGCCGGCAGGTCGGACGCGGTGGCCTTCCGGTACGCGTCCCACGGCACCGCCAGCATCTGCTCGCACTCGAACTCCTCGCCGCTGAGCGCCGCGGCCCGGACCTGCGGCAGCTCGGCCAGCGCGTCCGGATCGCCGACCGCCCGCGCGAACACCGCCCGCCCCTGCGTCATCAGCCAACCCCGGAAATATTCGAAGCCGTCGTCCGAGGCACCCCCGTTGATCAGGTAGGCCGCGCCCCACAGGTCGACCTTGTATGAGGCGGCGAGCACCCGCCGCTGGTGGTGGGCGTAGCCGACGATCTCCTCCGGGTCGCGCTCGGCCAGCAGCGCGACCGCCCGGGCGGCCACCGCGTCGGGCTCTCCCCCGGCGCCGGCGCGCGCGTCGTCGATCAACTGCCAGAACTCGTCGGTCCTCATGGCAGGCAGTCTGGCAGAGCCCACCGACACGCCGGTCCGCCGCGCGCCGCCGGTGCGGCAGCATGGTGCGGTGCGCCCGATCTCCCTACCGCCCGTCCCGTACGGGTCGACAGCCGTCCGGCCCGGCTGGGCCGACCTGCCGGCCGGGCTGCGCGATGCGCTGTCCGCCCGGATCGGCGGCGAACCGTCAGCGGTACGGGTGACGGGTGGCGGATTCACCAGCGGCTTCGCCGCCGTGCTGACCGGCCCCGCCGGGGAGAGCGTGTTCGTCAAGGCGGCGGCGCTGCACGGGCAACGACACCTGGTCGACTGGTACGCCCACGAGGCGGCGGTCCTGGCCCGGCTCCCGGCCGGCCTGCCGGTGCCCCGGCCGCGCTGGGCGCTCACCGAGTCCGGCTGGTACGCGCTCGCGCTCGACGCGATCGACGGGCACACCCCCGCGCTGCCCTGGGCGCCGGCCGAGCTGGACGCCGCACTCGCCACGTACGCCGAAGTGGCCGCCGCGCTCGCCGAGCCGCCCGCGGAGCTGGCCGCGCTCCGGCTACCCCGCCTCGCGGACCTGGCCCGCGACGACATCCTCTGGTGGGGCGAGGTGGCCGCCGGGCGGGAGCCGCCGCCCGAGCAGGCCGCCGGCGCCCCGCTGGCCGAGCTGGTCGCGCTGGAGTCGCGGCTGCCCGGGTACGCCGACGCGGCCCCCGGGCTGGCCCACGGCGACCTGCGGGTGGACAACCTCCTGATCGACCCCGACGGCCGCGCCTGGCTGTGCGACTGGCCCTGGCTCTGCCACGGGCCGGCCTGGTTCGACCTGGCCGGGCTGCTGCTCACCGCGTACGCCGGCGGCCTGGACGCGGACGCCGCGTTCGCCGGTCACCCGGCGACGGCGGGAGCGCCGGCCGACGCGCTGGACGTGACGCTCGCCGCACTGGCCGGGTACTTCCTGACCGGTGCCGCCGCCGGACCGTCGAACGCCTCCCCGCACCTGCGCGCCCACCAGCTGTGGAGCGGGGAGCAGGCGCTCGGCTGGCTGGCCGAGCGGCAGGGCTGGTCCTGACTGACGAGGGACAGCCATGTCAACAAGCAACCTGGTCCGCGAGCCGGCCCCACCCCGCCGGTTCCCCGTGATCCACCCCGGTTCGGCAAGGCGGCCGCATCCCACCGCCTCCTTGATCCACACCAGCACGGGGAAGTGGTCACATCACACTGCCCCCGACCCCGCCACCTCCCCGAACTGGCGAATCAGTCCACCGACCCTCACCCTTGATCCACACCAGCACGGGGAAAAGGCGGCATCACACGGGCTCTGACCCCGCCACCTCCCCGAACTGGCGCGCCGCCCAACCAGCCTGGGAACGCCGGTCGGCCTGGCGGCGTCCATGAGTGCGGCGGCATGCTGGTGACGAGGGTCGGGTGGGCCCCGGCCGGAGGCGTTTTGGCTCGTCCGGGGCCGACCTGGTAGCCTGGCTTTTCGCGCGGCGATGACGCATGCTCGTCGTGCGCGAAAGCAGACCAACCCGAGCTATCAAGACGAGGCTGTCGCGTGGCGAACATCAAGTCCCAGATCAAGCGCAACCGGCAGAACGAGAAGCGCCGGCTGCGTAACAAGTCGGTCAAGTCGTCGCTGAAGACCGCCATCCGGAAGTTCCACGAGGCTGCCGAGGCGGGCGACACCGAGAAGGCCACCGTGCTCATGCGTGAGGCCACCCGCAAGCTGGACAAGGCTGCCAGCAAGGGTGTCATCCACTCGAACCAGGCGGCCAACCGGAAGTCGGCGATCGCCAAGCGCGTCGCCTCGTTCTCTGCCTGACCAGCGCTACAGATTCCACCGGAAGCCCCGGGGCCACGAGCCCACGGGGCTTCCGCCTGTCCGCACTCCCCCGCAGCGCCGCGGTGCCCGCCACGCACCGCGCCGCGCGCGTGCCGCGGTGCGATCACCCCGTAGATCTTGGTACGAAATGGCCCCCATAGGGGCCGAAATCGTCCAAGATCTCCGTGCGACTGCCGGCACAACGCCGACCTGGAGTGTCACGCCCCGGCGGCGCGCCCGCGGTACCTCCGGAGGGCGCAGCGCGAGGCGGCGGGAGAGCGCACCCCGGTGGCTGCGGCTATCGCTCGTTCGGGCGGTCGAATGTCGCGCGTTGCGGATGGTGGTAGCGGACGCCCCGGGAATCCGCGGTCACGCCGCCGGGCAACGCACGGGAACTCGCCGCGCCGCGCGGCAGCGACCCGATGCTCGTCGCGCCGCCCGGCAACGCACGGGCGCTCGTGGGCACCCGGGCCCGGCCGACCACCGGCTCCATCTGGCGGCGGAAGCGATCCCGCTCCTGCTCGGGCACCTGCGCCGCGGTGCGGACGACCATCTCGGCCACCACGTCGTTGAGCTTGACCATCGCGGCCACCGCGATCGGCAGCACCAGCACCGCCCACCAGCTCACCAGTTCGGCGAGCGCGAGCAGGACGGCCAGCGCCACCGCGCCCTCGAAGAACAGGAAGCAGAGCACCCCACCCGGGTTGACGAAACGCAGCCCCAGCACCCGGGCGTAGAGCGGGCGGTACCGCTCCTCGTCCGTGGCCACCGTCGACCACGCTCGGGTCACCGGGCGCCGCCCTGCCGGGCCGCGGCCACCGAGAACACGGCCCGCTCCAGCGCGTACGCCCGGTCGTCGGCGCCGCCCTTGACCGCCGCGTTGCACTCGGCCGCCACCCGCATCGCCTCGACCAGGCCCTCCGGCGTCCAGCCCCGGGCGCGTACCTGGGCCTTCTCGATCTTCCAGGCCGGCATGCCGAGCGTCTTCGCCAGTTGGAACGCGCTGCCCCGCCCTGCGGCGGCGACCCGGGCGACGGTCCGTACGCCGTCGGCCAGCGCGTCGGCGATCGGCACCGGGTCGACGCCGACGTGCAGCGCCCATCGCAGCGCCTCCAGCGCACCTGGTACGTCACCGACCATCGTCGCGTCGGCGACGGTGAAGCCGGTGACCTCGGCCCGCCCCCGGTAGTAGCGGGCGACGGTGTCCGCGCCGATCCGCCCGTCGGTGTCGGCGACCAGTTGCGAGCAGGCGGCGGCCAGCTCGCGCATGTCGTTCCCGACGGCGGCGACCAGGGCGTCGGCCGCGTCGGGCGTGCACTTGCCGCCGATGCGGCGGATCTCGTCCCGCACGAAGGCGGCCCGCTCCCGGTCGCCCTTCAGCTTCACCGCCGGCACCACTGTGGCGCCCGCAGCCCGTAGACCGTCGGCGAACGCCTTGCCCTTGGCCCCGCCCAGGTGCAGCACCACGAGCTGCACGTCCGGGTCGGGGTTCTTCGCGTACGCGAGCAGCGCTGTGGACAGGTCCTTGCGGGCGTCCTGCCCGGAGCGGAGCACGAGCACCCGGCGACCGCCGAACAGCGACGGGCTGAGCATCTCGGCGATCTCGCCGACGGTGAGCGTGCCGGCCTGGTATTCCCGTACGTCCACGTCGGGGTCGACCTCGCGGGCCCGGGCGACGGCTTCGGTGACCGCTCGCGTGGCGAGCAGCTCCTCGTCGCCGAGGACGAGCACAATAGGAGGCAGGTCGGCGGGGGTCACGTCGCCCATACTCGCACGCCCTCCGACCCGGCCGGGCCTGCTCATCGGGGACTGTGACGGCGCAGCCCGCACACAGCGCAAATCCAGACATTTGACTTGATTCCCCATCTATCGCAACAAGATTCCCCTGGTTCAGCGTGGCGGTCCCGACTCGGCGCCGCGTTTCACCACTGCGAGGCCGGCATCCACCCGGACCGCCGCGACGTCCCCGTCGGTGTCGGTACGCAGCACCCGCGCACCAGCCCGGGTCAGCCGGTCCAGCAACCCGGCGTTGGGGTGCCCGTAGTCGTTGCCGACGCCCACGCTCACCAGCGCCACCGCCGGACGCACCGCGGCCAGGAACTCCGGCGCCTGGTACGCGGACCCGTGGTGGGCGACCTTCAGCACGTGGGCCCGGATCGCGGCGGCCGGTGTGGTCTCCAGCATCGCCCGCTGCTCCTCCGTCTCGGCGTCACCGGTGAGCAGGATCCGTACCCCGCCCACGGTGGCGGCCAGCACCAGCGAGTTGTTGTTCGGATCCGACCGGCTGCCCCGCAGCGGGTACGGCGGCCCGACCGCGACCAGGTCCACCGCGCCCGCTGACCACCGCCAGCCCGCCTGCACCGGGGTCAGCGGCGCACCGGCCCCGCGGGCCGCCTCGCGTACCTGGGCGACACCGAAGGGCGGCTCGGACCAGGACGGACCCACCACCGCACCCACCCGCCGGCCGCGGAACACCCCGGCCACACCGCCGACGTGGTCGACGTGGAAGTGGCTGACCACCAGCAGCGGCACCTCGCGTACGCGAAGGCGGCGCAGGCATGCGTCCACGCCGGACGGCTCCGGGCCGGCGTCGACCACGACGGCCCGGCCGGCGGCGACCGGCAGCACCACCGCGTCCCCCTGCCCCACCGCGCACGCCACCACCACCCAGCCGCGCGGCGGCCAGCCCGAGGCGAGCAGCCGGATCGGCACCGCACCCAGCACCACCGCCACCACGACGACAGCGATCAGCCGCCGCGCCCGGCGTCGCCGGAAGGCGAGCAGCAGCGCCACACTCACCGCCGCCAGCAGCAGGGCTCCTGCCACCCCGCCCGCCCACGGCAGGTTCCCGGCCGGCAGGTCCGCCCCGTACGCGGCGACCGCCACCAGCCAGCGCGCCGGCCAGCTCGCCAGCCAGGCCAGGAACTCCGCACCGCCCGGCCACACCGGCGACAGCACCGCCGCCAGCACGCCGAGCACGGTGGCCGGCGCGACGGCCGGCACCGCGAGCAGGTTCGCCGGCACCGCCACCAGGCTCACCGTCGCGGACAGCCCGGCGATCACCGGGCCGCAGGCCAGTTGCGCAGCGGCCGGCACCGCGAGCGCCTCCGCCAGCCCGGCCGGTACACCCCGTCGCCGCAACGCGTCCCGCCATCCCGGCGCGAGCAGCAGCAGTCCCCCGGTGGCGCAGACCGACAACGCGAAACCCGGGTCGCCCGCGAGGTCCGGGTCGTACAGGACCAGCCCGGTGACAGCGGCGGCGAGCGCCGGCAGTGCCGACCGGGACCGCCCGGCGGCGAGCGCGGCGAGCCCGATCGCGCCCATCGCGGCGGCACGCACCACGCTCGGCGATGGCCGCACCAGGATGACGAACCCGACGAGCGCGAGGACGCAGAGCACGGCGGCGGTACGCGGACCGGCGCGCGCCCAGCGGGCCAGCAGCAGCACCGCTCCCACGACGATCGCCACGTTGGACCCGGACACCGCGTTGAGGTGCGTCATCCCGGTGGCCCGGAAGTCCTCCTCCACCTCCGGCAGCAGCCGGCTGGTGTCGCCCACCACCAGACCCGGCAGCAGCCCGCCCGGCGCGTCGGGCAGCGGCTCGCAGGCCCGTTGCAGCCCGGCCCGCAGCACCCCCGCCGCCCGTTGCGGCCACGACGCGTCGCCGCGCAGCGTGGGCGGTTCGGCGGTGGAGAGCACGGCGGCGGTCAGGTCACCGCCGCGCGGGGCGGCCAGCCTCCCCCGGCTGGCGACACGCTGGCCGGGAAGCAGTGGACGCCAGGCCGGGTCGGTGGCGAGCACCAGGGCGCGTACCGGGCCGGTGACGCGGGCGCCGCCGGGGCCGGTGAGCTGGATCAGATCCACGCGGACCAACAGCATCGGTTGCCGGCCGGGCGCGCCGCGTACCGGGCGGGGATCGTCGCGCAGCACCAGCTCGGCAGTGACCGGGGCGCTGTCGGCGACGAGCGCGCGGACCGGGGCGGCGTCGCGGACCGCGACCCGCGCGCCGGTGGCCGCCGCCCCGCAGAGGACGCCGAGCAGTACGGCGACCGCGATCCAGCCGTAGCGGCTGGCCGTCACGCCCGGCCGGCCGAGCACGCCGGCCAGGTGCAGGCCCGTGAGCAGGGCGAGCGCGGCGGCGACGGCGGCCACCCACACGCTCGACCGGACACTCAGGTGCAGCCCGGCCAACGCGGCGAGCCAGGCCGCCACCGCCAGCCCGGCCAGCCGCAGGTCGGGCACGTCGCGGCCGGCCACGTCACCGTCGAGGGGCGCGGGGCGTGGCCCGCGTCCGGCGGTCACACCGTCACCAGTTCTTTGAGCTGCTCGTACCGGGCGTCGCCGATGCCGTCGACCTGCCGCAGGTCGGACACGGACCGGAACCCGCCGTTGCGGTCCCGGTGGTCGAGGATCCGCTGGGCGAGCACCGGGCCGACGCCCGGCAGCGCGTCGAGCTGGGCCAGCGTGGCGGTGTTCAGGTTGACCGGGCCCGCCGGTGCCGCCGAGCCACCCGGTGCACCACCACCGGCCGCGGCCTGCCCGGGTGGGGCGGTGACGCCGACCAGGATCAGCTCCCCGTCGGTGACCTTGCGGGCCGGGTTGAGCAGCGCCACGTCGACGCCGGGCAGCGCGCCGCCGGCCGCCTCGATCGCGTCGGCCACCCGCGCGCCGGCCGGCAGGCGGACCAGGCCGGGACGCCGGACCTTGCCGGCGAGCGCGACGACCACCTGACCGGGTGAGCCGACCGCCACCGGCGCTCCGGGAGCCGCTTCGGTCGCCGCGCTCACCGGCGCCTCGGAGGACGCCGTGACGGGCTTTACGGGCTCGGCGCTGGGACGCGCGCGCCACGCCCAGACGGCGGCCACCAGGACCACCACTGCGGCCACCGCCGCGAGCGCGCGTACACCCCGGCGGCCGGGATCGAACGCCCCAGGACCGGGCAGCCGCGACGCGAGCCCATGCCCGGATCCCGGAGCGTCGCCTGTGCCGTCGGCGTCCGAATCGTCGGAGGCCGGATCAGCCCCGAACGGATGCTCCCGCCCGCCGTCGCGCTCCGGGAATCCGGGGCGCAGCCCGAAACCCGGCTCGATCTCGTCCGGCCCACGCCCGAGCCGCCCTCGGGCACCGGGCCGACGCCGAGCAGGCGGACCGGCGTCCTGCTCGCCCGGCGGCTGTGGGTCGCGGGTGCCGGCCCGGCAAGGGGCATCCCCGAGGCTCGCGCCGGACCCGCCGGTGAAGATCGGCACGGCACCGTCCGGCCCGGGCAGGGAAAGGCCGGGCGGCCAGGAGGACCGCGCCGGCCGGCCGCCCTGCTCGACGAGATCCGGGCCGGGCTGGGCCTCTCCGGCTCGATGGCCGGACTCCCCCAGCCGGCCGGCGCGGATCGACGGAACAGCGACGGCATCCGTGAACCCGAACAGCCGGGCGAGCCGCCGCCGTACCGTCGTCTCCTGGTCGTCTGGCACGGCTCGGGACGCTACGGCGACGGCTCGTCGACCGTCGGCCGGTGAACTCCCACCTGTGGACAGCCAGCGCGCTGTGGACAGGAGCCCGATCAGCCCTGACTGTGCTAGGGCGGCCGGAAGGCGAAGCTCAGCGTGCCTCCGGGTCCAGCCCGAGCGCGGCCCGCCCACCGTCGACCGGCACCGTCGCGCCGTTGACGAACGAGGCGCGGTCGGAGAGCAGGAACGCGACCACCTCGGCCACCTCGTCGGTACGCCCGATCCGGCCGAGCGGGTGCAGCCGGGCCATCTCCGCGTCGACGTGCTCCACCCCGGCCGGGTCGAGTCCGGCCAGGTAGGCGGCGTGCCGTTCGGTGTGGATGGACCCGAGCGCGACCGCGTTGGCGCGGATCCCGCGCGGACCGTAGTCGACGGCGAGCGCCCGGGTCAGCCCCTCCAGCGCGGCCTTGGCGGTGGCGTACGGCAGTGCCCCCGGCACCGCCCGGCGGGCCTGGTGGGATGAGACGTTGACGATCGCGCCGCCGGTGCGTGCGGCCAGGAACCGGCGTACGGCGGTCGCAGCCCCGGCCACGGCGGGGCGCAGGTTCAGCGCGATCAGGTCGACGACCTCGCTCGCGGGCGCGCGGTGCAGGTCGGCGTCGCGGAAGACGGCGGCGTTGTTGACCCAGCCGGCCAGTGGCGCGTGTGCCTCGGCGCGGTCGGCGGCCCGGCCGGTGACCGCCTCGTCACCGGCGTCGCCGGTCAGGGCGTGCAGCCGGTCGGCGAGCGGGTGGCGGGCCAGCCAGTCCAGCGCGCTGGTGTCCCGCTCGACCACGACCACTGTGCCGCCGTCTGCGGCCAGCCGTTCGACGACGGCCCGTCCGACGCCGCGCCCGCCGCCGGTGACGACGTACGACAGAGCGCTCATCCGGCCACCCTATGGGGTGCGGCGGTGCACCACCACGCATGCCAGCCCGGGCCCGGCGTGCGCGGCGACGACGGCTCCGGCCTCGGTGACGTACGTGTCGTGCAGGCGATCGCCCAGCCGCTCGGTCAGCGCCGTCAGCAACTGCTCGGCGCGTTGCGGCGCGGCGAGGTGGTGCACGGCGAGGTCCACCTGGGCGTCACCTGCTGCCTCGACGGCGAGGTCGACCAGGCGTGCCACGCCCCGGCTGGCGGTGCGGACCTTGTCCTTCACCACGATCGCGCCGTCCGGCATGTGCATGATCGGCTTGACCGAGAGGGCGGTGCCGAGCAGCGCCTCGGCCGCGTTGATCCGGCCGCCCCGGCGCAGGAACTCCAGCGTGTCGACGTAGAAGTAGATGGTGGTCCTGGTGACCGCGTCCAGCGCCGCGTCGCGTACCCCGGTCAGGTCGGCGCCCTGCGCGGCGGCCGCAGCGGCGGCGAGCGCCGGGAAGCCGAGGCCCATGCCTGTGGATCGGCTGTCGACCACCGTGACGCGGTCGTCGCCGACCTCGGCGGCGGCCAGCCGGGCGGCCTCGACGGTGCCGGACAGCTCGGCGGACAGGTGCACCGACACCACGCCGTCGGCGCCCTCGGCGAGCAATCTGCGATAGACCTGCGCGAACTGTTCGGGCGCGGGCCGGGACGTGCTCACCGAGACCCGCCGGCCGCTCAGCGCGCGGGTGGCGTCGGCCGGGGAGGTCTCGACGCCCTCCAGTCCTTCCGCGCCGTTGAGCACGACTGTGAGCGGGACGACTGTGAGGCCGCGTGCGCGGATCAGGTCGGGGGGCAGGTAGGCGGTGGAGTCGGTGACGACCGCGACGGGCATGACCGGCACGCTAGCCGATGGCGCTGTGACGTGCCGGGGCCGGAGGTGTCAGACCGCGTCGGTGAGCGCCGGCTGGGTGATCAGGCCGACGTTGTGCGCGCGCAGGTGCCAGCCCCGCACGTCGTCGTGGCGCAGTTCGGTCCAGTGGCAGTTCGCCAGCGAGCCGAGGCTGCGCAGCACCGTGTGGTCCCAGCCGAGCAGGTGCCCGACGCCCTGCCGGGCGCCGCCACCGTGCGTGGTCACCACGACGGTGCCGCCGACGGCGAGGCCTGCGGCGTCCTGGAACCCGGCGCCGAGCCGGGCGCCCAGGTCGCCCAGGGGCTCGATGCCGGCGCCGGGGTCGGGGTCGCCGGCCCGCCAGCGGGCGTACTCGTCGGGGAACCGCTCGGCCGCCTCGGTCAGGGTGAGGCCCTGCCACTGGCCGAAGTGCCGTTCGCGCAGCCGGGCGTCGGAGCGGACCGGTAGCCCGGTCAGCGCCGCGAGCGCGGCGGCGGTGTCGGCGGCCCGGCGCAGGTCGCTGGCGACGATCGCGTCCGGGCGCAGCGCGGCGAGCACCGGCGCGGCGGCACGTGCCTGCTCCCGGCCGAGGTCGTTGAGCGGCACGTCGGTCTGGCCCTGGACGCGGCTTCCGGCGTTCCAGTCGGTGTTGCCGTGCCGCCAGACGATCAGGCGGGTCATTCGGCGGTGGCGGTGCCGGCGGCCGAGTCGGCCAGGTCGCGGTCCTCGAAGGGAATCTGCGGGCAGTCCTTCCAGAGCCGGTCGAGGGCGTAGAACTCGCGCTCCTCGGTGTGCTGGACGTGGACCACGATGTCGACGTAGTCGAGCAGCACCCAGCGGCCACCCCGCTCGCCCTCGCGGCGCACCGGCTTGGCCTTCTCCGGCAGCTCCAGCAGGCGCTCCTCGATGGCGTCGACGATGGCGAGGACCTGACGCTCGTTCGGAGCGGCGGCCAGCAGGAACGCGTCGGTGATCGCGAGCTGGTCGCCCACGTCGATGATGACGATGTCCTGTGCCTTCTTGTCGGCCGCGGCCTGGGCGGCGGCCATCGCCAGCTCGTGCGCGCGTTCGGAAACTGTCACCGTTCTCCTTCGATCAACCGTGCGACCCTCCAAGCGTCTCACACCCGGCGGTGCGGCGACTTGTCAGTTCTGGTCGATTTCAGGCATGAACCGGGACACACAGGGGCGAATCACCGCTGGTAAAGACGCCGCTTCGCGATGTACTGCACCACACCGTCGGGCACCAGGTACCACACCGGCTCTCCCCGGGCGACCCGCGCGCGGCAGTCGGTCGAGGAGATCGCCATCGCGGGCACCTGCACGAGGCTCACCGAGTCGGCCGGCAGGTGCTTGTCGGTGAGTTCGAAACCGGGCCGGGTCACGCCGATGAAGTGGGCCAGTTCGAGCGCTTCGTCCAGGTCCTTCCAGGAGAGGATGCGTTCCAGGGCGTCCGCGCCGGTGATGAAGAACAGCTGGGCCTTCGGGCCGTACTCGGCGTGCAGGTCGCGCAGCGTGTCGACGGTGTAGGTGGGACCGCCCCGGTCGATGTCGACCCGGCTCACCTGGAAGCGCGGGTTGGAGGCGGTGGCGATCACCGTCATGAGGTAGCGGTCCTCGGCCGGGGTGACAGCTTCCTCCGCCTTCTGCCACGGTTGCCCGGTCGGCACGAACACGACCTCGTCCAGACCGAACCGGTCGGCCACCTCACTCGCCGCCACCAGGTGCCCGTGGTGGATCGGGTCGAACGTGCCGCCCATGATGCCGACCCGCCGGATGTCTTCCTCCACCCCGCGATCGTAGGCCGCGCGGCGGGCGGGCTCGGGCGGGGTCGGCCACGCCGGGCGGGTGGGCCCCGCCCGGCGTGCCCCGGTCAGGCCGACGCGGCGGCCACCGCCGTCCGGGCCACCAGCGCCCGGCGCATGTCGTCGTCCAGGTCCGTCACCCATCGCCGCAGGCCGGGCGTGAGGTCGTCGCGGGCCAGCAGCGCCGCGGCCATCTCCCGGGTGGGTTGCGACACGGCGTAGCGGGGGTACGCGGCCACTGTGACCGCGTCGGCCACCCACGCGGTACGCAGCCGCGCCGCCGCCGGCATGTCGGTGAAGTAGCGCTCCACGTACCCGGCGGTCAGCTCGGCCTGCTCGGGCTGCCAGAAGCCCTCGGCGGTCGCCTCGACCAGCCGGTTCGACAGCTCGGTGCTGCGCGTGACGATCTCCCACGCGGCCCGCTTCGCGTCGACGTCGGGCAACGCGGCCCGGCACGCGGCAGCCTGCTCGGCGCCGGTGGCGCTGCGGTCGGCGTCGGCCTCGGCGTCGATCTCCGGCGCACCGGCGGCCCCGAGCACCACGAGTCGGCGCAGCACCGCCCAGCGCAGGTCGGCGTCGACCGCCAGACCCGGCGGCACGTCCTTGCCGGCGAGCCAGCCGGTCAGCATGGCGGTGTCGGTTGTCGCGCCGATCAGACCCCGCGCCGCCGCCAGTTGCAGGGAGCCACCCGCGGGCGCCGAGTCGAGCAGCGCCCCACATGCGGTCGCCACCCGCACCAGCGCCGCGGCCCGGGCGAGCGGGTCGAGGTAGCGGTCGATCAGCCGGCGGCTGAGCAGCAGCACGTCCTCGACGATCGTCACCTCGGTCTCGGCGGACAGCGCCGCCGCGATCAGCCCGGCGAGCGCGCCGGCCGGCCGTTCGCCGTCGGTGACCGCGTCAAGCGTCTCGGCCCAGAGCAGCGCCCGGGCCAGCGAGTCGTCGAGCCCCGGCAGCAGCAGCGGCACCGCGTCCGCCGAGGCCGGGTCGAGGCGGATCTTCGCGAACGTCAGGTCACCGGCGTTCGGCAGCACGAGCCCGGTGGCGGGCCGTCCGACCAGCTCGGGCAGCGGCGTCCGGCCGCCGTCGGCGTCGGGGTCGAGGTCGACCTCGAACCGGTACGCCGGGCCGTCCGCGGTGTGGTGGGCCACACCGATGCGGTGCGGCCGCAGCACCGGGTGGCTCGCCGGGGCGGTCTGCACGATCGCCACGTCGGTCCACCGCCCGTCGGCGTCCACGGCGGTGTCGACCCGCAGCGTGTTCACCTGCGCGCGGCGCAGCCAGCGTTCCGCCCAGCCGTCCAGGTCGCGGCCGCTCGCCGTACCCAGGGCGGCCAGCAGGTCGGCGAGCGTCGCGTTGCCGAACCGGTGCGCGGCGAAGTGCGCGTTCAGCCCGGCCAGGAACGCCTCGTCACCGAGCCAGGCGACGAGCTGGCGCAGCACGCTGGCGCCCTTGGCGTACGAGATGCCGTCGAAGTTCAGCAGCGCCTGTGCGGCGTCTGCCACCTCCTCCGGCGCCACCGGGTGGGTGGAGGGACGCTGGTCGGCGGTGTAGCCCCAGGCCTTGCGGTGGCTCGCGAACGTGGTCCACGCCCGGTCGAACCGGGTCGCCTCGGCGGTGACCCGGGTGCCCAGGTATTCGGCGAAGGACTCGTTGAGCCACAGGTCGTCCCACCAGCTCATGGTGACCAGGTCACCGAACCACATGTGCGCCATCTCGTGGGCGATGGTGGTGGCGCGCAGCTCCCGCTGGGTGTCGGTGACCGCTGAGCGATAGACGTAGTCGTCGCGGATCGTGACCAGGCCCGGGTTCTCCATCGCGCCGGCGTTGAACTCGGGCACGAACGCCTGGTCGTACTTGCCGAACGGGTAGCGCTCGGCGAACAGCTCGTGGAAGCGGTCGAGGCACTGCCGGGTGACGGTGAGGATCTCCTCGGCGTCGGCGTCCAGGTGCTCGGCGAGCGAACGCCGGCAGTAGAGGCCGAGCGGGATGCCGTCGTGTTCGGCGCGCAGCACGTGCCAGGGCCCGGCGATCAGCGAGACGAAGTAGGTGGCCAGCGGCTCGGTGGTGGCGAACTCCCAGCGCCCCGGTGCGGGCCGGTCGGCGAGCGGCCCGTTGGCGGCGACGGTCCACTCCGGCGGCGCGGTGACGGTCAGCGTCACCGGGGCCTTCAGGTCGGGCTGGTCGAACGCGGCGAAGATGCGCGGCCCGTCGTCCAGGAAGGACAGCGCGTAGAGGTAGGTCTCGCCGTCGGCCGGGTCGACGAAACGGTGCAGCCCCTCGCCGGTGTTGGAGTAGGCCATCTCGGCCTCGACGGTGAGCGTGTTGTCCTCGGCCAGGCCGGTCAGCGGCAGCCGGTCGCCGGCGAGCAGGGCCGGGTCGAGGTCGTTGCCGTTGAGGCGGGCGGCGAGGAGTCGGCGCGGCTTGACGTCGACGAAGGTCTCGGCGTCGGGGGTGGCCCGGAACCGGATGGTGACGGCGGAGCGGAACCGCTCGGCGTCGCCGGTCAGGTCGAGGTCCACATCGTAGGACTCGACGGTGATCGACGCGCGGCGCGCGGTCGCCTCTGCACGGGTGAGGCTCGGCATCCGCTTATCCTGCCCGATGTGGTCCGCTCGGGCCGCCTCGTTACGCATGGCGATGGAGGAGCAGCGATGGGTCAGCACCCCAAGGGCGATTTCGACCTCTCCCGGGCGGTTTGGCAGCGGGCTGAGGGCGACACCTCCGAGGGAGCGGTCGAAGTGGCCTTCGTCGACGACCTGATCGGTATGCGCAACTCCGCCGAGCCGGACGGGCCGGTGCTGGTCTTCACCCAGGCCGAATGGGACGCGTTCGTCGCGGGCGCCCAGGACGGCGAGTTCGACCTGGACTGAGCGCACCTCAGTCACCGTCGCCCCAGCCGAGCCCGCCCGGGCCGGGCGCGTGGTGGAAGCCGGGGTGACCGGCCACGTCGGCGCAGCGCTCGCCGTCGGGCCCGGCGGCGTCGCAGAACAGCCGCTCGGCGCGGTGCCAGGCGTCCGCCGGGGACAGCGCCGCCGCGGCGAGCGCCAGCTCCGGGCGGAGCAGGCCGAGCGCTTCGGCGTACGCCACGGCGTGCTCGCGCGCGACCGCCGGATCGTCGGCGGCGAAGCCCAGGTGCACGGTGAAGTAGCGCGGCGGGCGGGCGGCGGCGCGCCGGGGCGTGCCGATCAGCGGCCCGTCGCGGCCGTCGCCGCGCAGCCGGGCCGGTGCCTCGCGGTGCCGTCGTGCCGCCCTGTCGTCACGCATCGGTACCCTCCCCCGTCGTCGATGACGCCCCCGGACGTCGCGCCGGCGGGCGGCGGGCCGGTCGCCGCCGGTCCGCGAACCCGAGCCAACCAGCTTTTCCGGGCCCGGGGAGGGGCCAGCGCCCGCCCGCGTGGCCGGCCCCTCCCCCAGGGGGCCGGAGCTGCTGGAATGGAGGGTTCGGCCGCGTCGGCCCGGGTAGGTAGGCAGCGCCGCCGAACCGCGTCAGGAGCAGCCGAGATGAGCACCATGCCGAGCGACCGGAGCCCGGACAGCACGCTGGCGTTCCTCCGGGAGGGCTACCGCTTCGTCGGCTCCCGCTGCGACCGCCTCGGCAGCGACGTCTTCCAGACCCGGCTGCTGTTGGAGCCGACGATCTGCCTGCGCGGCCGGGAAGCAGCCGAGCTGTTCTACGACGAGGAGCGGTTCGTCCGGCGCGGCGCCATGCCGATGCGCGGGCAGCGCACGCTCACCGGCGTCGGCGGCGTGCAGGGCCTCGACGGGCAGGCCCACCAGGTCCGCAAGGCGATGTTCATGTCGATCATGACGCCGGCCGCGATCCGCCGCCTCGGGGAGATCTTCGACGAGCAGTGGCAGGCCCGGATCCCGGTCTGGGCGCAGGACGGCCCGGTGGTGCTCTACGACGAGGTGGGCCGGATCCTGACCCGTACGGTCTGGGCCTGGGCCGGGGTTCCGCTGGCCGAGGCAGACGTGCCGCGCCGCACCGCCGAGATGCACGCCATGATCGAGGCGCCGGCCGCGGTGGGCCCCCGGCACTGGCGCGGACGGCGCGGCCGCCGGCACGCGCAACGCTGGGCCGGCGAGCTGATCGAGCGGGTACGCGCGGGCGCGGTATCCGCCCCGGAGGGCAGCGCACTGGCGGTGGTGGCCGGGCACCGGGACGAACGAGGGCTGCCGCTGCCGCGCCGGATCGCCGCTGTGGAGCTGCTGAACGTGCTGCGCCCCACCGTCGCGGTGGACCGGTACGTGGTCTTCGCCGCGCTGGCGCTGCACGACCACCCGCACTGGCGGGACCGGCTACCGGGCGATGACGCCGCGACCGAGCAGTTCGTGCAGGAGGTACGCCGCTACTACCCGTTCTTCCCGGTCGCCGCGGCCCGGGTCCGCCGCTCGTTCCAGTGGCGCGGGTACGCGTTCCCGCAGGGCCGGCGGGTGCTGCTCGACCTGTACGGCACCAATCACCACCCCGACGTGTGGCCGGAGCCGGAACGGTTCCGCCCGGAGCGCTTCGTGGGCTGGCGCGACGACCCGTTCGGCCTGGTCCCGCAGGGCGGCGGCGACCACTTCACCGGCCACCGCTGCGCCGGTGAGTGGATCACGATCGAGCTGATGAAACGGGCGGTGACGAACCTGACCGGCGCGATGAGCTACCGCGTACCGCCGCAGGACCTGGCGCTCGACCTCGGCGCCATGCCGGCGTTGCCGCCCGGCGGCCTGGTGCTCGACGGGGTACGCCCGGCCGACGGCGCACGCCCGGCCGGTGGGGTACGCCCGCTGCGCTGAACCGGGCGCACCCCTGGCACGGTCAGGCGGCCTGCGGGTGCAGCACGGTACGCAGGCAGCCGTCCTCCTTCTTCTCGAAGATCTCGTAACCCCGGGCGCCCTGCTCCAGCGACATCGGGTGGGTGGCCAGGTAGCCGGGGTCGATCTCGCCGGCCGCTACCCGGTCCAGCAGCATCGGGATGTAGCGCTGGGCGTGCATCTGCCCCATCCGCAGCACCAGGGCCTTGTTCATGGCCGCGCCGAGCGGGAACTTGTCCACCAGACCGCCGTACACGCCGACGATGCTCACCGTGCCGCCCTTGCGGGCCGCCATGATCGCCTGCCGGACCGAGGTGGGGCGGTCGGTCTGTGCGCGTACCGTCTGCTTGGCCTTGTCGTACGCGTAGACCGGGCCGACGTCGTACGACTCCATGCCGACGGCCTCGATGCAGGCGTCCGGGCCGCGCCCGGCGGTCATCTCCCGCAGCGCCTCCAGCACGTCGGTCTCGGCGTAGTTGATCGTCTCCACGCCGAGGCGCTGCGCGGCGGTGGCGAGCCGCTCCGGCAGCCGGTCGATGACCACGACCCGCTCGGCGCCGAGGATCTGCGCGGACCGGGCCGCCATCTGGCCGACGCCACCGGCACCCCAGACCGCCACCACCTCGCCGCCCTTGAGGTTGCAGAAGTCGGCGGCCATCCAGCCGGTCGGCATCGCGTCGGAGGCGAACACGACCGAGTCGTCCGGCACCCCGTCCGGCACGGTGAACGCGCCGACGTCGCCGAACGGCACCCGGATGTACTCGGCGTGACTGCCCGCGTAGCCGCCCGCCGCGTGCGAGTAGCCGAGGATGCCGGCGGGCGAGTGGCCCCACAGCTTTTCGGTGAAGACCGGCTGCGGGTTGGAGTTGTCGCACAGCGAGAACTGCTCGGTGCGGCAGTACCAGCACGAGCCGCAGGCCACCACGGATCCGACCACGACACGGTCGCCGACGGAGATCCGGCGCACGTCCGGGCCGGTCTCGACCACCTCGCCCATGAACTCGTGGCCGAGGATGTCACCCTCGCGCATCGCCGGCAGGTAACCGTTGATCAGGTGCAGGTCGGAGCCGCAGACGCTGCTCGCGCGCACCTTGACGATGATGTCGCCGCCGGACCTGATGGTCGGCTCCGGCACGTCCCGCACGGCCAGCTTGCCGACGCCCTCCCAGCACAACGCCCTCACGGTCGTCCTCCCGCCATCAGCTTCTCGCGTACCTTGTCCGTCGCCCGTTCCTGGCGCGGGCTGCGCCCGGACGGGTCGTGCCGGGTGTCGAGCACCTGGCCGGTCTCGACCAGCGACTTGATCCGGCGCAGCGCCGTGCGCAGTCCCAGGTCCGGGTCGCTGCCGCCGACGAGGCCGACCGCCCGCCGGATCGGCCCGGAACGCCACCGCAGCTCGGCCCGGATCTCGGTGCCCCGGTCCTGGGGGGCGGCGGCCAGTTCGACCCGGCCGCGCTGGGCGACCGGACCGTCGGTGACCCGCCAGCTCAACCGGCCCGGTCCGTCGACGGTGATCTCGGCCCGCCACTCGGTGCCGCCGCCGGCCGGGTCGGCCGCCACACAGCGCCACCGGTTCGCGTCGAGCTGCTCCAGCGTGGCCCACTCGGCCAGCCCCCGGTCGAGCCGTTCCCGGTCGGTCCAGAACCCGATCACCTCGTCCACCGGCCGGTTCACGGTGATCCCGCGGCGCACCACGTACCAGCCGTCCTCCCGGTCGGGTTGGTGCCGGTGCCGCCGACGGGCCACCGTCCGGGTGACTCCGAGCGCGGCCACCGCGGCAGCGCCGGCCAGCGTCCATCTCGTCGCGTTGCTGGGCATCACGTCTCCCTCCGACTCGGACCGTCCGTATCCGGCTGCGCTACCCGACACAGCCCGCCCGAAACGGTTTCAGCAGCCGCATTCCGGGCAAGTCGCGTGACCCGACACGAGGGGGAGGCGACGTGAACCGACCTGCCGCCGCACACCCGCACGACGAGGGCGCCGCGTCCGCGCCGGTCCGGCTGCCGATGGCGTACGTCCTGCCGCTGCGCGCCCGCGACGGCGAGGGCCTGGACGAGCTGACCGGGTACCTGCGCGAGCTGAGCCGCTGGGTCGACGTGGTGGTGGTGGACGGATCGGCGCCGGAGCTGTTCGCCCGGCACGCCGACGCCTGGCGTGGGCTGGTCCGGCACGTACCGCCGGACCCGGCGCTGCGCGGGCGCAACGGCAAGGTGCTCGGCGTGCTCACCGGCGTCGCGCTGGCCCGGCACGAGCACGTGGTGATCGCCGACGACGACGTGCGGTACGACCGGGCGGCCCTGTGCGCGGTGCACCAGCTGCTGGACGGGATGGACCTGGTCCGGCCGCAGAACCACTTCGAACCGCTGCCCTGGCACGCCTGGTGGGACACCGGCCGGACGCTGCTGGCCCGCGTGTTCGGCGGGGACTGGCCGGGCACGCTCGCGGTGCGGCGGAGCACGTTCCTGGCGATGGGCGGCTACGACCCCGACGTGCTCTTCGAGAACCTGGAACTGGTCCGCACCGTGCGCGCGTACGGCGGCAGCACCGCCACCCCGGCGTGGCTGTACGTGCGACGACTGCCGCCCACCGTCGGGCACTTCCTCGGGCAGCGCGTCCGCCAGGCGTACGACGAGACGGCCCGGCCGGTGTGGCTGCTGGCCGCGCTGGCGGTGCTGCCGGCGACGGCTGTCGCGCTCGCCACCCGCCGGCCCGGGCTGCTGCTGCGGGCCGGGCTGGCGACCGTCGCAGTGGCGGAGCTGGGCCGGCGGCGGGCCGGCGGCACCCGGGTCTTCCCGGCGCACACGAGCCTGGCCGCGCCCGCCTGGGTGCTGGAACGCGGGCTGTGCGCCTGGCTGGCGGTGGGCCGGCGGCTGCGCGGCGGGGTGCCCTACGCGGGCGCCCAGGTGCGGACGGCGGCCAACTCCACACGGGTTCTCCGCCGACGGATGACCCGGCGCCGCCCCGACGACCTGGTGCTCTGGGTGGAGACCGGGGCGGTGCCCCCACCACCGTTGCGCGCCGAGGTGTAAGGAAGGGCCCCTTTTCATCGCCTGGGCGGTGAAAAGGGGCCCTTCCTAACGGGAGGCGCGGACCTTCAGGACCGCACCTGCTCGGCGCTGTGCCGGACGTCCTGGGCGGCGGCGCGGCCGTCGTCCTTGACCGTGTGCGCGGCGTCCTGCGCGGTGGCCTTCACCGACTCGGCGGCGTGCTGCGCCGGTTCGCGCAGCTCGTCCTTCAGCTCACCGGCGAACTCGCCCAGCTTCTCCTTCACCACCCCGCCGTGCTCGGCGGCCTTCTCCTTGACCTGCGCGGCGACCTGCTGCTCGCGGCGGGTGGCCGGGATCAGCGAGGAGACCAGCATGCCGACACCGAAGGCGATCACGCCGGCGGCGATCGGGTTGCCCTCGGACTTGCGCCGCACCACCTGCGGCGCCCGGTGCGCGGCGTCGCTCACCGTGGCGGCGGCGGACTGCGCCTTGTCGCCCACCGTGGACGCCATCGAGGAGGCGTGGTCGCCCACCGAGTGGGCGGCGTGGCCGGTGCCGTGGCCGAGATCCGATGCGGTTCCCATCACCTTGTCCTTCACGTTCGTCAGCGCGCTGCGGACGCGCTGCTTGCGGTCGTCGACGATGCGGCTCGGGCTGACCTTGTACGCCAGGGCGTCCACGTCCGAGCTGAGGTTGTTGCGGGTGGCTTCGATCTCGCGGCGGATCTGCTCGGGATCGGTGCTCATCGGGTCACTCCCTCCGGGTGCGGCTTGAGCGCGTCGGGGATGCGCTGCACGCTGTCGTTCGTCTGCTTCAGGCCGCGGATCCGCTCGGCGTTCTTCTTGCCCATCGAGTACAGGACCGCCGCGACAGCGGCCCAGATGACGGCCACGATCAGCGCGGCCAGCCCGGAGTCCATGACGTTGTCGAGGAACTGCCAGATCGCGATCGAGACGAAGAGCGCCACCATGTAGCCGCCGAAGCCGGCGCCGCCGAACAGTCCGGCGGCCTTGCCCGCCTTCTTGCCCTCCTGGCGGATCTCCGCCTTTGCGAGCTCGACCTCCTGGCGCATCAGCGTGGACAGGTCAGTGGTGACCTGACGCATCAGGTCGCCGAGCGAGCTGCCGCGCACCTCGTCGGCGTGGGGCGGGGCACCCGCCGCCTGATAGCCGGGGTCCTGCGTGGGTACGGTCATGCCGTCGCCTCCCTTCTGCCGGTGCGGCCGGTCACGGGCGGGGAGCGCCGGTCGACGGGACACCCGGCAGCGGGTCGGTGCGCTCCGGCGGCGGCAGCGGCTGACCGGTGCCGCCCGCCGGGTCGGCCCAGGTGTTCGGGGCGCCGCCGGTCGGGTAGGTCGCGCCCGGCGCGGAGTAGCCCGGGTCCGGCTCGGCGTAGCTGCCCGGCGTCGGGTCGAGGTAGCCGCCCGGCGGCACCTGGTCCGGCATCTCACGCGCGGTCGGGATGACGGCGGTGCGGTCCGGGTCGTACGCCGGCCGCGCCGCGCTGTCGTCGCCGAGCGCGGTGATGTTGCGGGTGAGCCGTCCGGCGACCACGCCGAGCAACGCCGCGCCGACGAGGAACGTGCCCGGGTTGCGGCGGGCGTAGCTCTTCACCTCGTGGAGGAGGTCGCCCGGCTCGCGCTGCTCCAGCCAGCCGGCCACGCCGTGCACCCGCTCGGCCGCCTGGTGGGCCAGCTCGGTGACCGGGCCGGAGCCGCCGCCCTGCTGCGCCATGGTGCGCATCTCGTCGGCGAGCGAGCGCAGTCCGCTGGCGGCGCGCTGCTGCTGCTGACCGGCCTGCGCGGTGACCTGGCTGCGGGTCTCGCCGTAGAGGTCGCGGGCCTGCCGCTTGGCCTCGCCCACCACCTCCCGGCCCTGCTCCTTGGCGGTCTGCGCCACGGCGCCGCCCGCGTTCGCGGCGTCGGAGCCGACCTGGCGGGCCTGGTCACGTACGCCACCACCACCGTTCGTCGACTGGTACGTGGCCGAACTGGGGGAAAGATCCTGAGTCATGGTGTCCCTTCCGCTCGTGGTTCCCAGCGGGTGTCTTCGGGGGGTACGCGGATTTGTTTCCGCGTGACAATCGCCCTACCCCAGGTCGACGGCTCCATGCCTGATTCGTGAATTCTCTGCGGGAGCGCCCCACCCCGGTCAGACAATGGGGTGCGCGCCCGCCCGGGCGGCGGCGAGTTCCACGGGGGTGACAGGGATGGCACGTGACCTGCGCGAACACGCGACCGCCCGGCCTGCGGTGCAGAAGGTCGCCCTCGCGGCGGCGGCCCTGTTCGCGCTCATCGGCGTGCTCGGTTTCATTCCCGGCATCACCACGCACTACGGCGAGCTGACGTTCGCCGGGCACCACTCCGAGGCGAAGCTGCTCGGGGTGTTCCAGGTGTCGGTGCTGCACAACCTGGTGCACCTGCTGTTCGGGCTGGTCGGTCTGGTGATGGCCCGGCGACTGGCCGGGGCACGGGTCTTCCTGGCCGGTGGCGGCGCGCTCTACCTGGTGCTGTGGCTGTACGGGTTCGCCATCGACCGGGACACCGCTGCCAACTTCGTGCCGGTGAACGACGCCGACAACTGGCTGCACCTGGTCCTCGGTTTCGGCATGCTCGCCGCCGGCCTGCTGCTGAACAACAGCCTCGGCACCGGCACCCGGGTGGAGGCACCCTTCGACCGCCCCTGACCAGGCGCGACACGCCGAGCGGGCGTTTGCCGCGGGCCGTCGCCGGGCAGGAGGACCACCGCGAACGGGTCGAGGAGGTCCGGCGATGCCACGGTGGTTGCGCGACAACATGCTCTCGGTCGCCATGCTCGGCGCGTTCCTGGTCTTCCTGCTGCTGCAGAGCGTCTTCGGCTGGCAGGTGCACAACGAGGAACTGAGCCGGTACGGCGCCGAGCCGCTGAGCTGGTGGGCCTACCTCGGCACCGGGCACTTCGCCGAGGCGGTGTTCGAGAACTGGGAGTCGGAGTTCCTCCAGATGGGCGGCTACGTGCTGCTCACCGCGTACCTGGTGCAGAAGGGCTCGGCCGAGTCGAAGCCGGAGGACCAGACGGACCGGCCGGAGGACAACCGCGACCACGCCGGCCCCGACTCGCCGTGGCCGGTACGCGTCGGCGGGCTGCCGCTCGTGGTCTACCGGAACAGTCTCGCCATCGCACTCCTGATGATCTTCGGGGGCGCGTTCCTGGGGCACCTGTTCGGTGGCGTGGCCGCCTACAACCAGGAGCAGACGCTGGAGAGCGGCGCCGCCCCGATCAGCGCGTGGCAGTTCCTCGGCACCAGCGACTTCTGGTTCCAGTCGATGCAGAACTGGCAGAGCGAGTTCCTCGCCGTCGGCGTGCTGATCCTGCTCAGCGTCGTGCTGCGCCAGCACGCCAGCCCGGAGTCGAAGCCGGTCACCGCGCCGCACGCGCAGACCAGCGCCTGAGCGTCAGGCCGCCGATCAGGCCGCCACCGGCAGCCGCTTGGCGAAGCAGACGCTGTACGGGTTGTCCACGTACTCGCCGTACACCGGGATCGGCTCGTAACCGCTTGATCGGTAGAGCGCGATCGCGGCCGGCAGGTAGGTGCCCGTCTCCAGGCACACCGTGCGGTGCCCGTGCCGGAACGCCAGTTCCTCCAGCGCAACCAGCAACTGCCGGGCGATGCCCCGCCCCCGGTACGCCGGACGCACGTACATCCGCTTCAGCTCGCCGGTCTCGGCGTCGAGCGCCTGGAGCCCACCGCAGCCGACCGCCCGGCCGCCCACCACGGCGGCCAGGTAGTGGATGTCGGTGTGCACGACCGTGACCTGCCCGTCCAGCCCGCCGTCCGCGTCGCGCAGTTCACGCTGCTGGGCGACGACGAGCGCGGCGATCTCCGGATCGGTGGCGGGACGGGACTCGATCAACATGCCCGTACGCTAGATCGGCCGGATTTCGCGCACGTTTCCCGCCACCGGCCCGGAAACGGCTACTCGGCGTCCGCTTCCGCCGCAGGCGCGGCCTCGACCTCGTCCTCCGGCCGGACCCGGCGGGCCTTGCGGGCCGCCAGCCGGTCGGACGCCGACGGCCGGTTCGACTTCTCCTCCAGCCGCACGTCGGTGCCCCGGTTGCCGGGCACGAAGTCGACACCGGCGTAGAGCGTCGGCTGCCAGTCGAACTCCCGGTCACCGATGCGCACCAGGTCACCGGCCTGCGCGCCGGCCTTGGCGAGCTTCTCCTCGACGCCGAGGCGGGCCAGCCGGTCGGCCAGGTAGCCCACTGCCTCGTCGTTGTCGAAGTTGGTCTGCTTGACCCAGCGCTCCGGCCGGCTGCCGCGCACCGTGTACGAGCCGTCCGGCTCGGCCTCGATGGTGAAGCCGGCGTCGTCGACCGCCTTCGGGCGGATCACGATCCGGGTCGGTTCGGCGGGCGGGGCGGCGCGGCGGCCCTGGTCGACCAGCTCCGCCATCGCGTACATCAGCTCGCGCAGGCCCTCGCGGGTGGCGGTCGAGACGTCGAAGACGCGCAGGCCGCGCGCCTCCAGGTCGGGGCGGACGATGTCGGCGAGGTCCTTGCCGTCCGGCACGTCGACCTTGTTGAGCGCGACCAGCCGGGGCCGGTCGGCCAGGCCGCCGTACTGGGACAGCTCGGACTCGATGGCGTCGATGTCGGCGAGCGGGTCGCGGCCGGGCTCCAGCGTCGCGGTGTCGATCACGTGCACCAGCACGGCGCAGCGCTCGACGTGGCGGAGGAACTCCAGGCCCAGGCCCTTGCCGCTGGCCGCACCAGGGATCAGGCCCGGTACGTCGGCGACGGTGAAGGTGTGGTTGTCGACCCGGACCACGCCCAGGTTCGGCACCAGCGTGGTGAACGGGTAGTCGGCGATCTTCGGCTTGGCCGCGGAGATCACCGAGATCAGCGACGACTTGCCGGCCGAGGGGAAGCCGACCAGGCCCACGTCGGCGACGCTCTTGAGCTCCAGCACGACGTCGAGCCGGTCGCCGGGCTCACCCAGCTCGGCGAAGCCGGGCGCCTTGCGGCGGGCGTTCGCCAGTGAGGCGTTGCCGCGCCCGCCCCGGCCGCCTCGAGCCGCCTCGAACGTGGTGCCGACGCCGACCAGGTCGGCCAGCACCTCGCCGTCGAGGCTCTGCACGACGGTGCCGTTCGGCACCTTGATGAGCAGGTCGCGGCCGTTGGCGCCGTCCCGGTTCGAGCCGGCGCCGCCCTTGCCGTTCTCGGCCTTCAGGTGCGGCCGGAAGTGGAAGTCGAGCAGCGTGGTGACCTGCGCGTCGACCACCAGCGACACGCTGCCGCCGTGGCCGCCGTTGCCGCCGTCCGGCCCGCCGAACGGCTTGAACTTCTCCCGGTGGATCGAGACACAGCCGTGCCCGCCGTCGCCGGCCTGCATGTGCAGGACGACCCGGTCAACGAACGTCGTCACGACGCCAATCCTTCCAGCGGGGTCCGCCCCGCACGGGGAAAAGCGAAGCGGGCCGGGACTCGAGGTCCGCGGCCCGCTTCGCAGGAGAACTACTGCTGCGGCACGATGCTGACGGTCTTGCGACCGCGCTTGGTGCCGAACTGCACCGAACCGGCGGCCAGCGCGAACAGCGTGTCGTCGCCGCCACGGCCGACCAGGTCACCGGGGTGGAACTTGGTGCCACGCTGACGGATGAGGATCTCACCCGCGCTGACGACCTGACCACCGAAGCGCTTCACGCCGAGTCGCTGGGCCGCGGAGTCACGGCCGTTACGCGAGCTGGACGCACCCTTTTTGTGAGCCATTGGAGGACGACCTACTTCCCGCTGGAGATGCCGGTCACCTTGACCTGGGTCAGCGGCTGGCGGTGACCCTGGCGCTTGTGGTAGCCGGTCTTGTTCTTGAACTTGTGGATCCGGATCTTCGGGCCCTTGGTGTGCGCGGCGATCTCGCCGGACACCGCGACCTTCGCGAGCTTCGCCGCGTCGGTCACCAGGTCGTCACCGTCGACGAGGAGCACCGCGGTGAGCTTCACCGCGTCGCCGGGGGCACCGGCGAGCTTCTCGACCTCGATCACGTCGCCCTCGGCGACCTTGTACTGCTTGCCGCCGGTCTTGACGATCGCGTACATCGGAGGCGGACTCCCTGTCGTTGAGGCTACTGGCGTCTATTCCACCGCAGTCGGCTGTCACACCGTTCGCGGTCGTTCCCACGGCGTCTCGCCGGGAGCCGTGACACCGGCAGCGCGGGCACGCGGGAACTCGGCACACCAAAGTGCGCCGCAGGCAAGCGTACGCCATACCCGGCCCGGCCCCCAAACCGGGCCCGCGGTCCGCGCCCTCCCGGTGGCCGGCGGACACGACAGAACCCCTGAATCCACCCATAGCGTCCGGATTCAGGGGTCCTGTTCGAGCAGGTCAGAGCCTCACGGCCGGGTACGCCGCCGGGCGCCACCACGGCGCGCCCGCCGGCGCGGGGCGCCGCTGTCGTCGTCGTTGTCGCCGTCACCGATCGCGTCCGGGTCGTCGGCGGCGGCCAGCCGGGCCGAGTCGCCCTCCTGGCTGTCCGCGACCGCCGGCGCGGCCGGTGTGTCCGTCTCGAACCGGGACAGGTCGTAGCCCTGGGTGTCGTAGTAGTCGTCGTCGGTCTCGACCACCTCGGCGACGGTCCGCTCCGGGGCGGCCGGTGCGGCAGGCGCCTCGGCGGCCGGCGGTTGCGCGGCTGCGGCCTCCGGCGCGGCCTCCCCGGCGGGCTTGTCCGCGGCGGCCTTGCGGCCCCGGCGCCGGCCGCTCTTCTCCTCGGCCGGCGCGGTGACAGCCGAGGCGACCGCCTTGACCTTCTCCCCCGCCCCGCCTCGCGGCTTCTCCGGCACCGGCTCGGTGTGGATGATCACGCCCCGGCCCTTGCAGCACTCGCAGGTCTCGCTGAACGCCTCCAGCAGGCCCGCGCCGATGCGCTTACGGGTCATCTGCACCAGGCCGAGCGAGGTGATCTCGGTGACCTGGTGCTTCGTACGGTCCCGGCCGAGGCACTCGGTGAGCCGGCGCAGCACCAGCTCCCGGTTCGACTCCAGGACCATGTCGATGAAGTCGATCACCACGATGCCGCCGAGGTCACGCAGCCGCAGCTGGCGCACGATCTCCTCGGCCGCCTCCAGGTTGTTGCGGGTGACCGTCTCCTCCAGGTTGCCCCCGGAGCCGGTGTACTTGCCGGTGTTGACGTCGACGACAGTCATCGCCTCGGTGCGGTCGATCACCAGCGAGCCGCCCGACGGGAGGAAGACCTTCCGGTCCAGCCCCTTGAGGATCTGCTCGTCGATCCGGTACTCGGCGAACACGTCCGCCACCCCGGCGTGCCGACGCAGCCGCGCCACCAGGTCCGGCGACACGTGCGACAGGTACGACTCGACCAGGTCGTACGCCGGCTCGCCCTCGATGACCAGCTCGCGGAAGTCCTCGTTGAAGAGGTCCCGGACCACGCGGATGACCAGGTCAGGCTCCTCATAGAGCAGCACCGGGGCGCCGCCCTCGGTCGCCTTGGCCTGGATGTCCTCCCACTGCGCCTGGAGCCGCTTGACGTCACGCGCCAGCTCGTCCTCGCTGGCGCCCTCGGCTGCGGTCCGGACGATCACCCCGGCGCCGTCCGGCACCAGCTTCTTCAGCACGTCCCGCAGCCGCTTGCGCTCGGTGTCGGGCAGCTTGCGGCTGATCCCGGAGGCGTTGCCGTTCGGCACGTAGACCAGGTGCCGGCCGGAGAGCGCGATGTGGCTGGTCAGCCGCGCGCCCTTGTGCCCGATCGGGTCCTTCGTCACCTGCACCAGCACCGAGTCGCCGGAGCGCAGCGCCTGCTCGATCGAGCGGGCCCGGCCCTCCAGGCCGGTGGCGTCCCAGTTGACCTCACCGGCGTACAGGACCGCGTTGCGCCCGCGCCCGATGTCGACGAAGGCCGCCTCCATGCTCGGCAGGACATTCTGGACCTTGCCCAGATAGACGTTGCCGGCCATGGTGCCGGACGAGTTCCGCGTGACGTAGTGCTCCACGAGCACGCCGTCCTCGAGCACGGCGATCTGGGTGCGGTCGCCGCGCTGGCGGACCACCATCACCCGGTCCACCGCCTCGCGGCGGGCCAGGAACTCCGACTCGCTCAGGATCGGCGGCCGGGTACGCCGCTGCTCGCGGCCGTCCCGCCGCCGCTGCCGCTTGGCCTCCAGCCGGGTCGAACCGGAGACACCCTGCACCTCGTCGACCGGCTTGCGCGGCTCACGGATCTTGACGACGGTCGGCACACCGTCCTCGGCGGCGGTGTCCGCCTCCCCGGCTCCCCGGCGGCGACGACGGCGACGGCGACGGGTCATCCCCTCGCCCTCGGCCTCCTCGTCCTCCGCGGGCTCCTCGGCCTCGCCCTCGGCGGTCTCGGCCGCGACGGGCTCCTCGCCGTCCTCGTCGTCTGCCTCGTCCGCGCCGCCCTTGCCCCGGCCACGACCCCGGCGGCCCCGGCGACGGCGACGCCGGCCCGCGGCCGTCTCGTCGTCCTCGTCCCCCTCGACGGCCTCCTCGGCCTCGGCGGCGGACTCCTCCTCGGCGACCTCCGGCTCGACCTCGGCCTCGACCGGCTCGACCTCACGGCGGCCGCGACGGCGGCGCCGGCCGGTCTCGACCGCTTCCTCGATCGGCTCCTCCGCCGCCGGGTACGTCACCTGGACGGCGGGCGCCTCGTCGGGCTGCGGCGCCATGAACAGGACGGTCGGCGCGGAGAGCGCGGCACGACGGCGGCGGCTGGTGGGCGGCGGCGTCTCGGCCGGCTCCTCGGCCACGCGCGGCACGGCGGCGCCCGTCGACACGGCGCCCGTCGCGTCCGCCGGGCCGCCGCTGCGGGCCAGGTCGACCTCCTGGGTACGCGCGGCAGCGGCGCCCGCGTCCTCGACGGTCCCGCTCTCGGCGTCCTCGTCCTCGACGTCCTCGACGGTGCTCTCGGCGGCGCCGGTGCTCGCCGTACCGGCGGCGGCCCTGCTCCCGCTGGTGGTCTTGTCGCCGGCGGCGGTGGTCTCGGTGGCGGCGCGCCGGCGGGTACGGGCCCGCCCGCCGGTCCCGGCGGCGCTCTCTTCGGTGGCGGTCCCGCCCGGGGCGGTGGCTTCGCCGCCGTCGATGTCGGCGCGTCCCTCAGCGATCAGATCGCCACCGGGCGCGGACACCGGCCCGTCGATCATGCCGTCCGCGGGCATCTGCCCCGCGGCGGCGGCCTCGTCCGGGGCGACGGTCTCGGCAGCCGGCGTGGCCTTGCGGCGACGGGTCCGGGTCACCTTGACCGGCGGCACGACCTCCTCCGAGGCGGCCTCCACCCCGGCTGCGGCCACCGGCTCCTCGACCGCCTTCGCCGGCGTCGCCTTACGACGCCGCCGGGTGGTCTTGGGCGCGGTGTCCAACTCACCGGCGATCGGTGCGAACACCTCGGCCTGCGGCGACTCGCCGCTGCCGGTCACCGCGGTGGACGCCTCGACCGGCGCGTCGGTCTGCTCCGGCTGGTTCAGCGGAGCGGCCTTGCGGCGGCTGGCCCGCTTACGGGCCGGCGGCTTGGTCTCGGCGACGCCCTCCACGGTGCCTTCCGTGGTGGCTCCCTCGGCGCCGGCCGGGGTCGCGCTCGCGGCGCTGCCGGAGGCGGTGGCGGCACTGTCGGCGGTCGTCCCGGTCGGCTCTGCGCCGGTCCGTTCGCCGCCCTCGGGCTCGTTCTCGAGCATGGACGTTCTCCAGTTCTGGCCGCCCCGGGCGCGGGTGAGCGCTGCCACGCAGGGTTGCCGCAAAGGTGTTTCCGCCGGGCGCGCAAACGCGCGACCGCCGAAGTCTGCCTGCCAGAGCGTTGACCGACGGTCAGCGCTCTCCGATGGTTGCCCCGTCGCGATCCGCTTCCAACGGATCGACGATCTCGCCCTGCGCGGTCAGCGTGCCCTGCGCCACCCGGATCACCTTCGGGGTGACCGGCGGCTCCAGGGCGGCCACCGCGCGGAGGCCGGACAGGACGTCATCGGGCCGAACGGACGGGGTGACCTGCCGCACGACCAGTTCGAGTATCGCACACGGTACGGCCGCCGCCCCGGAAGGCGTCTCAGCCGGAGCCATCACATCGATGAATACCACTGCTGCCCGGGCATCGAACGTACGCCGTCCCTGCTTGGTCATCCGCTCGACCTGGATCTCGTCGGCGGCGGTGAAGGCCGCCACCGCCTGCGCGAGCACCTTCGGGTCGACCTCGGGCAACTCGATGCGCCAGTACGACGCCTCGATCCGGTCGGCCAGGCTGCCACCGGTGGCCTCCACCGCGTCGAGCACGTCGAGTCCGGGCGACAGGGCGCCGTCGAGGGCTTCGCGCAGCTTCGCCGGGTCGACCGGCTCACGGAGCCCGATCTCCAGGTACTCGGCCTCACTCGCCACCCCCGTCGGGGCGGCCGAGGCGTACGAGATCTTCGGGTGCGGGGTGAACCCCTGGGAGAAGGCGATCGGCACGCCGGCCCGGCGCAGCGCGCGCTCGAAGGCCCGGGCGAAGTCCCGGTGCGAGGTGAACCGCAACGGCCCACGCTTGGCGTACCGGATACGGACCCGCTGGACGACAGGGGCCTGGCCGCCCTCGGGTTGAGGCTTTCTGGCGATCGTGAGCTCCTCGGCTGTGCCTGCGTATCGGTCTCATCCTGACGCAGCGCCCACCACGCCCCACACCCGGGGCCACCCCACCCACCCCAAACCCACCCAAACCCCACCCGCCCTCGCCCCGCACCAGCCCCGCACCCGCCCTGCACCCGCCCCGTTGATCATGAAGTTAGCGGCGAAGTCGATCTCCGAATGTGCCGCCAACTTCATGATCGTCGGGCCGAGGCGGGCCGGGTGGGTGGGCGCGGGCGTGCGGGTGCGGTGCGGGTGCGGGTGGGGGTGGGGGTGGGCGCGGGACCGGGCGGTAGCGGGGTGGGTCAGGAGCGGTTGTCGCCGGGTGGGGCGTAGGGGCTCTGGCCGGGTGGGGCGTGGTGGGCCTGCCCCTGGGGCGGGTAGGCGCCGTCGCCCGGCGGCGGGTACGCCCCCGGCTGGGGGTATCCGCCCTGCTGGGGATACCCGCCCGGGTGGGGGTGCGCGCCGGGCTGCGGGTAGCCGCCGGGTGTGCCGTAGCCGGGCGGCGGGGCGGTCGCCTGACCGGCGGGCACCGGTGGGCCCTGCCCGTTCAGCCGGTCCAGTTCGTCGTCCGGGATCGCGGCCCGGGCCAGCTCGCGCCGGTGACGGCGGCGGTTCCAGATCAGGAACGCCACGAGCGCCAGCAGCACCACCAGCGCCACGGCGATGCCGATGCCGATGACCATCACCTGCTGGTCGGTGGGGCCGCCTCGGTCGCCGTACTTCGTCACGTCGAAGTTGTCGTCCTCGGCGGCGGCCGGTGGCGCTGACGCGCTCGGCACGGCAGCCCCGAGCAGCGGGTTCGCCGACACCCCCGGCACGTCGGCGGTGAGCGCCGCCACCGGGTCGATCCGGCCGAAGCCGAACCGGGGGTCGCGGCCGGGCGGTCCCGCGTCCCGGGCGGTGCGGATGATCCGGTTGATCACGTCGGGTGCGGAAAGCTTCGGGTACTTCGACCGGATCAGCGCCGCGACGCCGGAGACTACGGCGGCGGCGTCGGAGGTGCCGTCACCCCAGCCGTAGCCCCGGTCCGGTCCGATGTTGTAGACCTCGTCGCCGGGCGCGGCGATCACCGCCTCCGGCCCCGAGGCCGATCCGGACCAGAATCCCCCGCCCCGGACCGTGCCGGTCACCGCGATCACGCCGGGGATCTTGGCGGGTGAGGTGACGTCCGGGCCGGCCTGCCGGGCGTTGCCTGCGGCGGCCACCACGACCACGTCGCGCTCCAGCGCGTACCGGATCGCGGCCGCCTCGACCTCCTCCACGGCGCCGGCACCGCCGTACGACAGGTTGAGCACCTTCGCCCCGCCGTCGACGGCCATCCGGATGCCCCGCGCGGAGTCGTCCGAGGTGAACGCGTCGCCGGCAGGTTTCCGGATGGGCAGGATCCGGGCGTCGGGCGCGATGCCCACCACCCCGGTCCCGTTGGCCGCGATGATCCCGGCCATGTGGGTGCCGTGACCGTCCGGGTCGCGCCGCCCGTCGCCGGAATCGCGGGTGCTTCCCCCGGCCAGCAACTGGCCCCGCATGTCGGGGTGCCCCGCGTCGACGCCGGTGTCCACCACGCCCACGACGACACCCCGGCCGGTGGAGATCTGGTGCGCCCGGTCGATCCGAAGCTCGTCCAGGTACCACTGCTCGGCGCGACGCGGAGCGGCGACCGCCGGCTGGGCGGCGCCCAGCAGCATCAGTCCGGCAAACAGGCCGGCAGCCACCGGCCGGAGCGCGCCGACGTGCACCTTCATCCGTCCGTCCTCATCGCAGGATGCCCGGGGACGCACCGTCACCGGCGCCCCACGGATCGTCGTCCTCAGTCAACCATGAAGAGTGCCCTGCCGCGTCGCCGCCGTGACCGGCGCCGCCGTGACCGCCCATCATCCCGCCGCCCATCATTCCGGCGCCGGCCATCCCGCCACGCGCACCGGCCGCGCCGCCCGGGCCCGCCGCGGCCGCCGCCTTCAGCGCGCTGGCCGCGCTGGTCAGCGGCGGAACCTTGCCGTTGCCGCCGCCGACCATGCCGGGCAGCCCGCCCATGGCCATGCCGCCGGCCGCGCCGATCCCACCGCCGCCGATCCCACCGGCCGAGCCCAGGCCGGCGCCCCCGCCGCCGAAGCCGCCGCCACCGGCGCTCAGTCCACCCGCGCCACCGCCGACGCCGCCGGCGCCCAGGCCGAGCGTGCCCGGCCCGCCGGCGGTGACCGTGCCGGGCCCGCCCGCGCCGGCCAGACCGCTGCCGTACTCCGGTGTGCCCGAGCCGGGGGCGCCACCGAGCTCGGGGATACCCCCGGTGGTCGGCGGGGTGTAGGAGCCGCCGCCCGGCAGACCGCCGCCGGGCCCACCGGGGGGCGGCGTGTACGAGCCGCCACCGGGCGTGCCACCACCGATGCCGGTGCTGCCGATGCCCGGCATCGGGCCGCCGCCGGGCATACCGCCGCCGGGCATACCGCCGCCGGGCATACCGCCGCCGGGTGCGCCGCCACCGGGCAGGCCACCACCGGGTACGCCCGACGGGGGAACACGCGGGTCGCCCCGGTAGCCGTCGCCGAAGTCGTTCTTGGGCTGGGGTACGGCCAGCTTGGGGCGCTCGGCCTCGACCGCGGCCGGCAACGGCGACATCGCCGCGTTGGCCGCCTTCTGGTTGTCGTTGTACCAGTTGTCGAGGTGCGACTTGGTGTCCCACCAGCCGCCGCGCTTCTGGTCGCTGGCGTTGCCGTCGATCTTCATGGTGGCTTCGAGGTCGTCGGCCTTGTCGCGGAACGCGCCGTCGGCGTACAGGGACTGGTTGCCCTGGTAGTCGCTGCGCAGGGCAGCGAGGAAGCCGGACTGGCTCTCCCCGTCGCGGGCGTCGTCCAGCTCGGTGCCGCCGGGCAGGCTCCACTCGTTCCAGCCGAAGTTGTCCATCAGCGGAATCGGGATGCTCGCCACCGTCTTGCGGATGTCACCCTCGATCCGCGACAGCGCGCCACTGACGTTGCTGGCGTGCGTGATGAGGTCCTCGATGTCCTTGCCGATCTCGGACAGGTGCTCGCGGTACGCGTCGCCGCCGCTGCCCTTCCAGCCGGCGAGCATCCCGGGCAGGCCGCCGGTGTGCGGGCGCTCCTGGCCGGCCGCGATCGGACCGACGAACGACCGGCCGACGAGGGAGTCGCGCAGGTGGCCGAGAGCGGTGGAGAGGTTGCTCCACCCCGAGCCGACCACGCCGACGGTGTACGGATCCGCCGACAGCGTCACCTCGCGGACACAGCGTTCCCAGGTTGCTCCAGCCATGACCGTCTCCTCTCTCAGGCCGGGTACGGATAGGTGGGCGGCTCGGCGCCGCCGGGCGGCGGAGCAGCGGACTCCAGCAGCCGTTCGATGTCCTTGCCGTTCGCGGCGTTGCGCTCCTCGGCGTCGCGGAACGCCTTGGCGATGTCCTCGGTGCCCTTCTTCAGGCCGGCCAGCTTGGCGGAGAGGCCCTTGAGGTGGGCCTCCATGTTGGCCGTGGAGCGTTCCAGCGCCTGCCACTGCAACCGGGCGTCGGCGAACGCGCCGAACGGGGTGCCGTTGGACATGATCTGCGGGCTGTTGCTGTCGCCCTTCATGTTCTCCTTGATGCGCTCCATCTCCCAGGAGATGGTGTCCTCGACGTACTGCTTGAGGCGCTCGATGTACTCGGCCGCCGCATCCAGGTCCTCGACGCTGACGTGCAGATCGCCGGTGTCCGGCGGATTGATGCCCATGCTGCCTGTCCTCCCCGCTACCGGCCCGGCCGGTCCATTACGGACGCAGCGTATCGAGGAAGGACCAGTCGGGGCACCCCCACCCCGCGTACCACGGCGGTCACCGGAGACGACGGAGCGCGGGAACCCGTGTCGGGTTCCCGCGCTCCGGTGCGTGCGGGCGGGCTCAGCCCTGGGCGGCGGCGGGCAGCTTCAGCCCGTTGACCGGGGTGAGCGGCAGCAGCTTGCGGCCGGTCGGGCCGATCTGGATCTCGGTGTCCATGGACGGGCAGACGCCGCAGTCGAAGCAGGGCGTCCAGCGGCAGTCGTCCTGCTCGTACTCCGACAGCGAGTCCTGCCAGTCCTGCCAGAGCCAGTCCTTGTCGAGGCCGGAGTCGAGGTGGTCCCAGGGCAGGACCTCCAGCTCCTCGCGCTCGCGGGTGGTGTACCAGTCGAGGTCCACGCCGTACGCCGGCAGCACCTCGGCGGCGGCGTCCACCCACCGCTGGTACGAGAAGTGCTCGCTCCAGCCGTCGAACCGGCCGCCGTTCTCCCAGACCTTGCGGATCACCGCGCCGACCCGGCGGTCGCCCCGGGACAGCAGGCCCTCGATCAGCGACGGCTCGCCGTCGTGGTAGCGGAAGCCGATCGCCCGGCCCAGCGACCGGTCGCTGTTGATGGCCTGCTTGAGCAGCTTGAGCCGGCCGTCGATGACCTCCGGCCGCTCCATCGAGGCCCACTGGAACGGGGTGTGCGGCTTCGGCACGAACCCGCCGATGGAGACCGTGCAGCGGATGTCCTTGGACCCGGTGGCGGCGCGGCCGGCCCGGATCACCTCGTGCGCCATGTCGGCGATCTCCAGGACGTCCTCGTCGGTCTCGGTGGGCAGGCCGCACATGAAGTAGAGCTTCACCTGCCGCCAGCCGTTGGAGTACGCGGTGACCACGGTGCGGATGAGGTCTTCCTTCGACACCATCTTGTTGATCACCTTGCGGATCCGCTCCGACCCGCCCTCGGGGGCGAAGGTCAGACCGGTCCGGCGGCCGTTGCGGGACAGCTCCTGGGCCAGGTCGATGTTGAAGGCGTCCACCCGGGTCGACGGCAGCGACAGCGAGACGTTGGTGCCGGCGTACTGCTCGGCCAGGCCGGAACACATGTCGCCGATCTCGGAGTGGTCGGCCGACGACAGCGACAGCAGGCCCACCTCGTGGAAGCCGGAGAACTCCAGCCCTTGCTGCACCATCTGGCCGACGGTGGTGATCGACCGCTCCCGCACCGGGCGGGTGATCATGCCGGCCTGGCAGAAGCGGCAGCCCCGGGTGCAGCCCCGGAAGATCTCCACCGCGTACCGCTCGTGCACCGTCTCGGCGAGCGGGACCAGGGGCTTCTTCGGGTACGGCCAGGCGTCCAGGTCCATGGTCGTGCGCTTGTGCACCCGGAACGGCACGTCCGGGCGGTTCGGCACGACCCGCTGGATCCGGCCGTCCGGCAGGTAGTCGACGTCGTAGAAGCGCGGCACGTAGACGCTCTCGGTCCGGGCCAGCCGCAGCAGCAGCTCGTCCCGGCCACCCGGGGAGCCCTCCGCCTTCCACTCCCGCACGATGGCGGTGATCTCCAGCACAGCCTCCTCGCCGTCGCCGAGCACCGCGGCGTCGACGAAGTCGGCGATCGGCTCCGGGTTGAACGCGGCGTGCCCGCCGGCCACGATCACCGGGTCGGCGTCGGTGCGGTCGGCGGCGAGCATCGGGATGCCGGCCAGGTCGATCGCGGTGAGCAGGTTGGTGTAGCCCAGCTCGGTGGAGAACGAGACGCCGAACACGTCGAAGTCACGCACCGGGCGGTGGGCGTCGACGGTGAACTGCGGCACGCCGTGGGCGCGCATCAGCTTCTCCAGGTCCGGCCAGACCGCGTACGTCCGCTCGGCCAGCACGTCGGGCAGCTCGTTGAGCACCTCGTACAGGATCTGCACGCCCTGGTTGGGCAGGCCCACCTCGTACGCGTCCGGGTACATCAGCGCCCACCGGACGGTCGCGGCGTCCCAGTCCTTGACCACGGCTCCCAGCTCTCCACCCACGTACTGGATGGGCTTGGTCACCTGCGGCAGCAACGGCTCCAGCCGGGGCCAGACCGAGTTGGCGGCGGTGGGACGCGGGGTCGTGGACGGGGCACTCATGATGCCCAAGCGTACGCGGTGCCCCCGCCCTCTCCCGCGCCCGCGCCCGTGTCCACCGCGTTGATCAAGGAGTTCGCGGACTGTCCCGCGCTCCCACCGGACACGAACTCCTTGATCACCGGAGTGGGGGGCCCGGGGCGGGCGGGATTCGTCCCGGGTGGCGGGGCGGTACTAACCTCGCAACGGGCGCGAGAGGAGATAGCCGCGATGCCGCAGCCGCAGCCGGGGGCGGACCGGCCGGCCGACGGGGCCGAGATGCCGTCCGTCACCGAGCCGGCGACCGCCGCCGACACCGAGGACGCCGCCGGCGCCTCGGCTCCGGCGTCCCCGTCCACCACGCCGGAGGGCGCCGACGACCGGACGGCCGAGGAGCCGTCCGGCGCCGCCGAGAGCAGGGCGCACGACGGTACGCCCCGCCGCCCGCCGTCCGCCGTCGCGCCGGATGAGCAGCCGCACCGCGCCGAGCCCGGTGACCAGCCGTCCGGCGGCGCGGCGCCCGCCTCCCCGCCCGACGTCCCGGTCACGCCGAGCCCGGCGACCCCGCCCCCCGGCCGATCGACGACCTGTCCGGCATCGAGGAGAACGCAGCCGGCACCCGCCGAGCAGTCGGAGCAGGTCGAGCCCGCGCAGCAGGACGGACGGGCGCTGCCGGAGGACCGCCCCGAATCGTCCGAGCAGGCCGAACCGGCACGGCGGGACGAACGAGCCGAACCGGCGGGCGAGCCGGCAGACCCGGCCGACACCGCCGCGCTCGACGACACGAGCCAGCACGCGCCGGCGAGCACGACGACCGCCGACGCCCTCACCGGCGACGCCGGAACGCCGGCCGACGCGCCCACGGACAGCGAGGCACCGACCGCCGACGCCGGAACACCTGCCGACATCGACGCCACCCCGCCCGTCCCGGTGACCAGGGCGCGCGGATCCGCAGCGGTTCCCGGCCGCACCACGCCCGTCCCCGCTCCGCGTACCGGGGGCCGGCCGGATCCGACCCGCATCGACGTCGCGGCGCAGCCACCGCCGGCCGCGACCACGCCGGATCCCACCAAGGTCGAGAACGCCCCGGAATCCATGCGGGCCGGGAACACGCCGGACCCGACCCGCGTGGAGAACGCCCCGAACCCGACCCGGGTCGAGGCGCCCCGCTGGAGCGGTTCGGCAGCCGTCCCGCCACCGCCGGCACGCCGGCCCGCCTGGGGCGAGTCCGCCGAGCCCACCCCGGTGCCGCCGCTCGCGTCGCCGGAACACGCCACGCCTGTCGACCCGTGGGCGGGGGTGGACACCACCGGCTGGGAGCTGCACGCCCCGGAGCTGCCGCCACCGACGCCGACGCTGCCGTACACCGCGCCCTGGGCCGTGCCGAACAATCCGCACCCGGCCCACCCGGCGCCACCGGCGGCGCACCCTGCCCCGCCACCGGCCCGTCCCGCGCCGCCCGCCGCCCGGCCGGTCTCGCCCCCGCCGCACAGCGCCCCGTACCCCGGACCGGCCCGGCCGGTCTCGCCGCCGCACCATCCCGCTCAGCCCGCCGCCCGGCCCCTGCCGCCCGCGACGCCCGTCGCGCCGCCGGCGAAGCCCGGGCGGCCGCCGAAGCAGCGCCGGGGCAAGGCCGGTCCGCCTGTCGCACCGCCGCCGGGCTGGCAGCAGCCGCCGAAGCGGACCCGCCGCCGGCGCCGCTGGCCCTGGGTGCTGCTGCTCTCCGTCGCCTGCTGCTGCGGGCTCCCGCTCTGGTGGTTCCAGCCGATCTCCACCCAGTACCCGGCCAGCGCCACCCTCCCGGACCAGATCGACTCGATGCGGCTACGCCAGGACGACAGCAGCCGGGCCGCCGCCGAGGAGCTGAAGTCCCGGGTACGCGAGTCGAACCTGCTGGCCGAGGACACGTTCGCCGGCATCTACAGCACGAGCGACGGCAAGCGGGTGACGTTGTTCGGCAGCACCGGGCTGCGGTTCAGCCCGGAGTCGGACGCCAAGTCGGAGATCGAACGTCTCGCCGGGGACTACGCCCTGCAGGAGCCGGTGGTGGTGGACACCGGCGTACGGGGACGCCACGAGCGCTGCGCCGTCGGCCGCGCGGACGGCGACTCGGTGGTGGTCTGCGTCTCGGCCGACCACGGCAGCCTCACCACCGGCGTGTTCACCCGGCTGTCGGTGGACGACAGCGGACGGCTGCTGAACGACCTGCGCCAGCGCGTGGTGGTGCCGAAGTCCTGACCGCTCAGGCGGTCTGATCGCCGCCGGTCTGGCCGCCGGTGGCCTGGTCGGCGCGCTTCGGGGCGTAGCGCGGGACGTACTCCTGGCCGCTGAGCTTCTGGATCTCGGCCATCATCTCGTCGGTCATCGCGCGCAGCGACGTGCGGTCGTCGGGACGGCCGGTGAAGTCCAGCGGCTTGCCGAACTTCATGGTGATCTTGGCACGACCCGGTCGCGGGATCCGCGTACCGATGGGCTGGGCCTTGTCGGTGCCGGTCACGCCGACCGGGATGATCGGCACGCCCGCGGCGATCGCCAGCCGGACGGTGCCGGTACGCCCGCGGTAGAGCCGCCCGTCCGGGGAACGGGTGCCCTCCGGGTAGACGGCGACCAGGTCGCCGGCCTTGAGCACCGGGATCGCCGCGTCGAACGCGGTGAGCGCGGCCCGGCCGCCGGCCCGCTCGACCGGGATGGCGCCCAGCCCGGTGAGCACGAACTTCGAGAAGCCGCCCTTGAGGCCGGTGCCCGTGAAGTACTCCGACTTGGCCCAGAACGCCAGGTGCCGGGGCACCACGGTGCCGAGGAGCAGTTCGTCGGCGACGGAGAGGTGGTTGCTGGCGAAGATCGCGCCGCCGGTCGCCGGGATGTGCTCCAAACCCTCCACGTGCGGACGGAAGGCCAACCGGAGCGCGGGCGCCACGGTGAGCTTGCCGATGGTGTAGAGCAGGGGCACGGGTCCTCCGGCGGTCGTACGTGAAACAGGCGCTGTCACGGTAGCCGACGCGGCCGTCCGCCACCGAGCGGGTGGCCCGCAGTCCACTCGCTGGGTGCGGGCCCTCCTCCACCCGAGAGGGTGCAGGAGGGCCCGGTCCGCTCACACCTTGCGGACCGTCACGGTCACGCGCTCGCCCTCGCCGGCTTCGCCGGCGAAGCCGTCGAGGCCCTCGGCGAAGTCGATGCTGTCGGCGAGCACCTCCCGCGCCACGAACCCGGTGTACGCGGCGACCGCCGCGCGTACCTCCTCGGAGGCGGAGACGGCCACCGTGATCCGGTCGGAGACGTCGAGGTCGGCGTCGCGGCGGGCCTGCTGCACGACCCGGACCACGTCCCGGGCCAGCCCCTCGGCGGCGAGTTCCGGCGTGACCTCGGTGTCCAGCACGACCACTCCCTCACCGCCGGGCAGCGGCGCGGAGTGCTCGGCGTCGGCGGCGACCAGGCGCAGCTCGTACTCGCCCTCGGCGAGCGTGACCCCGGCGGCGACCGGGGCGCCGTCGCGCAGCTCCCACTCCCCCGCCTTGACCGCCTTGATCACCTGCTGGACGGCCTTGCCGACGCGCGGGCCGAGCGCCCGCGGCACCACGGTGAGGACCTGCTGGCAGTACGCGGACACCTCGCCGGTGAGCACGACCTCCTTGACGTTCACCTCGTCGGCGACCAGGTCGGCGAAGGGCCGCAGCTGGTCGGCGACGGGCGAGGCCACTGTCAGCTTCGCCAGCGGCAGCCGTACCCGCAGGCCCTTGGCCTTGCGCAGCGACAGCGCCGCCGAGGCGACCGCCCGGACGTTGTCCATCGCGGAGACCAGCTCGTGGTCGGCCGGGAACTCCTCCGCCTGCGGCCAGTCGGTCAGGTGCACCGACCGCTCGCCGGTCAGCCCGCGCCAGATCTCCTCGGCGGTCAGCGGCGCCAGCGGCGCCACCACCCGGCACAGCGTCTCCAGCACGGTCCACAGCGTGTCGAACGCGTCCGCGTCGCCGGCCCAGAAGCGGTCCCGGGACCGGCGCACGTACCAGTTGGTCAGCGCGTCCAGGTAGGACCGCACCGTCGCGCACGCACCGGAGATGTCGTACGCGTCCATCTGCGCGCCGACGGTCGCCACCAGCTCGTTCGTCTTCGCCAGCACGTACCGGTCGAGCACGTTCGCCGAGTCGGTACGGCGACGCGCGGTGTAGCCGTCGGCGTTGGCGTAGAGCGAGAAGAAGTACCAGACGTTCCACAGCGGCAGCAGCACCTGGCGCACCGCGTCCCGGATGCCCGACTCGGTGACCGCCATGTCGCCGCCGCGCAACACCGGCGAGGACATCAGCATCCACCGCATCGCGTCCGACCCGTAGGAGTCGAACACGTGGTAGACGTCCGGGTAGTTGCGCAGGCTCTTGGACATCTTGCGGCCGTCCGAGCCGAGCAGGATGCCGTGGCTCAGGCAGTTGCGGAACGCCGGCCTGTCGAACAGCGCGGTGGCCAGTACGTGCATGGTGTAGAACCAGCCGCGGGTCTGCCCGATGTACTCGACGATGAAGTCACCCGGGTAGTGGTGCTCGAACCACTCGCGGTTCTCGAACGGGTAGTGCACCTGGGCGAACGGCATCGAGCCGGACTCGAACCAGCAGTCCAGCACCTCCGGCACCCGGCGCATCATCGACTTGCCCGTCGGGTCGTCCGGGTTGGGGCGGACCAGGTCGTCCACCGCCGGCCGGTGCAGGTCGGTCAGGCGTACGCCGAAGTCCCGCTCGATGTCGGCCAGCGAACCGTAGACGTCCACCCGCGGGTAGTTCGGGTCGTCGGAGCGCCACACCGGGATCGGCGAGCCCCAGAACCGGTTCCGGCTGATCGACCAGTCCCGGGCGTTGGCCAGCCACTTGCCGAACGAACCGTCCTTGATGTGGCCGGGCGTCCAGTTGATCTGCTGGTTCAGCTCGACCATCCGGTCCTTGAACGTCGACACCGCGACGAACCACGACGACACCGCCTTGTAGACCAGCGGGGTGTCGCAGCGCCAGCAGTGCGGGTAGGAGTGGGTGTAGGTGTCCTGCCGCAGCACCACCCCCCGCTCCTTCAGCTCCCGGATCACCGGCTTGTTCACGTCGAAGACCTGCTCGCCCTGGTACGGCGGCACCAGTGCGGTGAACCGGGTGTGGTCGTCCACCGTCACGACGGTGGGGATGCCGGCGGCGTTGCAGGTGTTCTGGTCGTCCTCGCCGAAGGCGGGCGCCAGGTGGACGATCCCGGTGCCGTCCTCGGTGGTGACGAAGTCCGCGCCGAGCACCTGGTAGGCGTTCTCCCCGGCCGGCTCGACCAGGAAGTCGTACAGCGGCGTGTAGCGGCGTCCGACCAGGTCGCGGCCGTACACGGTGCCGACCTGCTCGTATCCCTCCAGCTCCTTGGCGTACGCGCCGAGGCGCGCGGCGCCGACGACGTAGCGCTCACCGTCGCGTTCCAGCAGCGCGTACTCGATGTCGGGGCCGACGGCGAGCGCCAGGTTCGACGGCAGCGTCCACGGCGTGGTCGTCCAGACGCCCAGCTTGACCGGCCCGCGCAGCGGTTCCGGCGCGTTCTCGTCGGCGGTCAGCTCGAACCAGACGGTGAGCGTCGGGTCGTGCCGGTCCCGGTAGACGTCGTCCATCCGGGTCTCGGTGTTCGACAGCGGCGTCTCGCACCGCCAGCAGTACGCGAGCACCCGGAAGCCCTCGTAGACCAGGCCCTTGTCGTGCAGGGTCTTGAAGGCCCACATGACGCTTTCCATGTAGTCCAGGTCGAGCGTCTTGTAGTCGTTGGCGAAGTCGACCCAGCGGGCCTGCCGGGTGACGTACCGCTCCCAGTCGTGGGTGAACTCCAGCACCGACGTGCGGCAGGCGTCGTTGAACCGGGCCACGCCGAGGTCGAGGATCTCCGCCTTGGTGGTGATGCCGAGCTGCTTCTCGGCCACCACCTCGGCGGGCAGGCCGTGGCAGTCCCAGCCGAACCGGCGCTCGACGTGCTTGCCGCGCATGGTCTGGTAGCGCGGCACCACGTCCTTGACGTAGCCGGTGAACAGGTGGCCGTAGTGCGGCAGGCCGTTGGCGAACGGCGGGCCGTCGTAGAAGACGTACTCGTTCTCGCCGTCGCGGCCGGCGTCGCGGGCCTCCACCGACGCCTCGAAGGTCTTGTCGGCCGTCCAGTGCTCCAGCACCCGGCGCTCGACCGCGGGCAGGTCCGGGCTCGCCGGGACACCGGCGCCGGTCGGGTCGTGCAACGGATAGGCCATCGCCTGTCGCTCTCCCTCAGCAGCTCACTCGTCTGTGGTCTGCGAGGACGAGCCGAATCCGGTACGCCGTGACCGGCGTTCCGGGCGTGGCCCGCGGTACCACCCCGCTTGGCGGCCGAGGTGCGACCGCCCGCTCGTTGGCCGGCTGTGACGGGCCGTCCCGTCCGGTTCTACTGAGCCGGTGACCCGGCCGTTCTTCCGGAGGCTCGCCGGTGATGGCCGGGTCGTCGCCTGTGCGTTCAAGCGTACTCGACCCCCCACCCACCGCGCCGCCGAGTATCTCCCGCCCCACCCCACCCCGCCTCCACCCCGCCTCCACCCCGTGTGTCAGCGGTGGGACGGGGCCGGGAGGGTGGTGGTCCAGAGGGAGACGCCGGAGCGGTCGCGCAGGTGGACCGTGAGCGCCGCCGACGGGCCGTCGATGGTCACCTCGCCGAAGTGCTGGAAGCCCTCGGCCGGTGAGGTGTTGGCGCGCGGCGGCGCGTGCACGAAGACCGCCTTCGGGCCGAACGTGCCGTCCAGCGCGTTCGGCCCGAACGCACCGGCGTGCGCCGGGCCGGAGACGAACTCCCAGAACGGGCTGAAGTCCCGCACGGCGGCGCTCGCCGGGTCGTAGTGGTGGGCGGCGGTGTAGTGCACGTCGGCGGTGAGGAACACCAGCCCGGTCACCCCGGCCCGGTGCGAGGCGCGCAGCACCTCGGCGAACTCCAGTTCCCGGCCGGCCGGCGCGCCGTGGTCGCCCTGCGCGACACCCTCCTGGGCGTCTGACCCGTCCGGCACCACCACGCCGATCGGCAGGTCGTTGGCGATCACCTTCCAGGTGGCGCGGGACGCGCGCAGCTCCCGGATCAGCCACTCCCGCTGCGCCGTGCCGAGCAGGCCGCGACTGCGGTCCGCGTACGTGTTGCCGTCGTTCGGGTCCTTGTAGGTGCGCATGTCCAGCACGAACACGTCCAGCAGCGGCCCGTACGACAACTTGCGGTACATCGGCCCGCCCGACGGCACCGGCAGCCACTCGTGGAACGCCTGCCGGGCCCGGGCGGCGAGCACGTCCACGCGCTTCTCGCCGTACCTGTCGTCGGTCAGGATCTCCCCCGGGTACCAGTTGTTCACCACCTCGTGGTCGTCCCACTGGTTGATCTGCGGCACCTCGGCGGCGAACGCCCGCAGGTGCTCGTCGAGCAGGTTGTACGCGAACTGCCCCCGGTACTCGGCGAGCGTCTCGGCCACCTTGCTCTTCTCCGGCGTCACCAGGTTGCGCCAGGTGCGGCCGTCCGGCAGCACCACGCTCTCGGCCAGCGGGCCGTCGGCGTACACGGTGTCGCCGCTGCACAGGAAGAAGTCCGGGCGGCGTTCCCGCATGGCCCGGAAGATCGCCAGGCCGTCGAAGTCGGTGCTGATCCCCCAGCCCTGCCCGACGATGTCGCCGGTCCATATGAACCGCACGTCACGCCGCTGGTGCCGCCCGGGGGCGGTGGCGAACGAACCGGTCAGCGGCTCGCTGCACAGGCCGTGCCGGTCCAGGCTCTCCACCCGTACCCGGTAGTGCAGCCGCTCCCCCGCGGGCAGGCCGCGCAGGCGGACCTTGCCGGTGAGGTCGCCGGTGGGGTCGACCACCGGGCCGCGCACCAGGCGGGCGCCGCGCAGGTCCGGGCGGCGGCTCACCTCGACGAGCATCCGGCCGGGCCGGTCCGCGCGGGTCCAGACCAGCGCCGAGTCGGCGGTCACGTCGCCGCTCTGCACGCCGTGGGTGAGCAGCGGCCGGCCGCTGCGCCGCAGGCCGGGTGCGGCGGGCGCGCCGGGCGCGCCGAGCAGCGCGCCGCCGGCGACTCCGGCACCGGCGACCAGGCCGGCGCGGAGCAGGGTACGTCGATCGAAGTGCGTCATGGGTTCTCCCGGTCTCGGCAGTGTCGCCAGCCCGGTCTACCGGCCGCAGGTGGCCGGGAACTCCGGTCGAGGTGACCGGCACGTCAACGACTGCTGTCCAGCGCTCCGGCATGACAACCGTCACACCGCCGGGCCGTCACACCGCGCCCACCGTGCCCCGTCCTGTGCGCGTACCCGAACCCTCAAGGAGGCGGCGATGAGCCGGATGGACATGGCGGCGGTGGCACCGGAGGCGTACCAGGCCGTGCTGGGCCTGGAGAAGTACGTCCGGGCGAACGTGGACCACACCGTGCTGGAGCTGGTGAAGCTGCGGGCGTCGATGCGCAACGGCTGCGCGTTCTGCGTGGACATGCACAGCCGCGAGGCGCTGGCGGCCGGTGAGGACAGCCGCCGGCTGTTCGCTGTCGCGGCGTGGCGCGAGGCGCCGTTCTTCGACGAGCGGGAGCGGGCCGCGCTGGCCCTCACCGACGCGGTGACCCGGCTCGGCGAGCACGGCGTGCCGGATGACGTCTGGGACGCCGCGGCGAAGGTGTGGTCGGAGAAGGAGCTGGCGGACCTGGTGATGGCGATCGCCACCATCAACGTGTGGAACCGGGTCGCGGTGACCTGCCGGACGCAGCCGCCGGCGCAGGTCTGATCGCTGACACACGACGGCCCCGGTCCCGCCAGGAGCGGGCCGGGGCCGTCGGCGTGTCGGTCAGGCCAGCTCGGGGAACCAGAGCGCGATCTCGCGCTTGGCGCTGTCCGCCGAGTCGGAGGCGTGCACCAGGTTCTCCCGGTTCGACAGCGACAGGTCACCGCGGATGGTGCCGGCGGCGGCCTTGCGGCCGTCGGTGCTGCCGATCATCGCGCGCACCACCTCGACCACCTGGTCGCCGGAGAGCACCAGCGCCACCAGCGGGCCGCTGGTCATGAACGTCTTCAGCGGCGGGTAGAACGGCTTGTCGACGTGCTCGGCGTAGTGCTGGTCGGCGAAGTCGCCGTCCATGGTCCGGCTCACCATCGCGTCGATCCGCAGGCCCTTGCGCTCGAAACGGGACAGGATCTCGCCCACCAGACCGCGGCGCACCGCGTCGGGCTTGATCAGTACGAGCGACCGCTCGTCCGGGCTGCTGCTGGACACGCTGGGTTCCTCCTGCGCACTCAAACGGGGTTCGGCTGGGTACGGTCAGCGTAGCGACCCGGTCCCGGCGCCGGCGCGGCGGCTGCGTCTTCCCTGGCCCGCCGCGGCGGCCTAGCCTGGCCCTGGAACCCCTGGGAGGTCCACTGTGGCGAATGGCGGGAACCGCACGATCGCGCCGGTACGCAAACTGATCGGGGCGGTGCTGGGCACCGTCGCCACCTTCGTGACCGTGTTCGGGCTCGGCATGACCAGCTGGGCCATCGTGGCGCTCGGCGTGGCGCTGCTGGTGCTGGCGATCGCCCTGGCCACGGTACGCGGCGGCGGCCGCACCTGGGTGATCGGCCTGGGGCACGTGCACAGCGCCTCCGAGCCGCCCACCCAGTACGCGTTCGGCCGGTGCGAGCTGCAACTGGTGATCGACGCGCCGGGGCTGCCGCCTCGCTCCAAGAAGATCATCGAGCCTCGGGTGCCGGTCGCCAAGTGGCCCTCGCTGGGCCAGGCGCTGCCGGTCCGGGTGGCGCTGGACGACCAGCGGCACGTACGCGTGCTCTGGGACGAGGTGCCCACGCACGCCGAGAGCGCCGCCGCGGTCGCCGACCTGCCGCCCGAGTACGCCGTCGAGCCGGACCCGCTGGACGAGCCGCTGATCGCGCAGGAGGCGCCGCCGTGGGCTGGGCGCGCGCCGGAGGACGACTTCCGCGACGACTACCCGCCCGCGCCGGACCCGTACCTGGACGACGTACCGCCCCGGGCCGAGGACCGCGAGCCGGTGGTGCTGCACCAGAGCCCCGGCGGCCCGGTGGTGCTGGAGGGCCAGCTCGTCGAGCGGGCCGAACGCACGGCCGGCCCTGACCCGCTCCCCCGCCGCGCCCCGGCGCCCCGCTCGCCGGCCGAGGAGCCGGTCGACACCGTGCCGGTCGAGACAGTGCTCGTCGACTCCGGGCCGGCCGACTCAGGGCCGGCCGGCTCAGGGCCGGCCGAGATCGACCCGATCGACGTGGCGCTTGACGACCCCGCGGACGCCCCTCGGCGCTCCGACGCGCCGCCGACGCCCGAGGAACTGGACGAGGCGATCTTCGGCCCGTCCGGCGCGGCCGAGCCGGACGAGCTGGCCGGCCCGATCAGCGGCGTCGGCATCACGCTGCTCGTCACCGACCTGGACCGGTCCCTCGACTTCTACCGGGAGCTCGGCTTCGAGGAGCTGGATCGGGGCGAGGGCAACGCCGTGCTCGCCTCCGGGCCGACCCGGCTTGTGCTGCGCCGGGTGACCGGCGCCGCCCCGATCAGCCGCCGCCTGGTGCACGTCAACCTGGAGGTGGACGACATCCAGGGCGCGTACGAGCGGCTGCGCGAGTCCGGCGTCCGGTTCACGTACGCCCCGCGCGTGGTCAACCGGGGCACCAAGCTGGAGGTGTGGGCGGCTGCCTTCCGCGACCCCGACGGCCACGGTGTCGCGCTGACGCAGTGGCGCACCCTCGCCGACGCCTGAGCGGTACGCGGCGGCCCGTCCTCAGCCGAGGATGACCCGCCGCACGTGCAGCGCGTACGCCCACACCAGCGCGAACATCACCCCGAGCGCGAACAGCGACCAGTGCAGCAGCCCGGAGAGCAGCAGCAGTCCCTGGATCACGGTGCCGGCGTGCCATGCCCACGGGCGGCGCATCATCCCGGCGAGCACCACACAGGCGACCGCCAGCGTCACGATCGCGCCGATCGCCGCGCCGCTCAGGTCACCGCCGACCACCCGGATCGGCTGGATGGCCAGCAGCAGCACCAGCGCCTCCAGCGACATCGTGCCGGCGCCGAGTCCGCGTACCGCCTTGTCCGGGTTCCGCAGCCCGGACCGCCGCACGCCGCCCACCGGCTCCGAGCCGCCTGCCTGCTCCGGGCCCGTCGGCTGCTCAGCGCCGGTCGGGCGCTGCTGCGGGCCGGTCATCGCTTGAGCAGCCGGCGGGCGTCGGCCACTGTCACCACCGATCCGGTGACCAGCACGCCCACCCCGGACAGCTCGCCCGGCACGTCCGACTCGGCCTCCGCCACCGCCGCCTCGATGGCGTCGGGCATCTCCCGGGCCACCTGCACCCGCTCCGGCCCAAAGATCTCCCGCGCCAGCGCCGCCAGCTCGTCCACCGGCATCGCCCGGGCCGAGCTGTTCTCCGCCACCACGATCGAGTCGAGCACCGGTTCGAGCAGTTCCAGCAGGCTCGCCGCGTCCTTGTCGCCGAGCACCGCCAGCACGCCGACGAGCTTGCTGAACGCGAACTCCTCCTGCACGGCGGCGACCGTCGCGGCCATCCCGTGCGGGTTGTGCGCGCCGTCGAGCAGCACCGTCGGGGCGCTACGCACCCGCTCCAGCCGGCCCGGCGAACTGGTCGCGGCGAAGCCCTCACGGACCGCATCGATGTCGAGCTGCCGCCGTGCGCCGGCACCGAGGAACGCCTCCACGGCGGCCAGCGCGACCGCCGCGTTCTGCGCCTGGTGCGCGCCGTGCAGCGGGATGAAGATCTCCTCGTACACTCCGCCCAGGCCCTGGATGGTCAGCACCTGGCCGCCGACCGCGACCGCGCGGCGCAGCACGCCGAACTCGGCGCCCTCGCGGGCGACTGTGGCGTTGACCTCGGCGCAGCGTTCCAGGATCGGGCGGGCGGCCTCCTCCTCCTGCGCCGCCGCGATCACTGTGGCGCCGGGGTGGATGATGCCGGCCTTGTGCAGCGCGATGTCCTCGATCGTGTCGCCGAGCCACTCGGTGTGGTCCAGCCCGATCGGGGTGATCACGGCGACGCCGGCCTGGATGACGTTCGTCGCGTCCTCCGCGCCGCCGAGCCCGACCTCCACCACCGCCACGTCGACCGGGGCGTCGGCGAACGTGGCGAACGCCAGCGCCGTGGTCATGTCGAAGTACGTCAGCGGCTCGGCGAACCGCTTGTCGACCAGCTCGGCCAGCGGCGCGATCTCACGGTACGTGGACACGAACCGCTCCTCGCTCACCGCCTCGCCGTCCAGGCTGATCCGCTCCCGGACCGTCTCCAGGTGCGGGCTGGTGTAGCGGCCGGTGTGCAGCCCGAACGCCCGCAGCAGCGAGTCGATCATCCGGGCCGTCGAGGTCTTGCCGTTGGTGCCGGTCAGGTGGATCGACGGGTACGCCCGCTGCGGGCTGCCCAGCAGATCGAGCAGGGTCTCGATCTTCTCCAGCTCGAAGTGCATCCGGGTGAAGCCGCGCGCGTTGAGCGCGGCCTCCACCTCGGCGAACGCGGTGCGGTCGTTCACGAGGAAAGCGCCTCCAGGGCGGCGTCGATCCGGACCAGGTCCGCCTCGGCCACCGCCAGCCGCTCGCGGATCTTCGCCACCACCGGCTCGGGCGCCTTGCCCACGAACGCCGGATTGTCCAGCTTCGCCCGCGCCTGGGTGGCCTCCTTCTCGGCTGCCGCCCGGTCCTTGGTGAGCCGGGCGCGCTCGGCGGCCACGTCGATCGAGCCGCGGGTGTCGAGCGCGACGCTCACCGCGCCGGGCATGGCCAGCGTGGCGCTCGCCTGGAAGTCGTCGCCCGGCGCGTCCAGCCGGGCCAGCGAGCGGACCAGCGGCTCGTGCGCCGCGATGCCAGCGCCGGTCAGGCCGTCGAGCCGCGCGGCGACCCGCTGGGTCGGCCGCAGCCCCTGGTCCGACCGGAACCGCCGGACCTCGGTCACCACCCGCTGGAGGGTGCCGACCTCGCTCTCCGCGGCGTCGTCGATCAGGGTACGGTCGGCGACCGGCCAGGACGCCGTCAGTACGGTGTCGCCGCCGCTGAGCGCGGCCCACAGCTCGTCGGTGACGAACGGGATGACCGGGTGCAGCAGCCGCAGGAGTTGGTCCAGCACGTGCCCGAGCACCCGGCGGGTGGCGTCGGCGGCGGGGCCGCCCTCGGCCAGGACCGGCTTGCTCAGCTCCACGTACCAGTCGCAGACGTCGTCCCACGCGAAGTGGTAGAGCAGGTCGCAGACCTTCGCGAACTCGTACGCCTCGAACTGCTCGTCGACCTCGGCGGTGACGTGCGCCAGCCGGGACAGGATCCACCTGTCGACGGTGGAGAGGTCAGCGGCGGCCGGCAGCGGGCCGTCGGTGTGCGCACCGTTGAGCAGCGCGAACCGGGTGGCGTTCCAGAGCTTGTTGCAGAAGTTGCGGGAGCCCTGGCACCACTCCTCGCTGACCGGCACGTCCTGGCCGGGGTTGGCGCCCCGGGCCAGCGTGAACCGGGTGGCGTCGGCGCCGAACCGGTCGATCCAGTCCAGGGGGTCGACCACGTTGCCGAACGACTTCGACATCTTCTTGCCGTGCTCGTCGCGGACCATGCCGTGCAGCGCCACCACGTCGAACGGCTGCACGCTGTCCATCGCGTACAGGCCGAACATCATCATCCGGGCGACCCAGAAGAACAGGATGTCGTAGCCGGTGACCAGCACGCTGGTCGGGTAGAACTTCGCCAGGTCGGGGGTACGCTCGGGCCAGCCGAGCGTGGAGAACGGCCACAGCCCGCTGGAGAACCAGGTGTCCAGGACGTCCTCGTCCTGCCGCCAGCCCTCGCCGGACGGCGGCTCCTCGTCCGGGCCGACGCAGACGATCTCGCCGCCCGGGCCGTACCAGACGGGGATGCGGTGGCCCCACCAGAGCTGGCGGGAGATGCACCAGTCGTGCATGTTGTCGACCCAGGCGAAGTAGCGCTTGGCCAGCTCGGCCGGCTCGATCTTCACCCGGCCGTCGCGCACCGCGTCACCGGCGGCCTTCGCGAGCGGGGCGGTGTTGACGAACCACTGCAGCGACAGCCGCGGCTCGACGGTCGTCTTGCACCGCGAGCAGTGCCCGACCGCGTGCAGGTACGGCCGCTTCTCGGCGACGATCCGGCCCTGCTCGCGCAGCGCCGCGACGATGGCCGGGCGGGCCTCGTACCGGTCCAGGCCCTGGAACGGTCCGGGCGCGGTGATGACGCCGCGCTCGTCCATGATCGTCAGCGAGGGCAGGTCGTGCCGCTGGCCGATCTCGAAGTCGTTCGGGTCGTGCGCCGGTGTCACCTTGACCATGCCGGTGCCGAAGCTCGGGTCGACGTGCTCGTCGGCGACGATCGGGATCCGCCGGTCGGTGAGCGGCAGCTCCACCTCGGTACCGATCAGGTGCCGGTACCGCTCGTCGTCCGGGTGCACCGCCACCGCGGTGTCGCCGAGCATGGTCTCAGCCCGGGTGGTCGCCACCACGACCTCGTCGCCGTAGCGGATCGAGACGAGCTCGCCCTCGTCGTCGGTGTGCTCCACCTCGATGTCGGACAGCGCGGTGAGGCAGCGCGGGCACCAGTTGATGATCCGGTTGGCCCGGTAGATGAGCCCGTCGTCGAAGAGCTTCTTGAACATGGTCTGCACGGCCCGGGACAGGCCCTCGTCCATGGTGAACCGCTCACGGTCCCAGTCGACGGCGTCGCCGAGCCGGCGCATCTGGCCGAGGATCGCGCCGCCGGACTCGGCCTTCCACTGCCAGACCCGCTCGACGAACTTCTCCCGCCCGAGGTCGTGCCGGGACAGCCCCTCACCGGCGAGCTGCCGCTCGACCAGGTTCTGGGTGGCGATGCCGGCGTGGTCCATGCCCGGCAGCCAGAGCGCCTCGTACCCCTGCATCTTCTTGCGCCGGGTGAGCGCGTCCATGAGCGTGTGCTCGAACGCGTGCCCCATGTGCAGCGAGCCGGTGACGTTCGGCGGCGGGATGACGATGGTGAACGGCGGCTTCTCGCTGTCCGCCGACGCCCGGAAGTGCCCGCCGGCTACCCACTGCTCGTACCGTCGCTGCTCTACCTCGCCGGGCTGGTACTGGCCGGCGAGGGTCGGGGCGTCGGGGCGTCGGGCATCCAGTCTCTCGGTCACTCTGAAAGTCTACGGAGCGCTTTCGGGGACCCGACGTGCACCACCTGTGATTCGCGTACGGTGGCGGTCATGTCCGACGCGCATCTCACCGAGCGCCCGGTCGACGGGGGCCCCGATCCGGTCGAGCTGACCGACGAGCCGATCGAGCTGAGCCGCCGCGATCCCGCGCAGGAGCCCGAACGCCGTCCCGTGTCCCGGCGCCGGAAGATCGTCCTCGCCGCCCTGCTGGCGGCCGGCCTGGCCGGCGCCGGCGCGCTCGGGCTGGGCGGCTGGCGGGTGGTCCAGCAGAAGGACACCACGCTCGGTCAGCCGGCCGAGGTGGCCGGGCTGGTCCGGGACGACAGCGAACGGGCTCGCAGCACCGCCGACTACCTGCGCGACGGACTGGCCGCCGACATCGAGCTGGACCGCGGCTACGGCGCCGTCTACTCCGACCGCGGGGACGCCAAGCGTTCGGTGCTGCTGTTCGGCGGCACCACGCTGCTCTGGCAGCCCGAACGTGACCTGGACACTCTGTTCGGCCTGATGGCCGACGAGACCGGCCGGGTGGCAGGGCTGCGCGAGGTGGACGCGGGCCGCCTGGGCGGCGTGATGAAGTGCGGTACGACCAGCGGCGACGGTGGCGACTTCGCGGTCTGCGGGTGGGCCGACCACGGCAGCGTGGTGATGGGCATGTTCCCGGGCCGCCGGGTCGACGACGCCGCGGCGCTGTTCCGCGAGATCCGCGAGTCCGTCCAGAGCCGCTGACCCGCGACCTCGGCGCCCTCTCACCGGGCCAGTACGCCGAGGTGCCCGCACACGCCCTGCCCCGCCCCCGCCACGTCGCCGTGTCGGCGCCCCTGTCCCTCCCATGCCCCGGTCTCGGGGTAATGGCCGCCCAGCCCCTCCTGTTCGGGGAGGTGGGCCGGATGCCAGACAGTCCGTTGTGTCTCCCCCTCGGGGAAGCGGCGGGCCGACTCACCAGCTCGGCGAAGTGGCTGGATCCGGGGCACTCCGTTGCAGCCACTACGGCGTACTGGTGGCCGGCACACCAGTACGGCGAAGTGGCTAGGTCCGGGGTACTCCGTTACCCGCATCGGGGGCCAGCTTTGCGGCCGGTCTGGTGGTGTTTTCCGGGGGTGAACGC